>PFJA01000043.1 GCA_002782905.1 Lysobacterales bacterium CG_4_10_14_3_um_filter_64_11
GTGCTCTACGGCGCGTTATCGCACTTGGCCCGCGCATCCCTGCGCTACCGCTCCGCTTTTCCGTTTCATCCCACCGCATCATGGTGCTACGACAACGTGTCTTGGATTTTCTGGCGCTTTCCTTCGCGTTTTTTGCGTCCTTTGCGGATAAAAAGACTTACGCTCCGCCTGCGGGGTTCATGGTCCGTGTGCAGTTCCAGACACCTGAACAGGTCGCTCGCAATGACGATTTGATTGCCGCTTCCATAACGAGCATCGGCAAAGGCTATACTGCACGGGCATCCTCTGCCGTGTTCGGCAGCGTGCGCTAACATTTGCCTTGACCCTTAATACGCGACCCCGGGGGCGTCGCCCCAGCCCTGTGTGCATGTCCGCCCCGTTGCGGAAAGCCTGAAGGTCTGGACGCGCTCCCACCTGATCCTTCGGATCAAGGTCGTTCGCATGCACCGGCATGGCGGAGGATGTTTCTTCAGTGCACCCGCACAGCACACTCAGAGCCACCATGAAGGCCCGCCGCGCAGGCCTCTCGGCAACGCAGCGGGTGCGCAGCGCGCAGGCGGTTGCCACGCACCTGTTCGACAGCCAGGTGCTGGATGGTGCACGTCTTGTCGCCGGTTACTGGGCGGTCGGCGGCGAGTTGCCGTTGCACGCGGTTGCCACCCGGCTCATTGCGCCCGCACGCTACCTGTTGCCGCGCCTTGCGGCCGAGGGCCAGTTGCGGTTTGCGCCATGGTCGGCCACGGTGGAGCTGCTGCCCAACCGGTACGGCGTTCCCGAGCCCGACATCGCGCTCGCCGATTGCCTAGCGCCCGAACAACTGGACGTGGTGTTGTTGCCGATGCTGGCTTTCGACATCAACGGCAATCGTCTGGGCATGGGTGGCGGCTGGTACGATCGCAGCTTCGCGTTTCGCTTGCACGGCCAGAGCGCGCCGGCGTTGATCGGCGTCGGCTATGCCTTTCAGCAGGTCGAGGCGCTGACCGCGCAAGCCTGGGATGTGCCGCTGGACGCCGTGGTTACCGAACGCGGCTTCACCCGACTGCGCTGAGCGCAAGCGCCCAACGAGGAGCAACAGGCAGCATGGCTGGCATGTGGCTGATGAAATCCGAGCCCGATGAGTTTTCGATCGACGCTCTGGCCGAGGTTACCCACGAACCGTGGACCGGCGTGCGCAATTATCAGGCGCGCAACTTCATGCGCGATGCCATGCGCGTGGGCGACCCAGTGCTTTTTTATCATTCCAACTGCGCACAGCCGGGCGTAGCCGGCATCGCCGAAGTGGCTAG
The DNA here is from genome assembly GCA_002782905.1 of Lysobacterales bacterium CG_4_10_14_3_um_filter_64_11. Taxonomy (GTDB): domain Bacteria; phylum Pseudomonadota; class Gammaproteobacteria; order Xanthomonadales; family Xanthomonadaceae. The sequence goes on from PFJA01000043.1 coordinate 1,287, forward strand.
TGCGGCGTATCCCGACCCCACCCAATTCGACCCCGACAGCGCCTATTACGATCCGAAATCGACCCGTTCGGCGCCACGCTGGCTGTTGGTGGACATCCGCTTTGTGCGCCGTTGCAAGCGGGTAATCACGCTCGATGCGATCCGCTCCGCGGCCGAACCGCTGGGCGACTTCGCCCTCATCCGGCGTGGCAATCGGCTATCGGTGCTGCCGGTGACGGCAGCGCAATATCAACACATTCTCTCTCTGGAGCACACCGCATGATGACCGACGCAGCCACGCAAAAACGCCAGGCGGCCGAGCAGGCACTGGCGTTTGTCGAGGAAGGCAGCATCATCGGCGTTGGCACCGGATCGACCGTGGCCCACTTCATCCGTGGTCTTGGCGCGATGCGCGATCGCATCGAAGGCGCGGTATCGAGTTCCGAGCAGAGCACGGCATTGCTCAAACAATTGGGCATCCCGGTGTTCGACCTCAACGCCGTCGGCCCGCTGGCGCTGTATGTCGATGGTGCCGACGAGTGCGATCCGCACAAACGCCTGATCAAGGGCGGCGGCGCGGCATTGACGCGGGAAAAGATCATCGCCGCCGCCAGCAAGCGCTTCGTGTGCATCATCGATGCCGGCAAGCAGGTGGCGGTGCTGGGCCGCTTCCCGCTGCCGGTTGAGGTGATCCCGATGGCGCGCAGCCACGTCGCGCGCGAACTGGCGCTGCGTGGTGGTCAACCGGTTTGGCGCGAAGGCGTGCTCACCGACAACGGCAACTGGATTCTCGATGTGCACCACCTGCACATCAACGACCCGGTAGCGCTGGAGACCGACATCAACCAAATTGTCGGCGTGGTCAGCGTCGGCCTGTTTGCCCGACGCGGTGCCGATGTGGTGATCGTCGGCGAGCGCGTACTGCCCTGATCCGCGATCAGGGCAGTTGCACTCACAGCTTGCTTTGCAGGTAAAACGGCAGGCCCAGACGCACGATCAGATCGAGCTGGGTTTCGATCCAGTCGATGTGCTCTTCTTCCGATTCCAGAATGGCAACCAGCAATTCGCGGCTGGGATAATCGGCAACCGACTCGCAGTACGCGATACCCTCGCGCAAGGTCGGCAGCGCTTCGCGCTCCAGGCGCAAATCGCACTGCAATGCCTCTTCGGGCGACTCGCCAATCTGCAACTTGCCCAAGTTCTGCAAATTGGGCAACCCTTCGAGAAACAGAATACGCTCGATCAAGCGATCGGCGTGCTTCATCTCATCGATCGATTCGTGCTGCTCGTGCTCAGCCAGCGCCTTAAGGCCCCAGTTGGCGAACATCTTGGCGTGCAGAAAATACTGGTTGATCGCGACCAGCTCGTTGTACAGCGCCTTGTTGAGAAACTCGACGACCTTCGCATCACCTTTCATGACGCCACTCCCATGCCACGCATTGCCCGGGGCGGGCAAGCCTCCTGTGCAAGGCGACTATAGCGAAGCTGCAACGTGGTGACACCTCAACGCCTGCGCGCGGCGGTCAGGCGGCTTCGCTGTGTGGCTGGCGCAACGCTGCGACGGCGTCGCTGAGCACCTGCGATGCCATTGCCGCACAACAGCCGCAGGAACCGGCGCAACCGGTGCGTGCGCCCAATTCGGCCATATCCGAGCAGCCCAGCAATGCAGCGCGCTGGATATCGCGTTCGCTGACCCCATTGCAGACACAAACGTACACGGCACAACTCCTGCCACAACCGACAGCTTCATTTGAACGCGAATGCGAACGCTTGTCAATAGCGGGCAGTGGAAACCGCTCGATGCATTCCGCGCGGCGCGCCGTGCGGGCCGGCTGGGATCGGCGGTTCGGGCCTGCGTGTCAGGATCGCCGCGCCGGCCACGGCGGCGTCGGCGGCCGGCGCCAGATGCAGCAGGGCATTCCAGTAAACCTCACGCTTGAAGTTGACCACGTGCTGCAGCGGGTACCAGAAGTCCACCCAGCGCCAGCAATCGAACTCCGGCTTGCTGGTTGCATCCAGCCGCACGTCGCGATCATCGCCGAGCATGCGCAACAGGAACCAAACCTGCTTCTGACCGATGCACAATGGCTTGCTGCCGGAGCGCAAACAACGCCGCGGCAGGCGATAGCGCAGCCAGCCCGGGGTGACGCCGAGCACATCGACCTGATGCGCTTGCAGCCCGGTTTCTTCGTGCAGTTCGCGGTGCATGGCCTCCAGCGGCGTCTCGTCGCTGTTCATGCCACCCTGCGGAAACTGCCAGCCATCGCGCTGCAAGCGCCGCGCCCAGAACACCTGGCCACTGGCGTGCAACAGCACGATACCCACATTTGGACGAAAACCGTCGGGATCGATCATGGAACCGACTCCGAATTCATTGTCCGCGACTGTGCCACGACCAGCCGCACGGCACAAGCAAAGGAGCGGCCACATTGACACCAGTCACCGGCGCATGGACAATTACCGGCTCGCTCGGAGCAGCTTCGCTCCCCGTGGCTATGTAGCTCAGCCGGTTAGAGCACAGCACTCATAATGCTGGGGTCGGTGGTTCGAGTCCACCCATAGCCACCATCTGTTGCGCTGCGGGTGATCGCGTCGCTGCAACTGGCCGCCGCAATTGCGGCATACTCAGCGCATGGCCACCATCCTGATCGCCGACGATCACCCGCTGTTCCGCGAGGCCCTGCGCGGTGCAGTGCAGCGTTTGCTGCCGGATGCCGTGCTGATCGAAGCAGATAGCGCAGCAACGTTGCTGGCGCTCGCCGATGCCCATCCGAATGCAGACCTGTTGCTGCTCGATCTGAACATGCCCGGTTCGCATGGCTTCAGCACGCTGATCCACTTGCGTGGCAACCAGCCACAATTGCCGGTCATTGTGGTTTCCGCCCGCGAAGAGCCCGCCATCATCCGGCGTGCGCTCGATCATGGCGCCGCCGGCTTCATCCCCAAGTCGGCAGGTTCCGTGCAGATGCGCGAGGCTGTCGCCGAGGTGCTCGCTGGCGGCACCTGGACGCCAGTGCAGGTCGCCCAGGCACCGCGCATCGACAGCGAAGAAGCGCAGATTGCGCAGCGTGTGCGCGAACTCACGCCGCAGCAATTCCGGGTATTGGGCATGCTCAGCACCGGCTTGCTGAACAAGCAGATCGCCTACGAACTGCATGTCTCGGAGGCCACCATCAAGGCGCACATGACCGCGATTTTGCGCAAGCTGGGCGCGAATAACCGCACCCAGGCGGTGCTGCTGGCAGCGCGTCTGGCGGTCGATCCGAGCACGGTGCGCTGGCCCGCAACCGATGCCGGCACGTTCGAGTGATGCGCGCGGCACCGCTGTTCAAAGCTGCTGCGCGGCCAGGAATGCACGCAGCACTGCCGGCTTGATCGGTTTGGTCAGCAACACATAGCCGTGCTGGTGCGCCCGCAGCTTCAGGGCATCGCTGCCGTCGGCGGTAAGCAAGGCCCCGGCAGTGGCGTCGCCGCAAGCCGCTCGCAATGCATCGAGCGCGGCCAAGCCATCGCAACGGTCATGCAAGTGGTAATCCACCAGCAGCACCTGCGGCTGCAAAGACGCGACGCAGGCCAAGGCGTCATCGAGGGTTTCCATGGTTTTCACCTGAACCCGCCAGCGACCAAGCAATGCCTGCATGCCATCGAGAATCTCGCGATCATTATCCAGACACAGCACCCGCAACCCGGCAAGGCCCTGGTCGCTCATCGCACGTGGCACTGGACGCACTGCGGTACGTGCCGCCCGCGCCACCTGAATGCTGAACACGCTGCCATGGCCGGCGCGCGAGCGCACCCGGATTGGCGCATCGAGCACCCGTGAAATCCGCTGGCAGATCGACAATCCCAGGCCAAGGCCATGCTCGCCCCATGGCGAGGGTTGGTCGAGCCGCGAAAACTCGTCGAAAATCTGGCGCAGGTGATGCGGCGGAATGCCCGGGCCGGTGTCCCATACCTCGATGTCCAGCTTGCTGCCGCGACGCCGGCAGCCCAGCACCACACGGCCCGACGGCGTGTAGCGCAAGGCATTGGCGACAAAGTTCTGGATCACTCGCCGCAGCAGCCGGCGATCGGCATGCACGGCCAAGCCGCAACGATGCACGCGAAACGCCAGATTGCGCGATTGCGCCAAGGGCTGATATTGCTCGGCCACCGAGTGCATCAGCGCGTCCAGCGGCACCGCCTGCCATTGTGGGGTAAGCGCGCCGGCATCGAGCCGCGAGATGTCCAGCAAGCCGTCGAGCAGATCCTCGGCTGCGCGCAGCGCGGTATCCACGCGCTCGGCGAGACGATGCTGTTCGGCGCTGTCATCGCTCTCACGCAGTGCCGAGGCAAACAACCGCGCGGCATTGAGTGGTTGCAACACATCGTGGCTCAATGCCGCCAGAAAGCGGGTCTTGGATGCATTGGCGGTATCAGCATCCTGACGCGCCTGTGCCTGCGCCGCAAGCGCATCGGCCAACTCATGGGTACGCTGTTCGACCCGCGCTTCCAGCGTCTCGTTGGCCACCCGCAGCGCCTGTTCCACCTGCTTGTAGGCGGTGATGTCGGTATAGGTGCTGACATAGCCACCAGCCGGCAGTGGCTGGCCGCGCAGCTCGATCACCTGGCCGTTTGGCCGCACGCGCTCCGACACATGCGGCGAGCCCTGGCGCAGATAAGCGACCCGCTTTTCGACCTGCGCATCGATGTCGCCGGGCCCCAGCTCGCCGCGTTCGGCGTTGTAGCGAATCAGGTCCGCCACCGCACGGCCTACATAAAGCATGCCGGCAGGGTACTCGAACAGCTCCTGGTAGCGCCGGTTCCACGCCACCAGCCGCAAATCACGATCCACCACGCTGACCGCCTGCGGAATGTTTTCGATGGTGGTCGACAGCAACTCGCGGTTGAAGCGCAACTCCTGGCTGGCTTCATCCAACATCGCCACCACCTCACCCAGCTCCATGCCCGACCCGCGCAGCGCCGAGGTCAGCGTCAGGCGCGCCGACGCTGCACCGATGGCACCGGCGAGCAGGCGCTCGGTGAACTGCACCAACGCGCGATCGGCGGCGTGCGGCAGTACCAGTTCCTTGCCCTGTGCGATGGCGTTGTCGGCAAACGCGCGGCGGGCATTGCGCTCGCCCACGATGCGGCCAGCCAGCGCCAGCAGATCGGCGCCGCTGACCCTGCCTTGCCAGCTCGCCGACGCCAGCGGTGGCCGGCGCGCGTATGGGTCGAGAAACGGTGTGGCCCGCATCTGCTCATCAAAGCTGGGGCGATAACGCGCCGAAACCACGAACAGCGTACCGATGTTGAGCAGCAGCGACCAAAACGTGCCATGGGTAATCGCATCCCAACCGATCACCCCGAACAATGCTTCCGGGCGCAGCCAGGTGACGCCGAACGGCCCGGTTTGCAGCCATTCCGGCGCGAACCAGCCAGCGCGGGTGAGCATCGGCAGCACCAGGGTATAGACCCACACCAGAAAACCGCCGATCAAGCCGGCTTCCACACCGGCGCGGCTGCCACCACGCCAATACAGCGCGCCGATCAGGGCCGGCGCAAACTGCGCCACTGCAACGAAAGCGAGCAAGCCAAATGCCGCCAGATTGCCGGCCCCGCCGGTGGCGCGATGGTAGCCGTAGGCAACCAATGCCAAAACCAGAATGATGACCCGCCGTACCATCAACACCAGCCGGCCAAAGTTGCGCTGACTGCTTGGCCGCAGACGCGCCGAACGCAACAACAGCGGCATCACCAGATCGTTGCTGACCATGGTTGCCAGTGCGACGCTGGCAACGATCACCATACCGGTGGCCGCCGACAGCCCGCCGACAAAGACCGCCAGCGCAAGGCCGCGGAAGCCCTCAGCCATCGGCAATGCCAACACCACGCTGTCGCCCAACGTGGCCGTCTCCCCAAGCACCGCCTGCCCAGCCAGGGTGATCGCCGGCACCATCAGGCAAATCAACACCAGATAACCGATAAACAACCAGCGCGCACGACGCACATCGCTGGGTTCCTCGCACTCCACCACCGCCACCTGAAACTGCCGTGGCAGGCAAATGATGGCGGTAAACGCGAGCAGCGTCTGCGCGACGAATCCGCGTGGCATCTCCGCCGACGCGAAGGTATGCAATGCGCCAATCGCCCGCGTTGCAAAATCGCCAGCACCCGGCAGCCGGGTAATCGCAAAAACACCGATCGCCACGAACACCAGCAACTTGACCAACGATTCCAGCGCAATCGCCAACATCATGCCGTGATGGTGCTCGGTAGCATCGATGCGGCGGGTACCAAACAGAATCGAAAACAGCGCCAGCATCAGTGCCACGTAAAGTGCCGGGTCGGCCAGAACCGAGCGCAGGCCGACCTGGCTGTCGCTGGTGCCGATCAGCACATCCACACTCATTGCCACGGCCTTGAATTGCAGCGCCAGATAAGGCACCGCCGCCACCAGTGCGATCAGGCTGACCAGCGCCGCCAGATGCGGCGCGCGGCCATAACGCGAGGAGATGAAATCGGCGATCGAAACGATATTCTGCTCGCGCGCCACCAGCGCCATGCGCTCCAGCACCCGCCAGGCAAACAGCATCAACAGGATCGGCCCAAGATAGATCGGCACGAACGCCAGCGCATCGTTGGCAGCGGTGCCCACCGCACCGTAGAACGTCCATGACGAGCAATACACCGCCAGCGCCAGACTGTAGACCAGCGGCCTTAGCCAGTGGTGTTGCGGGTACAGCGGCTTGCGATCGCCAAACCAGGCCACGCCGAACAACAGGCCGACATATGCCACCGATACAACCATCAGGATCCAGCCCGCAATCACGCCCCTCTCCCGGTTGCTCGCCGCACATCGCCGCCCGGCCATGATCCTACATCCGCACGCGCCTGCCGGCATACGGCGAAAGTCGAGATGACGCGAGCGTCCAGGCGTGGCAGCCTGTGGCGATGGAACCGGTTCCCGGCCTCGACCTGACTACGCCACCGTTCGACTTGCTCGACGCCAGTTCGCGCGAGCAGTTGCAACGCGCGGTGGACATGGGATTTTATCCAGCGAAGACACGGCTGATCGAGGCCGGAAAGCCATCCGCACACGTGTATGTGCTGTGCAAGGGCCATGTTCATGCCCTCGACCCGACGGTCGGCGGTGAACGCCGCTTTGCCGATTATGCCGCTGGCGATCTGTTTGGCAGCTTTGCCGTGATCGCCGGGCGCGCTCGCCACACCTATGTCGCTGGCGAAGACCTGCTGTGTTTTTTGATCCCAGCGGCCACGTTTCAGCAGTTGCTCGCCAACAACCCGCGTTTTGCCGCCTACTTCAGCGAGGGCTTGACCGCCAAGCGTCATCTCGCCGCCACGCAACATCAGGGTTCGGAACTCAATCAACTGATGCTCACCCGCGTGCGCGATGCACAATTGGCACCGCTGGCGCAGGTGCCGGGACGCACCTCGATCATCGCCGCCAGTGCGCGGTTGAAAGCCGATCGCATTGATTGCCTGCTGGTGTGCGATGGCCCAGAGCCGGGTATCGTCACCCGCACCGACCTGCTCGAAGCACTCACCCTGAAGGGCTATGCGGTGGACGCGCCGATTTCGCTACTGGCGAGCCGCCCAGTAATCAGTGTACGCAGCGACGAAGTGTTGTTTCAGGCGCTGGTTACCATGACCGAACGACACATCGAACGCGTGGTTGTGCGGTCTGGCGAACACTATGTCGGCAGCCTCGGCATGGCCGAGGTACTGGCGCATTACGCCAGCACCTCACACCTGATCAGCTTGCGCCTGGCGCGCGCCAATTCGCTGCACGAGATTGCACAGGCGGCGCAGGGCATGACCGAGCTGGTGCGCACCCTGCACGCACAAGGCGCCAAGATGAGTTATCTGACCGAATTGGTCAGCGCCCTCAACCGCCGAGTGATGGCGAAGATTTTTCAGTTCGTGGTTCCGGCGCATTTGCGCCAGCATGTTTGTCTGCTGGTGCTCGGCAGCGAAGGCCGGCGCGAACAAATCCTGAAGACCGACCAGGACAACGCGCTGGTGCTTGCCGACGATCTCGACTGGCCGGGCATCGACGCGGCCGTGGCGCACTTTTCCGCGACCCTGGCCGAAGTGGGTTACCCGCCGTGCCCGGGCAAGGTGATGGTCAGCAACCCGCATTGGCGCATGCGTCAGTGCGATTGGCAACGCCGTATTGCCGGCTGGCAATCCGATGCAAGCGGCGACGGCATGCTCGATCTCGCGATTGCCCTTGATGCACGCCCACTGGCCGGCAATGCCGACCTGTTTGTACCGGTGAAACACGCATTGCTCGGGATTGGCCGCGACGACATTGCCCTGCGCCAGTTGGCGCGGGCAACCCTGGATTTTTCCACCCCCCTGACGTTGTTCGGCAAGGTGCGCGGCGACGCGCGCGGCACCGACCTGAAAAAGGGCGCGGTATTTCCGATCGTGCATGGCTTGCGCACGCTGGCCCTGCGGCATCGCATCAGCCACAACAACAGCTTCGACCGGGCGCAGGCATTGATCGATGCCGGCGCATTGTCGCGCGAACTCGGCCGCGACCTGCAACAGGCACTGGCGGTGTTCATGCGGCTGCGATTGGGCCAGCAACTGGCTGATCTGAGCGCCGGCCAGCCAGCCAGCAACTTTGTCGATGTGCGCATATTGCGCCGGCTCGACCGTGAATTGCTGCGCGATGCACTGGGCGTAGTCAATGCCTTCAAGGACCACATCCGCGAAACGTTCGCACTGCGCGAATGAACGCAATACGCCGCCACTACCTGCGCTGGCGCCATCGGCAGCAGCCTTGGGCTGGTCTGCTGGCGCCGTATCACGGTGACGACGTGGTTTCGATCGATCTGGAAACCACTGGCCTGGACCCGCGCCGCGACGAGATATTGAGCATCGCGGCGGTGCCGATCCGTGGCGGCGTGGTGCGCGTATCCGAGCGATTCACCGGTCTGGTTGCGCCAGGACGCGACTTCGATATCGAATCGATCCGCCATCATCGCCTGCGTCCGTCTGAAGTGGCCGATGCACTGCCGCCACGTGACGCGGTGCGGGCGTTACTGCATTGGCTCGGCAACCGGCCGCTGCTGGGCTACAACATCGGTTTTGATTGCGCCATGCTCAACCGCCATGTGCCGGCGATCACCGGTTTTGCCCTGCCCAACGCGCGTCTGGATCTGGCACGCGCCTATGCAGCGTGGCTGCGCCACGCACGACCAACCGGCGATCTGGACTTGCGGTTTGACACCCTACTGGACGCGTTGAATGTGCCGGCGCTTGGCCGCCACAGCGCGCTGGGTGACGCCTGCACCACGGCTGCCGCGTGGCTGGCACTGAGTGCGCGCCGCGCGGCGTGATCAACGACAATCAAGGCCGATCGGCAGCAAAGGTGTCGCAGGCGACAACAGCGCCTTGCTCATGGCCGACGCGGAACCAGTGCACCCGCTGTGCAGAACTGCCATGGGTGAAGCTTTCCGGCACCACCCGCCCCTGCGCCTGCTGCTGCAAGCGGTCATCGCCGATTGCGCTGGCCGCCGTCAGCGCCTCATCGATATCGCCATCATCGAGCAGATCACGCAAGCGCTCGGCGTGGTTCGCCCAGATCCCGGCAAAACAGTCGGCCTGCAACTCCAGACGCACCGAAAGCTGATTGGCCTGCGCCGTGTCGGCGCGCTGCTGGCGGGCGTGAACGGCACTGGAAATCCCCAGCAGGTTCTGCACGTGGTGGCCAACCTCGTGCGCAATCACGTAAGCCTGGGCAAAATCGCCGGGCGCGCCGAAGCGCTCCTGCAACGCGCGATAAAAACCCAGATCGATATACACCCGCTGATCGGCCGGGCAGTAAAACGGCCCCATCGCCGCGCCGGCCACCCCACAGGCCGAACGCACATGATCGCTGAACAGCACCAACGTCGGCTCGCGGTAGGGGGTAGCGCCGCCATCGAGCAGGCGGTGCCAGGTGTCTTCGGTATCAGCCAGCACCACGCCGACGAACTGCGCCAGGGTATCGTCGCCGGTGGTCACGGCCGCAGGCCGGCTGGCCGGTGCCACCGCGCCCTGCAGCAACGGGCTCGGGTCAACGCCGAAATAGATCGCCGCGATCACCAACACAACCAGCATCAGCCCGCCGGGCCGGCGGCCGCCCATCGGCAGGCGCATGCCATTGCCTGTGCGGCGTTGATCATCGACATGACTGCTGCTGCGTCGGCCGCGCCATTTCATGGTTCGCCTCGGACTCTGGATACGTTGCGGCATGGTAGCGCGGACGCCGCGCGACAAAAACACAAAACCCGCCTCGCGGCGGGCGCGGCGCCGATAACACAAAACCCGCCTCGCGGCGGGCGCGGCGCCGATAACACAAAACCCGCCTCGCGGCGGGTTTTGGGGGGGAAGGGATCGGTGATCACGCCACGGCGCGATTACTTGATCTTGCCTTCCTTGTACAGCACGTGCTTGCGCACGACCGGATCATACTTGCTGATTTCCATCTTCGCCGGCGTGCTTTTCTTGTTCTTGTCGGTGGTATAGAAGTGGCCAGTGCCGGCCGAGGAAATGAGGCGAATCTTGTCGCGCTTGGATGCCATGGTCGTCTCCTCAGATCTTCTCGCCGCGGGCACGCATCTCGGCCAGAACGGAATCGATACCGTTCTTGTCGATGGTGCGCAAGGCGTGCATGGACAGGCGCAGCTTGATCCAGCGGTTTTCGCTGGCAACCCAGAACCGGCGTTCATGCAGGTTGGGCAGGAAACGGCGGCGGGTTCTGTTGTTCGCGTGCGAGACGTTGTTGCCGCTCTGCACACGTTTTCCGGTTACTTGGCACACACGGGCCATGGCACACCTCGATCACGTAGTTCGGTTGCGCCCCCCTTGGCCAGGAAGGCATCGGCCCCAACACCACCGAAGTGGCGCACGCGATACGGGAGGTTCATGAATCCGCTGCACCGGGCGGGCCGCCAGCCATCGCGCTGACAGCGGCCAACCGCACACACACATGGCGCAGAGCCGTACATTATGACCGATCAGGGAGAGCGTGGCAACAACAATCAATCGCTGCTCCGCTTCGCAAACCCGGGTCGAAACCCGGGTCGAAACCCGGGTCAGAGTGCACTTTCGCAAACCCGGGTCAGAGTGCA
>PFJA01000122.1 GCA_002782905.1 Lysobacterales bacterium CG_4_10_14_3_um_filter_64_11
TGCATTGTGTCTCGGTTTGCCCTCAGCCCAGCGCTGATGCAAACTTCACCGATGCCAAGCACTCTCGTCATCGCTGTCTCGCTGTGTCTGCTGATCGCCGCCGTCGCGCTGGTGTGGCGGCACCGCGCCCAGCACCGGCACCGGGCACTGGTGCATTTGGTGGATCGCGCTGAGGCCATGGAGCAGGTGTTGCTGCGCACCCGCGAGCGGATGCAGGCGATGCGCGCGGTCGTCGATCAGGTGCCCGAGGACATCGGCGAGGTTGCGCAGGCGTCGCTGCGCGCCGACAAACCGATCCGCGATGCGCTGCGCGATGTGCTGGAGCACCGACTGTGGATTCAGAAACAGGGTGCCAGCGCCAGCCAGCACGAACTGGACACCGCCTGTGCGGCGATCGACCGCGCGTATCAGCGCTTGTCCGGGGAATTGCAGGCACTGGAAAGTGCCAGCGCCGAGTTGTCGGCCGCCACCGTCGCTGCGATGGAATCGGCGCGACGCGAACCACCGGCGCTGCGCCGCGGTGGCGCCCCATGACACACACGCCGGAGACCCCCATGGACCCCTTTCTCAGCGCCGCAATCGACGAAGCCCGGCGCGGTCTGGCCGAAGGCGGCATCCCAATCGGCTCGGTGCTGGTGCATCAGGGCCGCATCATCGGCCGCGGCCACAATCGCCGCGTGCAACGCGGCAGCAGCATTTTGCATGGCGAAATGGATGCACTGGAGAATGCCGGCCGGCTGCCGGCACAGGTCTATCGCGAATGCACCCTGTACACAACGCTCAGCCCGTGCCCGATGTGCAGCGGCGCGATTGCGCTGTACGGCATCCCACGGGTGGTGATCGGCGAACATGAAACCTTCATGGGCGAAGAAGACTGGCTGCGCCGTCGCGGCGTCGTGCTGCAACTGGCCGACAGCAGCGAATGCAAGGCCATGATGCAAGCCTTCATCGACGCCAACCCATCGCTGTGGAATGAAGATATCGGCGCGTAGTCGCCGCTGGCGGCAACCCCGCGCGTGTGACAAACCGTATTCCGCCAACCTGCCACCGGCCATGAACACCGGCAACCGTTGGCTGCGGGTGGTGCCCGGGTCAACGCGGGCTTGGCGAACCCATGCCGACGGCGGCAACGCTGGCGGCGCCAGCGCTGGCCAGCGCTGGAATGCGCAGACGCTGGCCGATCCGCAGCACATCGCTTTGCAGGCGATTTTCCTGACGCAAGCTGGCCACGCTGACCCCATGCCGGTTGGCGATGCCGGACAGGGTATCGCCGCGGCTGACCAGATGTTCGCTGGCACGCTGACGCGCCTGCTGCGTGGCCAACCAGGTGCCGGGCAGCGGCCGGGCGTTGAAGTAATTGCGCACCCCGGCAAGGATCGCCGCCGACAGCCGCTGACGATGCAGCGGATCATTGAGTTTGCTTTCTTCTGCCGGGTTGCTGATGAACGCGGTTTCGACCAGCAGCGATGGCACATCGGGTGAGCGCAACACCACAAAATTGGCGCGCTCGACCTGCGGCTTGTGGGTTTTCACGACCCGCTTGAGCGCCACCAACACGTTTTCGGCGATGTCCTCGGACGCCTTCATGGTGGCGCTCTGCGACAAGTCAAGCAGCACCTTGGCCAAGGTGTTGTCCTTGTCGTCGAGGGTGACGCCGCCGACCAGATCGGCCGCGTTTTCGCGATCGGCCAGCCAGCGTGCGGCTTCGCTGGAGGCGCCACGCTGCGACATCACGAACACCGAAGCACCGGACGCGCTGGGTTTGTTGAAGGCATCGGCATGGATCGATACGAACAAGTCGGCCTGAGCGTCTCGTGCCTTGCGGTAGCGTTGTTGCAGCGGGATGAACTGATCGCCGTCACGAATCAGAATGGCTTTCAGGCCGCGCTCAGCATTGATTTGCCGCGCCAGTTCGCGCGCCACCGCCAAGGTGATCTGCTTTTCCCAGGTGCCTTTGGCGCCGCGCGCACCCGGGTCCTGACCGCCGTGGCCGGCATCGACCGCGATCAGCACATCGCGCCCGGTATCGGGCACCACGTCCTGTAGCGTTTTGGCTGTGCTCTGGGCGGCATCGGCATGCAGTTCGATGACCAGACGATGGCCCACGCCTGCCGCCGGCGTGAGCAAGAAGGTCTTGGGTCGCACCGCGGCGGCGAGGTCGAAGACCACGCGCAGCACACCCGCGCTCGGCGAACCGGTGCGCACCGAGGCCACCGGGCCAGAGGGCAACACTTCCCGATAACCCGCAGCCAGCCGCGACCCGTGTAGATCCACCACCAGGCGATCCGGGTTGGCCAGCGTGAAAACCTTGTACTCGGCCGGGCTGCTCAGCGCGAACTCGGCACGGGCATCGCTGCCGGTTTCACTCAGGCTAAGGCCAGTCAGCTCGGCGGCGCCGGCGAGCGCCGACCATGCCGCGAACAACATCGCGAGCAGGGTTTGAGCACAAAACAGCGGGCGCGAGCACTTCATGCCACGGATTTGACCGTAAACGGCCACAAAATGCAAGCGCTTTTCCTTTGCAATCCGACACCTGAGAAAGCTATCTCGACTTCACATCAATATTATGCGCCACCCTTCAGGCGGGCAATCCAGGCTGCGCCGGCGGTGCTGAGTGCGTTCAGGTGGGCCGTACGCCCTTCACCGGCGATCGCCAGCTCGACCCTGAGATCGAATGCGGGCAATGCACCAACGCCGCGTTCCGGCCATTCGACCAGCCACAGGACGGCAGCATCCACATCATCGAGACCCAGGAATTGCAGCTCACTGGCGGCACCCAGCCGGTACAAATCCAAATGCACGGCCTCACCACCGGCCACCGGGTAGCGTTCCAGCA
>PFJA01000216.1 GCA_002782905.1 Lysobacterales bacterium CG_4_10_14_3_um_filter_64_11
GGCTACTGGAGTTTGCGCGAACGTGATGCGGATGCATTCGTTTGCATTGCGCGTGGCAGGGCATGCACACGCTTTATGCTGGCACACTCACGGCTCGGGAGCGGATCATGCGTTGGTTGACGACACTGTTGCTGATGGCCTGTACCGCCGCGATGGCGGCGCAATCGGTGGTGCCTGCACGCTATGCGCCGTTGCCGTACGTCACGCTCGATCATCCCGGGTGGAGCCGTGATGCGGTGCTGTATCAGCTCAATACCCGCCAGTTCACGGCCGAGGGCAGCTTCAACGCGGCGCGTGCGCAGTTGCCACGCCTCAAGGACATGGGCATCGGTATCGTCTGGTTGATGCCGGTGCATCCGATTGGCGAGAAGAACCGCAAGGGCAGCCTGGGCAGCCCGTATTCGGTACGCGATTACTATGGTGTCAATCCCGAGTTCGGCACGCTGGACGATCTCAAGGCGTTCGTTGCCGAAGCACATCGGCTGGGCATGCGGGTGATCCTGGATTGGGTGGCCAACCATACCGCCTGGGACAACGCGCTGGTGGAGCAGCATCCGGATTGGTACGAGCGCGATTGGCAGGGCCACTTCCGGCCGACGCCGTGGTGGGACTGGTCGGACATCATTGATCTGGATTACCGGCAAGCGGGTCTGCGCCAGTACATGACTGAGGCGATGGCGTGGTGGGTGCGCGAAGTGGACATTGACGGCTTTCGCTGCGATGTGGCTGGCTATGTGCCGCTGGATTTCTGGGACAACCTGCGCCGTGAGCTGGATGCGATCAAGCCGGTGTTCATGCTCGCCGAGTTCGAGCAGCGCGACGTGCACGCGCGTGCGTTCGATGCCAGCTACGCATGGTCGTGGAACAACACGCTGCACGCCGTTGCGCATGGCAAGGCCGATGCCACCGCGTTGTTCGGCTTCTACTCGGAGAACGAGAGCGCCTGGCCGCACGATGCCTACCGTATGACCTACACCGAGAACCATGACCAAAACGCGTGGGAGGGTACCGCCTTCGAGCGGTTCGGCAAGGCGCTGCAACCGACCATCGTGCTGTCACTGCTCGGTGAGGGCATTGCGTTGATCCACAATGGGCAGGAAGCCGGCAACAAAAAGCGTCTGGCGTTCTTCGAGAAAGACCCGATCCAATGGCAGGCGGATCCGCTCGATGGGTTGTTGCGCAAGCTGATCGCGCTCAAACATCGGCTCAGCGCGCTGCGCAATGGCGATCACGGCGCGCGCATGGTGCCGGTGGTGAACTCCGATCCCAAGGCGGTGTTCAGCTTCGTGCGCGCCAACGCCGACGATGGCGTGCTGGTGGCGCTGAACTTCGTTGGCGACGCCAAATCCGTGCGCCTGCTCGATGGCCCCTGGCGCGGGCAATACCGCGATGCGTTCAGCGATGAAACGGTGCGCTTGGGCGAGGGTGCCAGCCTGACAGTCGATGCCTATGGCTGGCGGGTGCTGGTGCGCGAGTAGGGCACTGATGCGCGTCTGCGCTCAGCGAAAATCGCGCGAACGCGCATCGAGGCCAGCGAGCAGATCGTCGAGATTGTGCAGACGGCGAGCGATGAGATGCTGCACGCCATCCTTGCGTTCGAGCACGCCGTCGACACCGAGCACGCTGGCATCGAGCAGTTCGCGGCGTTGCTTGAGCGCAAGATCGTGCCAGACGATGACGTTGATCAGGCCGGTCTCGTCTTCGCAGGTGAGGAAGGTGACGCCGCTGGCGGTTTGTGGGCGCTGGCGCATGGTGACCAGGCCGGCGTGGCGCACGTAGCTGCCGGGATCCGCGTGATCGAGTTCGCGCGCGCTGGCAATGCGCCGTGCGCGCAGTTGCTGGCGGATCAGGCTGAGCGGATGCCGGTTCAGGCTCAGCCCGGTGCTGGCGTAATCGGCAAAAACGTCGCTGGCGACGCTGGGTAGCGGCAGGCACGGTTGGCTTTCCTCGGTGCGTGCGCCGCGCAGCACCGGCGGTGCTGGCAGCGCACCGGCCGCCGCCCAGAACGCGCGATGACGATGCCCCGCCAGACGGCGTAGCGCGTTGCCGCGCGCCAGTGCTTCGCGCGCCGGCTTGTCGAGCCCGGCGCGCGCGACCATATCTTCGACATCCAGAAACGGCCGCTGCGCGCGTGCGGCCATCAGCCGTTCGGCGCTGGCTTGATCGAAACCACGCAGTTGACGCAGGCCCAGACGCAAAGCAAAGCCGTCGTTGCAAGTCTCCAGAGTGCAATCCCAATCGCTGGCAAGCACATCGAGCGGACGCACCGTTACCCCGTGCTGGCGCGCATCACTGACGATCTGCGCCGGCGCGTAAAAGCCCATCGGCTGCGCGTTGAGCAGGGCGCAGGCGTAGGCGGCCGGCTCATGGCATTTGAGCCACGACGATACCCAGGCCAGCAGCGCAAAGCTGGCGGCGTGCGATTCGGGAAAACCGTAACTGGCGAAGCCCTTGATCTGCTCGAAAATCTGCTGCGCAAACTCGGCGTGGTAACCGCGTGCTGCCATGCCGTCGAGCAGGCGTTGGCGATGCGGCTCCAGGCCGCCATGGCGTTGCCAGGCCGCCATCGAGCGGCGCAACTGGTCGGCCTCGCCGGCACTGTAGCCGGCGGCGACGATCGCCAGATGCATCACCTGTTCCTGAAAAATCGGCACGCCCATGGTGCGGCCAAGCACGCGCTCGAGTTCGGGCGAGGGAAACGACACCGGTTCAAGGCCCTGCCGCCGGCGCAGAAACGGATGCACCATGTTGCCCTGGATCGGACCGGGCCGCATGATCGCCACTTCGATCACCAGATCGTAGAAATTGGCCGGCTTCAGGCGCGGCAGCATGCTCATCTGCGCGCGCGATTCGATCTGGAATACCCCCACCGTATCGGCACGCTGGATCATCGCCCAGGTGGCTGCATCATCGCCCGGGATGCTCGCCAGGCTGTGGCGTATGGCGCGATGGCGGGCGATCAGCGCGAAGCACCGCCGGATGCAGCTGAGCATACCCAGCGCCAGACAATCGACCTTGAGCAGGCCGAGGGTGTCGAGATCGTTCTTGTCCCATTGGATGATGGTGCGTTCGGGCATGGCGGCGTTTTCCACGGGCACCAAGGTCCACAGCGGTGCACCGGAAATGATGAATCCACCGACATGCTGCGAGAGGTGGCGAGGAAACCCGCGCAGCTCTTGCAGCAACACCGCGAACCGTTGCAGGGTGGGTGTGTCGGGGTCGAAGCCGCGCTCACGCAAGCGTTCGCACAGGGGCACGTCGCTCTGCCCATGCGCGAATACCAGCGCCAGTTGCTCAATCTGATCGCTGGAGAAACCCAGCACGCGCGCAAGGTCGCGGGCCGCGCTGCGGGCGCGGTAACAGATCACGGTGGCGGCCAGCGCGGCACGCTCGCGGCCGTATTTTCGGTAAATGTACTGGATTACTTCCTCGCGCCGCTCGTGCTCGAAGTCGACATCGATGTCGGGCGGTTCGTTGCGTTCCTTTGAAATGAAACGCTCGAACAGCATGTGAATGCGATCGGGACCCACCGCGGTGATGCCGAGGCAATAGCACACCACCGAGTTCGCTGCCGAGCCGCGGCCCTGACACAGGATGCCGCGCGATCGGGCATAGCGCACGATGTCGTGCACGGTGAGGAAAAACGCCTCGTAGCGCAGTTCGGCAATCAGTGCCAGTTCCTTTTCAATCTGCGCCTGCACCGATTCGGCCACACCGGCGGGCCAGCGCTCGTGCGCACCGGCCTCGGTGAGCGCACGCAGGTGTTGGCTGGGTGTGCGACCGTTCGGTACCAGTTCGCTGGGGTGCTCGTAGTGCAGCTGGCGCAGGCTGAAACAGCAGCGCTCGGCGATTCGCACGCTTTCATCGAGCAGGTCGCGCGGATACAGCGTTGCCAGTGCCAGCGTGCTGCGCAGATGACGCTCGCCATTGGCAAACAGGGCATGGCCGGCCTGGGCCACCGGGGTGTTGAGGCGAATGGCTGTGAGCACATCGTGCAGGGCGCGGCGGCGGCGGACATGCATCTGGACATCGCCAGCGGCGGCCAGCGGCAGTTGCTGGCGCACCGCCAGTGCATGCAGGGCGGCAAGGCGATCGCCGTCGTCGGCGGCGCGATGCAACTCCACCGCGATCCAGGCACAGGCAGGGAAGCTGCGCGCAACCCAAGCGGTTTGTTCGTCCCACAACGACGGGTCGGCGGGCGGAACCCATAATGCCAGCAGGCCGTCGCCCGGTGCGCCGTGCATCAGCGCCTGTTCAAGATCGCCGCGCTGGAGTTGGTACTCACCCTTGCTGGCTGCCCGCCGAGCCACCGTGATCGCCCGGCACAGGGTTTCGTAGCCGCGCCGCGAGGCGCACAACAACACCAGTTTGAGGCCATCGTGCAGACGCAGTTCGCTGCCGATAATCAACGCCACGCCAGTGGCTTCGGATGCCTCCAGCGCGCGCACGATACCGGCCAGTGAACACTCGTCGGTGATTGCCAGTGCACGATAACCGAGCTTCTTCGCACGCTCGAACAGCTCCGCTGCGCTGGATGCGCCGCGCTGGAAGCTGAAGTTGGAGAGGCAATGGAGTTCGGCGTACATGGACTTGATGAAGCCGGGACCTCGGGACCTCGAGGTTTGCGGTTGATGGGTTTCGCTGCGCTCTACCCATCCTACGAGTTCTCGATTTGAGCTTTTGCTTTTTGCTGTGGCTTTTACGGGTTCCGGGTCCCGTGGTCCCGGGTCCCGGCTTCATCGCGTTCCGCCTTCTGTATCAGCTTCGTTGCCGCAAACGACTGTGATGGTAGCCGTAGAAGGCATAGATGCTCATGCCAATAGCGGTCCAGCCCAGCATCAGGTGCCAATGCTCCATGAACGGTTGCCAGAACAGGTACAGGCAAGCCACCGCGCCCAGCGGGCAGACGATGATCGCGGCCGGTACCCGGAACGGGCGGCGAAGGTCGGGGCGGGTGCGGCGCAGGATCAGTACGCCGACGCAGACGGTGGCAAACGCGAGCAACGTGCCCATCGACACCAGATCGCCGAGGAAGCTGATCGGGAACAGACCAGCCATGCTCGCCGCAACCACCCCGACAATTACCGTGCCGATGTACGGGGTGCGGTGTTTCGGGTGGACCTTGCCAAACATGCTCGGCATCAGGCCGTCTTTGGCCATCGAGTAGAAGATACGCGGCTGCCCCATCAGCATCACCAAGATCACCGACGACAGGCCGGCAATCGCGCCCAGTTCAACGACGGTCTTCAGCCAGAGCAGATCGGGGTAGTTTTGCAGCGCGGTTGCTACCGGCTTGGAGGTACCCAGTTCGGTGTAAGGCATCATGCCGGTGAGTGCCGCGGACATGGCGATGTAGAGGATCGTGCAAAACACCAGTGAGCCGAGAATGCCGATGGGCATGTCGCGCTGCGGGTTCTTCGCTTCACCGGCAGCGGTGGAGACCGCATCAAAACCGATGTAGGCAAAGAACACCACGGCTGACGCGCGAATCACGCCTTGGATGCCGTAATGCGATGTGCCATCGGCATCGATCACGCGATCGGGGATGAACGGCACCCAGTTTTCCGGATTGACGTATTGCAGGCCAAACGCCAGGAACAGCAGGATCACCACCACCTTGATGGTAACGATGATGGCGTTGACCCAGGCCGACTGCGAAATACCGACGTAAACCAGACCGGTGATGGCGGCCACGATCAGTACGGCGGGCAGGTTGATCAGGGCGCCGGTCATGCGGATCGAACCTTGAATCATGTCCAGCGGTGCCGAAGACAGCACGTCCGGGATTGCCATGCCAAGGGTGCCGAGAAAGCTGTTCATGTAGCCTGACCAGCCGACCGCGACGGTGGACGCGGCGAGCAGGTATTCCAGCACCAGCGTCCAGCCGATGAACCAGGCGACGAACTCGCCGAGCGTGGTATAGGCGTAAGAATAGGCGCTGCCCGATACCGGCAGCATCGCCGCAAACTCGGCGTAGCACAGGCCAGCGAAGGCGCACGCGGTGCCGGCAATGACAAAACTCAGGATCACCGCTGGGCCGGCATAGTTTGCCGCCGCGGTGCCGGTCATCACGAAAATGCCGGCGCCGATGATGGCACCCACGCCGAGCAAAAACAGCTGTTTGGCAGTGAGGGTGCGCTTGAGGGTGATTTCGCCCTCAAGCCCGCCCTCCACCGGCTCGCCGGCATCCACGTGTCCTGCCGGTGCAATCGGTTTGGTAATGAACAGGCTTCGCAACATGATGCTCCCCTTGGTTGGTGTCGCCGCAGACAGGGTGCGGCGGTTATTCGTTGGATCGGGTTGATGGCGGCCTAACTTATCCCGCACGCCCACTGCGCACAAGCGTTCATTGCGACGCCGGCACGGGCGTGGCTTCGCGCTGGGCCAATTCACCGCGTGGCGTAATGTGCAGCACCTTGAATCCAGCGTAGGCCATCACCGCAGCGAGCAACGGGTTGATCAGGTTGAACAGCGCATAGGGCGCGTAATCCAGCGTCGCTACCCCGAGTGTGGCGGCCATGTAGGCGCCGCAGGTGTTCCACGGGATCAGTGGCGAGGTGATCGTGCCGGCGTCTTCCAGTGCGCGCGACAGATTGACCGGCGCCAGCCCGCGCTTGGCGTACTCGGAACGGTAAATGCGCCCCGGTACCACGATTGCGATGTATTGGTCGGCTGCCACCACATTGGTGCCGAACGAGGTTGCCAGGGTGGCGGTGATCAAGGCGCCGGTGGAATGTGCAGAGGCCAGCACACCGCGGATCAGGCGTTCGAGCAGCCCGGCCTTTTCCATCACCGCGCCGAATGCCATCGCACAGATGATCAACCACACCGTGTTGAGCATGCTGACCATGCCGCCGCGTGAGAGCAGCTCATCGACCGCGGCATCGCCGCTGGCTGACTTGTAGCCATCGAACAGCGATTTCCACGCGCCAGACAGCAGCGCCATCGGCCGCGACAGGGCGTCGTTGCCGGCCAGCTTCACCACCACATCAGGCTGAAACAGCACCGCAAACACGGCGCCCAGCAAGGCTCCGATCAGAATGGTGGGATAGGCCGGAAACTTGCGCATCGCCAGCACAAACACCACCAGCAGCGGAATCAGCAGGTGCGGGCCAATGCTGAATTGGGCCTGGATCAGCTGTGACAACGAGCCGAGCCCGGTGTCCGCGTCCAGAGCTTTGGGGTGCGCGGCAAAGCCGATCGCGGTGAAGGCGATCAAGGCCAGGCCGATGCTCGGTACGGTACTCCAGGTCATGTGCCGAATATGGCTGAACAGCTCGCTGCCGGCGGCTGCTGGTGCCAGATTGGTGGTGTCCGACAACGGCGACATCTTGTCGCCGAAATAGGCGCCGGAGATGATCGCGCCGGCGGTGATTTCCGCTGACAGGCCAAGCCCGTGCGCCACCCCCATCAGCGCCACGCCCAGGGTGCCGGCCACCGTCCACGAACTGCCGATCGCCAGCGCCACCAGCGCACAGATCAGGCAGGTGGCGGGATAGAACCACGCCGGATTCATCAACTGCATGCCGTAGACGATCAGGGTTGGCACCGTGCCGCCGAGGATCCAGGCGCCGATCAACGAGCCGACCGCGAGCAAAATAAACAACGCTCCGGTTGCCACGGAGACGCCATGCACGATCGCTTGCTGTACCTCATCCCAGTGCAGCCCGTTGCGGATGCCGACGATGGCGGCAACGGCACCGGCCAGCAGCAGCGCTATCTGGTTGGCGCCGTACGAGGAATCGCTGCCATACAGATAGACCGACAATGACAGCATTGCGATCAACGCCAGTAGCGGCAACAATGCCTGTACCAGCGACGGTTCGCGGACAGTGGCGGTCTCGGTCATCGGTTCAGCTCCGTTGGCAATCGGGCGAGTGTAACCGTCCGGCGGCGGTTCGGGCAGTATGTGCGGGCACGTGTTCCACGCGTTTGCCGTGCGAAGTCGGGCGCAAGCCGGCTATCATTCGCCGATGGATCAGCATCACACAATGCCGTTTGACCTTGCCGCTGCGCTGCAGGCGCATGCGGTTGCATCGCCGCAATGCGCCGCGCAGGTTGCGTTGTTCGATTCTTTTCTGGTGTCCTCACCCGACGTGTTTCAACGCTGGCATCCGCCGGGGCATTTCACCGGTTCGGCCTGGCTGGTGGCGGGTGATGGTGAGCGCGTGTTGCTGACCCATCACCGCAAGCTCGGCCGTTGGTTGCAATTGGGCGGCCATGCCGATGGCGACTGCGATCTGGCGCGGGTGGCATTGCGCGAAGCGCAGGAGGAATCGGGTCTCGACGCGCTTGCAGTGGAGCCGCGTATTTTCGATATCGACCGCCATCGCATTCCGGTGCGTGCTGATGAGCCGGAACATTGGCATTACGACGTGCGCTTTGTGGTGCATGCCGGTGCCGACGAAACCTTTGTGGTGAGCGAAGAATCGCATGCGCTGGCATGGCGGCGGATTGACGAGATTGCAGCCGACGCGGATGCCGAGGCATCGATGCAGCGCATGGCAAGGCGTTGGTTGGCAGCGCGTGCGGCGGGGGTGTATTGAACGCGCGGGTTTTCGCCCACCGCACCATCATGGGTTGAGTAGGATGGGTAGAGCGCAGCGAAACCCATCGCTATGTGGCGATGATGGGTTTCGCTGCGCTCTACCCATCCTACATGTATGCGCTGGGTTGGATTCTCGCTCTCAGGCCCGGCCACCAAACTCGCCGGTGAGCGTGCTCACCCAGATCTTCTCACCGTTGCTGACGTACTCGGGCACCATGATCTCGATCCCGGTATTCAATGTGGCTGGCTTTGGCCGTTTGGTGGCGGTGGCGCCCTTGATCTCAGGCGCGGTATCGACCACCTGCAGTATCACGCTGGCCGGCAATTGCACCGCCACCGGCATGTCGTCGATCACCTGTATGTAGCAGTCGTCCAGGCCGTCACTGATGTAACCGGCGAGATCACCCACCACGTCGGCATCGAGCTGATACGGTGTGAAATCCTCGCTATCGAGAAACACGAAGGCCTCGCCATCCTTGTAGGAAAACGACGCGGCGCGGCGCTGCAAGTCGACTTCCTTGAGATCATCTTCGGCGCGCAGCGACAGATCGAACTTCTGCCCGCCTGGCACCGAATACAGGGTGAAGCGAAACGTCACGTTGCCACCGCGGCCCTGCGGCGAACTGCGTTCAATGTCGCGCACCTGGTAGACGGTGCCGTTGTGCTCGATCACGTTGCCTTTCTTGATTTCGGACGCTTTCATGGGTTAGGGCTCGGGTAATGGATTTGACGGGGTAATTGCTGAATGGCACGTACGTAAGCGCATAACCTCACATTTTGTCATTGCCGCGAAAGCGCGAATCCAGTGACTCATGGGGCGAAAGGTACTGGATCTCCGCTGTAAGCCTGCCCTCGACTGCTTTAATCGGGGGCGGCGATGACGACGCTTGAGTAAGTGCCACTCGGTTGCTCGTTTATTTCGGCGACAGGCGAACCGCGCCATCGAGGCGAATGGTTTCGCCGTTGAGGTAGCGGTTGCCGAGGATGAAGGCTACGGTTTGCGCAAACTCCTCGGCCTTGCCCAGCCGCGACGGGAACGGGATCGATGCCGCCAACGACGCCTGCACTGGCGGTGGCATCATGTCCACCATTGGCGTCCAGAAAATGCCCGGCGCGATGGTCATCACGCGGATGCCGAAGCGCGCCAGTTCGCGCGCCATCGGCAGGGTCATGCCGACCACGCCACCTTTCGAGGCGGCATACGCGGCCTGGCCGATCTGCCCTTCGAACGCGGCGATCGACGCGGTGTTGATGATCACGCCGCGCTCGCCGTCGTCGCCGGGCGCGTTGTCCTGCATTGCCTGCGCCGCCGCCTTGGCGACATTGAAGCTGCCGACCAGATTGATCATCACCGTGTTCTGGAACGTGGCCAGCGGCATCGGGCCGTCCTTGCCCAGCACCCGGCCCGGGCCGAGCACGCCGGCACAGTTCATGGCCACATTCAGGCCGCCGAGAAACACGCGTGCCTGCGCCATGTTTTGCGCAACCTGGGCTTCGTTGCTGACATCGGTACGCAGGTAGATCGCCTGGTCGGCGCCGAGTTCAGCGATGGCATTGCCGGCTTTGTCGTCGTTGATATCGAACAGGGCAACTTTGCCGCCGTGTGCGACCAGATGCTGGGCAACGGCAAAGCCAAGGCCGGAGACGCCGCCAGTGATGACGGCGAGGGTACGTGCAAGTTCCATGGGCAATCCGAGTGCTGGCGACACGATGTCGGACGCTGATTTTAACCCGGAACTCAGTCCAGAACGGTGCATCATCGGCGCTTGCCACGGAACGCGCGAGCGCGGAAACTGAAATCCTGTCGATCGAGCCGAGGAGCCTGCTGTGAGCGCCGCCCATGCTGAGGATGTCACTGCGACCACCGATACCCTGTTGCGTGATCGCAGCGCGGCCAAGAACCTGTTTTTTGGCGAGATTCTGGAACAAAATCTGTTCCCGTACCCACGCATGCGTGAGCGGGATCGGGAAATGCTGGGGGCGATGGTGGACGCCATCGATGATTTTCTCGGCGAAAAGCGTGACGACTTCCGGCGCTGGGATCACGCTGCCGGGCAGCCGCCGGAGTTTATCCAGTCGTTGCGCGAAATGGGTTTGTTCGGGCTGATCATTCCCGAAGAATTCGGTGGTCTTGGCTTGTCGAATGCGGCCTACGCACGGGTGCTGACCCAGACCAGCGGCCACGACAGTTCGGTGTCGCTGACCATCGGCGCGCACAGTTCGATCGGCATGAAGGGCCTGCTGCTGTTCGGCAGCGACCAACAAAAGACGCGCTATTTGCCGCGACTGGCCAGCGGCGAAATGATCGCCGCATTCTGTCTCACCGAGGCCGGTGCCGGCTCCGACGCCGCATCGATCCGCACCAAGGCGGTACGCAACGACGACGGCAGTTGGACCTTGTCCGGCGAAAAAATCTGGATCACCAACGGCGGCATCGCGGATCTGTACACGGTATTCGCGCGCACCAACGGCCCCGAGGGCCGGATGACCGCGTTCGTGGTGGAAGCGGCGTGGCCCGGCGTCAGTCACGGCCCGCACGAAGACAAGATGGGCATCCGTGCTTCCTCAACGACAACGGTTGCATTCAGCGATGTGCGGGTGCCGCCGGAAAACGTGCTGGGCGCGGTGGGCAAGGGTTTCAAGGTTGCCATGGCGATCCTCAACAACGGTCGTACCGGCCTCGGTGGCGGTGCGGTCGGCGGCATGAAATCGCTGATCAAGCTGGCCAGCGCCCAGGCACTGGATCGCAAGCAGTTTGAGCGGCCGATTGCCGAGTTCGGTCTGGTGCGCGAAAAAATCGCACAGATGACGGTGGATTGTTTCGCGGCGGAAAGCGCGGTGTGGATGGTGGCGCATTACATCGATTCGGAGTGCGCGGATTATTCGGTGGAGGCGGCGATCAGCAAGGTGTTTGCCAGCGACGCGATTCAGCGCGCCGCATACGAGGCGCTGCAAATTGCTGCCGGCAACGGCTACATGCGCGAGTTTCCGTACGAGCAGGTGGTGCGCGATGCCCGCATCCTGCCGATTTTCGAAGGCACCAACGAGATTCTGCGGTTGTATATCGCGCTGTCCGGGCTCAAGGATGTGGGCGCCAGCCTGAGCGAGTTGCGCCATGCCGCCAATGACATCTTCAACAATCCGATCAAGGGTTTTGGCGTGCTCAGCGGCTATGCGGCGCGGCGCTTTAAAGAGAGCACCGGCGTTGGCACCGACACCATCAAGCGCGAATTGCATCCGACCTTGCGCAAGGCAGCAGCGAGCTACGAGAAATACACGGTGGCGCTGTCCAAGGCGGCCGACGGCCTGCTGCGCAAACACGGCAAAGCGATCGCCGAGCAGCAATATGCACTCAAGCGCGTCGCCGACATCGCCATCGATCTGTTTGTCGGCCTGTGTGTGCTGTCACGCGCCGACAGTTTGCAGCGCGAGGGTCACGAGGCAGCGGCGCAGGCGTTGGCCATTGCCGACATCTTTACCCGTCAGGCGCGTGCCCGCCTGGCGCGCAATGTACGCAGCTTGCCGGTCAACCCGGATGCGCGCATCGATGCACTGGCGGGGTTCATTCTGGAGCGTGGCAGCTACCCATTCGATGTGATTTGAGCCAGCCGCTGGCGCGCTACAACGCGCGCAGATAATAGCGGTCGCAGGCAAAGTGGCCGGTGCTGCCCAGTGGTGCCGCAATCCGGGCAAAACCGGAACGTTCATACAGGCGCTGCGCGCCGTTCATGCCGTACAGGGTTTCCAGATAGCAGCGGCGGAAGCCGAAGCCGCGCGCGGCATCCAGACAGCGCTGCATCATCGCGGCACCGGCGCCCTGGCCGCGC
>PFJA01000269.1:0-11369 GCA_002782905.1 Lysobacterales bacterium CG_4_10_14_3_um_filter_64_11
TTCACTTCGCCGCTACGCGGCTCGCTCGGTCAAACAGTGGTGCCTTGCTCCTGCATTCGGCGGCGATTCTCGGCGTGCTATACGGCGCGTGGTCGCACTTGGCCCGCGCATCCATGCGCTACAACGCCGCTTTTCCGTTTCATCCCACCGCAGCATGGTGCTACGACATCGTGTCTTGGATTTTCTTGACACTTCCCCTTTGCGGTTTTTGCGTCCTTTGCGGACCAAAAGCTTTACGCCTCGCCCGTCGAGTTCATGGTTCGTGTGCAGTTCCAGACACCGGAACAGGCTCCTCGCAATGACGGCGTGTTCAACCCAGCGCGAAGCTGTCAGCCCGCGCGCGCGCCCAGTAGCGCTGGAACACCGGGTGATCGGGCACCCCCGTCAGCAACTCACCCGCTTGCAGGGTTGGATAGAGCGTGGCGTACGAAGCGATGTCGGTAGGCGATACCCGACGCAGAATGTGATCGGGCAGCAACTGCGCCGGATCATGCAGCCCGGCTGCCGCCAACAACTCTTTGAGTGCCAGTACCGTGGCCTTGTGATAGTTGTACACACGCTCGCTCTTGTCCGCGACATCCAGATTGTGCCAACGATGCGGGTTCTGGGTGGCGATGCCGGTGGGGCATTGATCGTTGTGGCAACTGCGCGCCTGGATGCAGCCAAGAGAAAACATGAAGGCGCGGGCCGCGTTGCACCAGTCGGCGCCGATCGCAAGGGTGCGTGCCACCGTGAACGCCGAGGTGATCTTGCCGGCCGCGCCAATGCGAATCCGGTCGCGCAGGCCGGCACCAATCAGCGTGTTGTGCACCAGCAACAGCCCTTCGCGCAGCGGCATGCCGACGCGATTGATAAACTCTACCGGCGCCGCGCCGGTACCACCTTCCTTGCCATCGACCACGATGAAGTCGGGCTCGATACCGGTTTCACGCATCGCCTTGACGATGGCGAACCACTCCCAGGGATGGCCGATCGCCAGCTTGAAGCCGATCGGCTTGTCGCCGGAAAGTTCGCGCAAGCGGGCGATGAAATGCAGGAGTTCGATTGGCGTCGAAAACATCGAATGCGCCGCCGGCGACTCCACTGTTTCACCCGCCGGCACCCCGCGCGCTTCGGCAATTTCCGCGGTCACCTTGGCACCGGGAAGCACGCCGCCATGACCAGGCTTGGCACCTTGCGAGAGCTTCAATTCGATCATCTTCACCTGTGCGTCGTCGGCGTTTTCGGCAAAGCGTGATGCACTGAAGCTGCCGTCGGTATTGCGGCAGCCAAAGTAGCCTGAGCCGATCTCCCACACCAGATCGCCACCGAACTCGCGGTGATAGCGCGAGATCGAGCCCTCGCCGGTGTCGTGATAAAAGCCGCCCTTGGCGGCACCGGCATTGAGCGCGCGAATGGCGTTGGCGGACAACGCACCGAAGCTCATTGCCGAAATATTGAATACGCTGGCGCGATACGGTTGTTTGCGCTCGGCGCCTACCGCAACCCGGAAATCATGCACGTCAATTTTCGCCGGTACCACGGCATGGTTGATCCACTCGTAGCCCTCGGCATAGACATCGAGCATGGTGCCAAACGGTCGCTTGTCGAGGGTGTTCTTGGCACGCTGGTAGACCAAATTACGCTGCTCGCGCGAATACGGCCGGTCGTCGGTGTCAGCCTCGATGAAGTACTGGCGGATTTCCGGGCCGATCGATTCCAGAAAGTAGCGAAAGTGGATCAGAATTGGGTAGTTTCGGTTGAGCGTGCGGCGGGTTTGGCTGAGGTCATACATGCCCAGCAGCGTCAAGCCGCCAAATAGCGCAACGCCGTAGTAGCACCACGGGCTCCAGCGTGCGCCGACGGCACTGATGACCAGAGCGATGGCGCTAACGTAAAACGCGCTACGCCGCTGATGGATGACCAATTGCATGCGCGGACTCCCTGGTTTGTGGCGGGTAATGCGATTGCACGTAATCATCGATCAGCGCAATGAATGATTCGGTGATGTGCTCGCCGCGCAGGGTAACGGTCTTTTCGCCATCGACAAACACCGGTGCCGCCGGTGCCTCACCAGTGCCCGGCAAGGAAATGCCGATGTTGGCATGACGCGACTCGCCCGGGCCGTTGACGACACAGCCCATTACCGCCAAGGTCAGATTTTCGGCACCCGGATAGCGCATTTTCCATTCCGGCATCCGCTCGCGCACGTGGCTTTGCACCCGCTGCGCCAACTGCTGAAAAAACTCGCTGGTGGTGCGGCCACAACCCGGGCACGCCGTCACCAATGGGGTAAACGCGCGCAGCCCCAGCGTCTGCAACAGCTCCTGCGCAACGATCACCTCGGCGCAGCGCGATTGCCCCGGCTCGGGAGTCAGGGAAATGCGGATGGTGTCGCCGATGCCCTCTTGCAACAGCACCGCCAACGCTGCGCTGGAGGCAACGATGCCCTTGGAGCCCATGCCGGCTTCAGTGAGCCCCAGATGCAACGCGAAATTGCTGCGCGTTGCCAGTTCGCGATACACCGCGATCAACTCCTGCACACCACTGACTTTTGCCGACAGCACGATGGCATTGGCCGGCAAGCCGATTGCCACCGCCCGTTCGGCCGAATCCAGTGCCGAGCGAATCAAGGCTTCGCGCAACACCCGGCCGGCATCCCACGGTTCGGCCAACGCCGCATTTTCATCCATCAAGCGGGTCGCCAGTTCCTGATCGAGCGAACCCCAGTTGGCCCCAATACGCACCGCCTTGCCATGCCGCGCCGCCAATTCGACGATGCTGGCGAACTGGCTGTCGCGCTTCTTGCCAAAGCCGACGTTGCCCGGATTGATGCGGTACTTGGCCAGCGCCTCGGCACAGGCCGGTTCAGCCGCCAACAACTGGTGCCCGTTGTAATGGAAATCGCCGATCAAGGGCACCGACGCGCCGATCATGGCCAGACGGTCGGCAATCTTTGGCACGGCCGCCGCCGCCGCGGGGGTATTCACGGTGATGCGCACCAATTCGGAGCCGGCACGCCACAGCTCAGCCACCTGCTGCGTGGTTGCCTTGATGTCGGCGGTATCGGTATTGGTCATCGACTGCACCACCACCGGCGCAGCGCCGCCGAGCGTGACATTGCCTACGCGCACGGCATGCGTGTGGCGCCGCGGTGATGGCCCGAAACCCCTGCTCATGCCGGCATATCCTCAACCTGAACCGTGCGATTGATCGTCTGGTACGACAACACCGTGTACTCCCCCATCTCGGCGACGGGCCGCAGCGGCCCGTCGGCGGCACTGACATGATGTTCGGCGTGCAGCAGCCAATCCGGATCGTCGCCCAGCCGATGCACAGCCGCGGCTTCCAGCACCACCGGCGAACTTGCCGCAACAATGATGCCGTGGCGCGGAAAGCCGCCCGGCCCGGCCACGAACTCGATGCCACGCAGCGGCTCTGCCTTGCCTTTTGCGGGCGTCAGCGCCACCGGCCAGACGCGCAGCCCGAGCAGTTCAACGCCGGCACTGACTTCGCCGCTGTCTTCATAGCGCAACCAACGTACCGCACCCAGCAACCAGGCGCGTGTGGCGATGCTTTCTTCATGCAAGGACAGGCCGACGATCTCGCCAACGCGCAGCCGCGCCTGCGCCTGCGCCTGCCAACTCACGCGATAGCCGCTCGGGCTTTGATCAAGCACGCGGGCCGGCAACAGCTTGGTGGCCGCTGCATCAGTGCCCGGCAACACCGCACCGGTGCCATCAGCCATCACCGTCTGCTGTCGATGCAATTGTTGTACAAACTCGGCAAAACCCCGGCCACCACTGAGTTGACTGTGCAAACCGGTCATGCCCAGCACGGTATCCAACACGTGGCCGCCGGGAAGTCGCCGGCTGTTGCGCGTGATGCTGGCAATGAGGCTTTGCTGCCAACGCTCCGCCAGCCGGCGATCCAGCGGCATGCTGCCGTGGTGCGACAGGTACACCGTTGCATCGGCGCCGCTGCCCGCCAGCGCGGCCTGCAAATCGGCCAGCAACGGCGAAACATCGAGCCACTCGCGCACCGTCGCATCGTCATCGGGAAATGCGCGATCGCCATCGCCCCCCAGCGCCAATGCAACGCCATCGGGACGTTCACTGCCGGCCGGCAGATGCAGGCCATAATCGCGCGTCAGACGCCACAAGGTCTCCTGCTCTGCTTGCGCAAACGCGTATGGGTTGGTAAGCGCCATCAACAGGCATTGCCGGTACAACTGGCGTGCGCTGCTGTTGCGCTGGCTCACGGCATCCGCCACTGGCTTGTCATCCACGCGCAACTGTTGCGCAAACGCGTAGACACGATGCAGTGATTGCCACACATGCGGCGGCGGCGCGCGATAACTGCGCCATGCTTGGGCCAAGGCCAGCGAAAAGTGATGACAGGCGAGCTGCAACGCCGCCGTCACCAGCGACCCCTTCAGCATTGGCACCTTGCCATCCGGCGCGCACAACTCGGCAACAGCCTGACGATAACCCTGCGCGAGCGCCACATGGGTGGCCTCCAACGCCTTGGCCGACGCCACCAGATTGGCTGCCAACGGCAGCGCGGCATTGCGCAACTGCGTGACCACCGGAGCCATGGCATCGTGCGCCAGCGGGCGCAGCATATCCAGTGCCTGGGCACGCGCCGCCGCCCGCCACGGCAGCGTTGGCAGCAGCGCCAACGCCTGCCGCACCTGCTTCAACGTCGCATCGGCATCGGCACGCGGCAGGGCATCAAGCCACTGCGGCAGCTTGCGAAAATCGGCAGGAAACCCCGGCGGCGCTGCAACCGGGGCCGCCTTGGGTAGCGCGACAAGCGCGGTGAAGATTCGACTCATGGCGCAATTATCACCCGAATGCGCGCGTTGCGGTGGCCGCGGTGGTGAAGCATCACAATGGATCTACACCAGCCGCCTGTCGGACTTGACGCTGATCTACTGCGGAAAAGCCGAGATGGGCCAAGCCAGACAGGCTGCTAGAATGGCGAACCGCATTGGAATCTGATCGATGGCCACCGATCGCAGCCGCATCCTCAGCCCAACGCAGCTCAATGTGCTGGCGCGTGATCTGCTTGAAGGCAGCTTTGCCGGCGTCTGGGTGCAGGGCGAAATCAGCAACCTCGCCCGACCCGGCTCCGGTCACATCTATCTGACCCTCAAGGACGGGCGGGCGCAGGTGCGTTGCGCCATGTTCCGGGCCAAGGCGCAGCGCCTCGCCTTTGCACCGAGCGATGGCATGCAGGTGCTGGTATGCGGCAAGGTAACCGTGTACGAAGCACGCGGTGATTATCAGCTCGTCATCGAGATCATGGAGGAGGCCGGCGAAGGCGTGCTGCGCCAGCAATTCGAGCGACTGAAAGCGAAACTGGCCAGCGAAGGATTGTTCGCGAGCGAGCGCAAGCAACCGTTGCCGGCATTGCTTCGCCGTCTGGCCGTGATTACCAGCCCAAGCGGCGCTGCGGTGCGCGACGTGCTCAGTGTGATCCGCCGTCGGTTTGCGCTGTTGCCGGTCGATATCCTGCCGGTGCCGGTGCAAGGCAAGGATGCAGCGCCGCAAATCCAGCAAATGCTGCAACGGGCCGATGCCAGCGGCCGCTATGACGCGCTGTTGCTGACCCGTGGCGGCGGCTCGCTGGAAGACCTGTGGTGCTTCAATGACGAGGCACTGGCGCGCACCATAGCGGCACTGCGAACGCCACTGGTTTCGGCGATTGGCCATGAAATCGACTTCACCCTCGCCGATTTTGCGGCCGACCTGCGTGCTGCCACCCCTTCGGCCGCCGCCGAATTATTGGTGCCGGATCGCGATGCGTTGTTGGCGCGCGTGCAACGCGCCGGCGAACGCTGCGCGGTAGCGATCCGACGGCAGACCCTCGCAGCGGCGCAGTCCTGCGATCGCAGTTTCATGGCTTTGCGCCATGCCAGCCCGGCACAACGACTGGCCCGAGGCCGCCAGCAACTGGCGGTCGGCGCACGCGCACTGCAACGCCTGCGTCAGCAGATCATCGGCAGGCCGAGTGAGCGTATGGCGACGCTGCACCATCGTTTGCAACGGCTGCACCCGGCAGCCGCGATTGACAGCCATCGCCTCACCCTGAATGCGCTCGCCACGCGCCTGCAGCGGTCCATGTCTGCGCGTATTGTGCACGCGCGACAGCACAGCGATGGCGCCGCGCGCGCCTTGCTTGCGCTCAATCCACTGGCGATCACCCGCCGCGGCTATGCCCTGCTCCGCCGTGCCGATGACGCGCAAGTCATTCGATCATGGCAGCAGGTCGCCAGCGGCGAGCGCCTGCGCGCCGAACTGGCCGAAGGGCGATTGCTGCTGCAAGTGATCGCGGCCAACGACGGACAGAACCCGACCGAATAACGCGGCACGCTGCTCGCGAAATAACCCCGGATCAGTCGAAATCCGACCGATCCGGAGGATTCCTTGCGTCAGAAGTCAGCGGAAACCCGTGCGAACCACTCGCCACCGCTGAACCCGAACGGCGAGGACAACGGCCGGGTGGCACCGAGGAAGTTGAGGGTGCCGTTGCTCTCGCGGTCGGGCAGATTGTCGAACACGTTGTTGGCACCGACCGTGAGCCGCACGCGATCAGCGAACAGCGGATAGGTCACCGCCAGATCGATCAACACCTCCGAGCCGAAGTGGCCCACATTGGGGTCGTCGGGATCGGTTGGGTCATCGCTAAAGCTGGCGTCTTCCCAGCCGCTGTAATGATTGGCGCGCAGCAGCAACTCCAGGCCAGATGCGGCGCGGAAGGTGGTGGTGAACACGGTGCGGTGATGCGGCAACTGGTTTTCCAGATCGAAGATGCGATTGCTGTCGATGGTGCCGGGGTCGAAGCGGTCCACGGTCTGGTCGTTGTAGCTGTGGCTGAGGGTGAAGTTCAACTCGCCGAGTTGACCCACTTCCGTGACGTAGTTGGCGACCAGATCGATGCCTTCAACGGTGCTGTCGAAGGCATTGCTGAAGAACGACAGCGAACCGAGCAGTGCAGCGTTGGGCACACCGGCAGCGATCAGCGCCAGTTGCTCAGGCGAATCGGGCACGATCGTGAAGTTGGACAACGCGACCCGATCATTGATGTCGATGTTGTAGTAATCGACGGTCAGGCTGAAATTATCGGTTGGGGTCAACACGATACCGCCCGAGAAACTGGTCGAATGTTCCGGTCGCAACGGTTGCGCACCCAAGGCAATCGCGGCCGGGTTGTTGACCGGGAACGTACCCAGCGGCACCAACGTGCCGGCCGCATTGGCGGTGGTGGTGATGTCGAGCGTGTTGATCTGGCCCGGCGTCGGCGCCCGGAAGCCGGTATTGGCGGTTGCGCGTATCGCCACCTGCGGCGAGAACTGATAGCGCGCCGACAGTTTCCAGTCGATCTGGTTGGCGTACTGTGAGGAGTCCTCGACCCGGCCGGATGCGCCAACGCTGAAGTTTTCGCTCAACTTGGTTTCCAGATCGAGATAGGCGCCCCAACTGCTGCGACCGAAGGTGCCGGCCGAGTCCGGCGAATCGCCCTGAAAACCATCGGAACCCACGCCGAACAAGGCAGCGGTCGGGCCGTTCTCGAATGAGGCCGGGTCGCCGATGCCGACAGCGTAAATCTCACGCCGCCACTCGCCGCCGAACGCGATGTTCAGCGGCGCGGCAAACAGGCCCGTTTCCATGGGATACACGAAATCGGCATTGACGCCGCGCTCGCGCTGCTCCAGCTTGCCCGGCTTGAAATTGAGCGGGCTGTTGATACCGAGGCTGGGATTGATCGAATTGACCAGGCTGTAGACGATCTGGTTCTGGCCGTAACGGCCGCTGAGGTCCCAGCGCAAACCGGACGCCAGCTCACCACGCGCACCGAACACGCCTTCGTAATCCTCGATGTCGGCACCGAACGTCGGGGTATAGCCACCCGGAAACAGGGCGAAGATCGGGTTCAGCGCCACGAATCCGGACGGGCTGCTCGGGTCGGCGGTGACGAAATCGCTGGGGCTGCCGCCGGAAGCCAGAATGCTGTCGATGATCGATTGCGCGACCGGGTCCGGCAGACCGTCTTCATTCGCATCGACAAACAGGGTGCCGCGCGGACCGACACCGGGCACCCCGACCGGGGTGCGGTAGAAAAAGCTGGAGGCGAACTGCTCATCGGCATAGCTGCCGAAGCCATAAAGGCTGGTCGATTCGCTGACCTGCACCTCGGCATTGAAGAAGGTACGGATGCCGTCGGCATCGGGATCGCCCCAACGCTGGCCAAGGCCGTTGAACGGGACGTTTTCGGCACCCACCGCTTCACCTACCGCTACCGCATCCAGGCGGCCACTGCCGCGCGAGGTGTGATTGCTGTCGAAATATTCGACGGTGGCATTGAAAAAGCCGTCCTGCCCCAGTGGCAGGCCGAGGTTGACCGAACTCTGGAAGCGATCACCGTCACCCTCATAGGTTGAACCGTACTGGCTGTTGACCGTCACCCCTTCGGCATTGTCGTTGAGGATGATGTTGATGACGCCAGCGATGGCGTCGGAACCGTACTGCGCCGACGAACCGTCACGCAGCACCTCGACACGCTGGATCGCGGAAGCTGGGAACAAACCGAAATCGACCGCCTGCGCACCCTGATTGACGGTACCGAACGGCTCGGCCTGCAAGTTCACCAGCGCTGAGCGATGCCGACGCTTGCCGTTGACCAGCACCAGGGTTTCATCGGGCGGCAGGTTGCGCAGATTGGCCGGGCGAATAAACGCTGAGCCATCGGCAATCGGAAAACGCTGGGTGTTGAACGAGGGCAGCAGATTGGACAGTTGATCGGTGAAGTCGAGCGATGCCTGCCGCTCCAGGTCAACCGGGCTGACCACGTCGACCGGCGACATCGATTCGGTGGGCGAACGCCCCTGCACACGGGTACCAGTCACGATGACCTGATCGAGCAGTTCCGGCGATTTGGCTGGTGCATCGGCGGCGCCGGCGCCAGCAGTGGCTTGTTGGGCCAATGCCGGCGCACTCATCGTGGCGCACAGCAAGGCAATGGCGACGGGCAGCGGTGAGCGGCGCAGCGGCGGCGAAGCGTTGGCACGTGGCATGCGGGTATCCCCTTGATCATTTTTGATTGTGATTAACGCGAGTTAAATCAATCACGCCGCAGCGACGCTGTCAAGCGTCGCTTTTTCTGACCATGGCCGGCTTCGCAAGCGGCAACCCGCACATCACTCTGACCCGATTGCAACCGGCCACCACGCTCGGCTCGCACCGGCCACGTAACCGATGGTGCGTAGCAGTACACTGGCGGACTGCGGCATGATGCCCGCCGTGGCTACGCTGCGTTGCCAATCCCTGCTGATGAGAACCGATGAACGCCACCGATAAATCCAGCGGCAAACTGGTGTCACTGCGGCGGCTGTGGCCGTACGCCAGCCGTTATCGTGGTCTGGTCGCGGGTTGGCTCGGTTTCATGCTGATCGCGGCAGGGTCAACATTGGCATTGCCGATCGCGTTTCGTCTGGTCATCGACAAGGGCATCGGCGGTGATGCCGGCGGCTCGATCGATCGCTGGTTCGAGATTTTGTTTGTGGTTGCCGCAGTGCTGGCGATTGCCACCGCCTCGCGGTTTTACTGCATCACCGTGCTCGCCGAACGCATCGTCGCCGATATCCGCAAGCAGGTGTTCGCGCACCTGATGCGCCTGGACATGCACTTTTTCGAGCGCACCCGCAGCGGTGAAATCATCTCGCGGCTGTCGGCCGACACTGAAATGCTGCGCACCGTGATCGGTTCCAGCGTCTCCATCGCGGTGCGCAATGTGCTCAACGCGTCGGGCTCGGCGATCATGCTGGCGATCACCAGCCCGCGGCTGGCTGGGCTGGCGGCGATCGGCATCCCCGCAGTGATCGTGCCGATTGCCCTGTTCGGCCGCCGCGTTCGCGAGCAATCGCGCGCCAGCCAGGATCGCCTGGCCGACGCCAGCGCGCGTGCCAGTGAAACCCTGAACGCCATGCATACCGTACAAAGCTATGCACGCGAAGACCATGAAAGCGCACGCTTTGCCGATGCCGCCGACCGCACCTATTCCACCTCGCGCATCCGAATCCGCACCCAGGCGATCCTGACCGCGCTGGTGATCGTGCTGATCTTTGGCGCCATCACCGCTGTGCTCTGGGTCGGTGCCACTGATGTCATCGCCGGCACCATGAGCTCGGGCGCATTAGGCCAGTTCGTGCTGTATGCGATCATCGGCGCCGGTTCGGTGGGCGCGCTCACCGAAGTGTGGAACGATGTGCAACGCGCCGCCGGTGGCATGGCACGCATCAACGAACTGCTGCACGAACAAACCCACATCGCTGCGCCGCAAGCCCCGCAGGCGCTGCCGGCCGTGCTGCGCGGCGACGTGCGTTTTGACAACGTGACGTTTCATTATCCCTCGCGCCCGGAGACCTCGGCGCTGATCGATTTCACCCTGCACATCCGCGCCGGCGAAACGGTGGCGCTGGTCGGGCCGTCCGGCGCCGGCAAAAGCACTGTGTTCCAGATGCTGCTGCGTTTTTTCGACCCGCAAACCGGCAGCGTGCAGGTCGATGACCACGATGTGCGCAATCTGGTGCCAGCCGACCTGCGCTCGCGCATCGCGCTGGTGCCACAAGACCCGGTGATCTTTGGTGCCGATGCCATGGAGAACCTGCGCTACGGCCGGCTCGACGCCAGCGACACCGAGGTCCACGAAGCGGCACGGCTGGCTGAAGCGCATGCGTTCATCGCCGCCCTGCCCGATGGCTACCAGACCTATCTGGGCGAGCGCGGTAGCCGCCTGTCCGGCGGCCAGCAGCAGCGCCTGGCGATTGCCCGCGCCCTGCTCAAGGACGCCCCGATCCTGTTGCTCGATGAAGCCACCAGTGCGCTTGATGCGCAGAGCGAACGCGCCATTCAACATGCTCTGGAACGCCTGATGCAAGGCCGCACCACGTTGGTGATTGCGCACCGCCTGGCGACCGTGCAGCGCGTGGATCGCATCGTGGTACTCGATCACGGCCGCATCGTGGCGCAGGGCCGACACGAAGAACTGGTCGCGCAAGGCGGCCTGTATGCCGAACTGGCACGCTTGCAGTTTGCGCTTTGAGTGCCCGCGCCAGCACAATACGCGGCCGAATCGGACCAACCCAAGAGCCCGCGCATGCACCACCAAAACCGTTTCGCCATCGCCGTGTTGCTGCTGGCTGCCGTTCCCGCACCGGTTGTTGCGCAGTCGAGCCTCGCCGATTGTCGCTTGATTACTGATCCGCTGGTGCGTCTGGCCTGCTACGACCAACTCGATACGCACCACGAAGCGTCCGTCGCTGACAGCGAGCAAGCCGTGGCGGCGCTGCCCGCGGCGCACGCCGCAAGCCGCGACGAGCGCACCCA
>PFJA01000269.1:11431-12169 GCA_002782905.1 Lysobacterales bacterium CG_4_10_14_3_um_filter_64_11
TGCAACCCGAAGACAAGTTCGGCCGGTTTCGCATCGTTGCCTACAAACCCACTTACGCGCTGTTTGCGCGTTATTCGGGCAACCCCAACCAGTTGCCATCAACGCCAGCGCCGGGGCATCAGGTCACCTCACCGCTCAACCTGGACAGCGTCGAATCCAAGTTTCAGCTCAGCTTCAAGGCCAAGGCGCTGGAAAACCTGTTCGGCGGTTACGGCGACCTGTGGTTCGGCTATACCCAACAATCGAGCTGGCAGGTATACAACAGCCTCAACTCCGCACCGTTTCGTGAAACCGACTATGAGCCCGAAGCGTTCCTCACCCTGCGCACCAACGCCCATTTTCTCGGCTTCGACTGGAAGCTGCTGAACCTGGGGCTGGTGCATCAGTCCAATGGCCGCGATCTACCGCTATCGCGCAGTTGGAACCGGGCCTATGCCCAGTTCGGTCTGCAACGCGGCAACCTGTCGCTGTTCGTGCGGCCGTGGCTGCGCATCAACGAGTCCGCCGGTACCGATGACAACCCCGACATCACCGACTTCATGGGCCATGGCGATCTGCTCGCAGTGTATCAGCGCGGCAGCAACGAGTTTTCGGCGCTCACCCGCTACAGCGGCGTTGGCAATCGCGCCACCGTGCAACTGGATTGGCATTTCCCGCTGATCGGCGCACTCAAGGGCTACGTGCAGGTATTCAGTGGCTATGGCGAGACGCTGGTGGACTACAACATTCACCAGAACA
>PFJA01000269.1:12255-13018 GCA_002782905.1 Lysobacterales bacterium CG_4_10_14_3_um_filter_64_11
TGGGATCACGGTGCTTCAAGCCAGACGATGATCTGTGTAACCGCAGGAATATCCCAACCCAATTCCAGATGATTCACCGCAACCACCGCGGCGCCGCCATCGTTGAGCACGCCTGTGGAATCATTGCAACTGGCGATGAACACCACGCCATCGGAAGGGCCGGTGTGTTCGTTGTGCAGCAGCGCGATGTCGGGTTGGTTGCCGCACAGATTGTGCACCTCGACATCGCTGGGCACGCCCGCAGTACGAATGATATCGACCAGTGAGGCACCGAGGAAAGCGTTGATACCGTCCGAATGGGTGTAGACGCCCCAGCCGCCGTAGTAGGTCGTCCACCAGTCTTGTTCCAGTGTTGCTGGCGTATAGACCGAATCCCATCGTTTCAGCATCTGCGCCGAACCGGGGAAAAAGGCCGACGAATAAGTCCACTGTGGCCCATTCCACCACGCGCCAAAACAGACGATCCAGTCGTTCGCCGCTGGTCCGTTCAATGCTCCACCGCATTGCGGATATACCCCGAAAGTGTGTGTCCAACCGTGACGAAAGCCCCAGTCGAAGCCGTTGTTTGGACCGCCGAGCATGATGAGCCGACGCACATCACCGCGATAGGCCGTACCCCATGGCTTGCGGACCGACGCGACATACATGCGTGCGTTCTGTGCTCCCTTTGACCAGGAGACGATGTAGACTTTCGGCGCGCCGGTCCGGCTCTTGATCACCGCGATGGCGTCGGCGATCTGCTCCGACCAGAAGTAACCGTCGC
>PFJA01000269.1:13081-13422 GCA_002782905.1 Lysobacterales bacterium CG_4_10_14_3_um_filter_64_11
AGCCCGAAGAGGGACATGAGAATCTGCCGCAGCCGTTGGATCCGAGCTCATTGGGATCGGCCCACGCCAAATCGGCATCCTGAATGGCGCCATGCACGAGCAACACCGGCACCGGTTTTGAGTTGGCGCTGCTCCAGCCGGGCGCGTAATAGAGCAGGAAGCGCGAGGAATGCGGGTGGGCAATGCCGCCAAAGAAGGTCACGCGCTGCCCATTGTGATCACCCCTGCCGTCGGTGGGAAAGGGCTCCTGAGTGAAGGCAGTGTTGGTGTCGCGCCAACGTTCGACTCGCTCCCAGCCATTGGCAATCGAACTGCTGAACGTGGCTTCCACAACAAGATCG
>PFJA01000259.1 GCA_002782905.1 Lysobacterales bacterium CG_4_10_14_3_um_filter_64_11
TTACCGGCAAATCGTTGAAAGCAGCAGTCGCCTTGAAGGCACAGGTTGGGCATGCGCCTTGGTCGAATTGCTTGAGCGGAACCGGCTGGCCGGCGTTGAATGACGGATTCAACCCAAACAGCCAGCGCGGGAAACCCTGCGCGTCGTACAAATAGGCGGCATAGATTTCCTGGTTCGAGCCAGCTTCGATCTGTGCCGAGTAGCCAAAGCCCGGCTTTGTGTCATTGAACCAGTGCCCACTGACATCCAGATCAGTCCCGCCAAAGCTGATACAACCACCCGCACCCAACCGCGTCATCGGCTCCGAGCCGGTCTTGCCATCGACGATGAAGCTGAAATCGAACGCTTCCGTGCCGGTCGGGGTAATCAACATCTCGCCGACCTTGACGTTGCTCGCTGCACTGCCGTTCCAGACCACGCGCAGCAGATCGCCGTGGAAGGTCTTGGTTGCATCTGTCGGACTGGGCGCAGCACCCTGACCGAAATACCAGGTCGGGGTGCCGTCTTCCAAGTATGCATACCACACCGCAAGCCATTGGTCACCAGCAAAATCGAGGAACAGACCCGAGCTGGAGCCCTCACGGCGTGAATCGAAATAATGCCCCGCACGCAGCGCTGGGCGCGGGTCGGCTTGGCTGACTGCGGCACGCAGCACGATGTTGCTGGCGGCACCGCGCGACTTCGCGGTCAGATACCAGCGGCCGGGCGACAGCGATGCGGCGGACACGACCAAGGTTTTGCTGGCCTGTGTGTTCACCGCACTGAACGGCGCCGTGCTTGCCGGCGGCGCCGGGTCGATGCTGGTGCGGTTTTCACCCATTGCCGGCGCTGGTGCAGGCGCCGCGTAAAGATCGACAGCCGCCGCACCGGTGGCGGTAAAAGTCACCTCGCGTGCATTGGGCGGCACGTCGAAAAACAGGCGATCCAGCGTTTCACCCGCCGCCACGCTGATCGGCAGATCGACGCCGTTGACCAGCGCCCGTGCCACGCTCGCCGTGCTGTCGCGGATCAGCGTCACCGGAACGTGCGCCACCACATTGCCCGGGGTCGGCGCAATCAGCGCGAAGCCTTTGCGGGTCTGCCCCGGTTTGAAGCTGGGGTCGTTCCACGCGACGCGCAGCGTGAACGGTTCGAGTTTTCCGGTCTTGCCGGGGCCGGTCACGGTCAGTCCGGTATCGGCGCCATCCAGCGGCACGAGCGTGCTGGTGACATTGGCGGTGTCAGCGCCGCTGCTGCCGGCAGCAAAATTCTGTACCAGCCACCAGTAGGTCAGGTTGCCACTGCCACCCGGGTGTTGGATATCGAGTTCGCACTGTTCGCTCGCATCCGGCAAGGTGGAACTGCACCGCTCTTCGGCTTCCGACGGCTGGCCATCGCCATCGAAATCGCTGCCGACGTACAGATCCATATCCGATGACGTTGCCGAGTTCAGATCGACCTGCAGGCGATAACTGGCCGGCGTTCCATTCGGCCCTGGCGGCACGCTGATCGTGCGGAACGTCACGCCGGTTCCTGCATTGTAGGGGTCGTTGTCCGGATCCTCGGCCAATACCGTCGCTGTCACGACCGGCGCGGCCAGCGCGCTGCCGGCAAAGCGCGCATCGGGCAAGGTATTCATGCCGTTGACGGCGATGTCGAAGAAACCGGCATCACCGCTGACGGTGCGGGTGATCGCTGTCGGCACGGTACCGAGCGAGCGCTTCACCGCCAGCGGCAGGCGCAGATCCGATAGCGTGCTCGTTGCCGGTGAGCGGGCAATCCGCACTGCCCCAAAAGCCCACTTGCCGAGCAGTTCGGCATTGCTGATGACGACGCCCACGCTGATCACCTGCGACGCGCCATTGGCCAAGGTGAAGCTGGCCGGGCTGACGTTGACGCTGACCCCATCCGGCAGGCCCTCCACCGTTGCCACCCAGGTGCCGGCGCCGCCGTAGGCAGTGACTTTACGTGTGAACTGACAGGTATCGAAGCAATCGGGGTCGGTCAGCGACGGCAGATTGAGCTTGCGCACATCGCCGCCAAGGTTGGGGTTCGCCGCGACAAAGCTGGGAATGCCGTCGCCCGCGGACGCCGCCGTCGGCAGATACAGGCCGGCGCGCACCGCTTGGCTGACATCGACCACGCCCGCACCCTGATCGAACGGAGTGGCCGCGGTGATGCCGTCGGTAGCGATGCCCGACGGCCGCGCCGAACTGGTCAGCGCGCTCACCACCTGATCCACCCGCAACGGCCCCTTGGCCGCCAGTGTGCCGTTGCGCGCGCCAATGATCAGCGCCGCCGCGCCGGTCACATGCGGGGTTGCCATCGAGGTGCCGGACAGAAACGCGAAATCGGTGCCGGTGCCGGCGGCGGCCACGATATCCACTCCGGGCGCGCTGACATCGGGCTTGAGCACGCCTTCGAGGTTCACGCTGTCGCCGGGATTCGGGCCACGGCTACTGAAGCTGGCCATGCGATCGGCTTTGCCGTCGTCGATGATGCGCTTGGAAACGGTCAGTTCACCTTTGGGGGCGTTGCCTTGCACCACCCATGCCTTCAACGCCTGGCCATCGGCGTACTCGAGGTGGGTGCTGGGAATGGAATGCGCATCGGCATTGATGCTGGTGCCATCGGCCTGCTGGTTGATCAGCACCATGCCACCGCCGCCGGCCAGACGCACGTTGTTGCTCTTCGCAACGCGCGCATGCGTACCGCGCTCGCAGACCACGATCTGGTTGCTGTTGAAGTGATTTGGACCCCAACTGGCCGGCTTGCTGGCACCGGTCGGCGGAAAATCCAGATCGCTGCCCTCGCCGCACA
>PFJA01000193.1 GCA_002782905.1 Lysobacterales bacterium CG_4_10_14_3_um_filter_64_11
CGCGAAAACATTGCCTACTTCGGCCGCCTGCATGGCATGAGCGATTCCGACATTGGCAAACGTACCGAACGCCTGGTTGCGGCGCTGGAGATGCGTGAGTTCATCGATCGGCAAACCGAAGGCTTCTCGCAGGGTCAACGCACCAAGACCGCGATAGCGCGCGCACTGGTGCATTCGCCGCGCAACGTGATTCTCGACGAGCCCACCAACGGTTTGGATGTGATGACCACGCGCGGTCTGCGCAACTTTCTGCTGGAACTGAAACGAGAGGGCCATTGCGTGATTTTTTCCAGTCACATCATGCAGGAGGTCGCCGCGCTGTGCGATCGCATCGTGGTGATCGCACACGGCCATGTGGTGGCACAAGGCAGCGCCGATGAGCTCAAGGCACAAACCGGCGCGACCAATCTGGAAGACGCTTTCGTCACCGCGATCGGCTCGGAGGAGGGCCTGCTGGCATGACTATTTTTCTTGCTGTCGTGTTCAAGGAACTGACCGATTTTGCGCGCGACCGCCGCACTCTGTTCATGGCGCTGTTCATGTCGCCGATCATCATTCCGGTGATGCTGGTCGGGATCAGCACGGTGGTCCAGAAAAAGGCCGCCTCCCAGTTGGAAAAGCCGCTGCAACTGCCGGTAATCGGCGCCGAACATGCGCCCAACCTGATCGCCTATCTGCAAGGCCACAACATCGTGATCGAACCGGCGACGGCCGATCCAACCGCGGCCATTCGCGAGCAACGCGAAGATGTGATTCTGGAAATCAGCACGGATTTTGCCGATAACTGGCGGCAGAGCAAACCGGCGACGGTGGAGATCATCCACGATGCCACCCGCCAGGACGCCCGTATTCCGGTAGCGCGCCTGGAGCGGGTGCTGCAAGGTTATAGCCAGACCGTGGGCAGCCTGCGGCTATTGGCGCGCGGCGTCAGCCCCAGCGTGATGACCGCCATGCGGATCGGTCACCGCGACCTGTCCACGCCAGAAGCCAAGCAGGGCCAGATACTGGCGGCGATGCTGCCGTATCTGCTGATCCTTACTGCATTCCTGGGTGGCGCCTATCTGGTGATCGACAGCACCGCTGGCGAGCGTGAACGGCAGTCGCTGGAGCCGTTACTGGCCACCCCCGCGTCGCGCGAAGCGGTGATGAGCGGCAAGATCGCGGCGGCCTGCATCATCGGCCTGACCAGCTTGCTGCTGACCCTGATCAGCGTCAAGATCGGCTTTGCCCTGGCGCCGGGCCTTGGCAGCAAGGCCGACGTGTCGCTGTGGGCGATCGGCCGCATCCTCGGCATTCTGATCCCGATGTTGCTGCTCGGCACCTGCCTGCTCACCCTGATTGCCGCCAGCGTGAAGAGCGTCAAGGAAGCACAGAGCTACATGGGCATTCTGATGATGGTGCCAATCATCCCGACCGTGCTGTTGATGGTGTCGCCGGTCAAGAATCAGCTATGGATGTTCGCGGTACCGTTCCTGTCGCAGAACCAGATGATCGTCAGTGTGCTGCGCGGCGAAACGATTTCGATGCTGCAATGGGCAATCTATTTTGCCGTCGGTTTATCGCTCGGGTTGGTGCTTTGGCTGG
This sequence comes from Lysobacterales bacterium CG_4_10_14_3_um_filter_64_11, assembly GCA_002782905.1. Taxonomy (GTDB): domain Bacteria; phylum Pseudomonadota; class Gammaproteobacteria; order Xanthomonadales; family Xanthomonadaceae. The sequence goes on from PFJA01000193.1 coordinate 1,585, forward strand.
TCGCGTCGCGGCTGTATCACCGCGAGCGGCTGGCGATTTCGGCCTGAGTGGGCCGTTTAGCGTGGCGATTGCGCGTTGCGGGCGAGCGCTGGCTCCACGCGCGCCGCGTCTGGGCGGTAATCGTGCAAGGATGGCTAGCAGGCTGTCGGGGTTGACGCTGATCTGCTGCAAAAAGGCCGAGATGGGTCAAATTTTCCGCTCTTTCTCGTTAAAGGGCACTGCCATTCACCTCAAGAGCGCAAAAAATCTGCCTCAAACCGGCCATCCCTCGCCACGATCGGTCGCGCCCGACAGGCTGCCAGCACGCAGCAAAACCCATCCTACCGTGGCTGTCTGCATCGCGGGTGGGTCACTGCCAGCGGCTGGCGATTACCGCGCCATCGGTGTAAGCCGTGCGGCCGGCGAGCGCGTGTGCTATTTGCCGATGCAGAATCCGGCGAAGATCTGCCCGAGCAGATCATCGGCGCTGACCGCGCCGGTGATTTCGGCAATGGCGTGGTGCGCCAGCCGCAATTCCTCGGCCGCCAGTTCGCCCGCGCGCAACACCTTGACGCATTCGCGTGCCGCTGCAAGATGCGCCTCGGCGCGGTGCAGCGCATCAACATGCCGCGCACGGGCGCTGCATGCGCCCGCCGTGCTTTCACCGTAGCCGGCAGTGTTGCGTAGCGCATCGCGGAGCGCGTCGAGCCCGGCGCCGGTGTGTGCGGATACCCAAATGTGGCCGTCGCGGCCCGGTTCGACTCCTGCCGGGTGCGCGGACAGGTCGCATTTGTTGTGCAGGTAAAGACGACTTTGCACGGCCAGCGCGGGCAGCTCGATGCGCGAGGCAACGCTGTCATCGCTGACGATCAGCGCCAGGTCGGCGCTGGCAAGCTCCTGGTGCGCGCGACGGATGCCCTCGCGTTCAATGGCGTCTTTGCTCTCGCGCAGGCCCGCCGTATCCACCAGGGTGATTTCGATGCCATCGATACGCACCACTTCACGCAGAACATCGCGGGTGGTTCCGGCCAGCTCGGTAACGATCGCGCGCTCGCTGCCGGCGAGCGCATTGAGCAACGAACTTTTGCCGACATTGGGCGGCCCGACGATCACCACATGCAAGCCATCACGCAAGCGCTGGCCGCGCTGCGCCGCGTGCAGCAAATCCCGCATCTGCTGCTGTACCGCGTCGAGCCGCGTTTGCAAGGCGCTGTCCGAGAGAAAGTCGATTTCCTCTTCCGGGAAATCAATCGCCGCTTCGACGTGTATCCGCAAGGCGGTCATCGCATCGGCCAGTGCGTTGCATTGCCGTGAAAACACGCCGTCCAGCGAGCGGCGTGCAGCGCGCGCCGCCGCCTCCGAGCTGGCCGCAATCAGGTCGGCCACTGCTTCGGCCTGGGCAAGATCGAGCTTGCCATTGAGAAATGCGCGCTCGGTAAACTCGCCCGCGCGCGCCGGGCGTGCACCGAGCGCGCAACAGCGCTGCACGAGGGCAGCCAGCAGCACCGGGCTACCGTGCGCTTGCAGCTCCACGACATCTTCGCCGGTGTAGGAACGCGGTGCCAAAAACGCGAGCAACACGCCGTCGTCGATCGACGCGCCCGTTGCATCATGGAATCGGCGGTAGGCCATTCGGCCCGGTCGCGGCGGCCGACCCGTTAGCCGCTGGGCGATGGTCATTGCTCGCGGCCCGGAGACGCGCACGACGCCCACGCCAGCGGCGCCACTGGCGGTGGTGATGGCGGCGATGGTGTCGCTGTGATCAGCCATGCGCGAATGCCTCGTTCACCCTGGCGACTGGCCGCAGTGCGGTCAGCTTTTGACGGCCGCCTTCTCGTTGTGCTCACCATGGCGACGCATGATCACCCATTGCTGCAGCAGGCCAAGGCTGCCGTTGGTGGTCCAGTACAGCACCAGGCCGGCCGGGAAGAACGCGAACATCACGCCGAAGATCAGCGGCATCAGTTGCATGAACTTCTTCTGGATCGGGTCCATACCCGGCGCCGGACTCAGCTTTTGCGTGAAGTACATGCTGAGCATGTTGAGCACGGGCAACACGAAATATGGGTCACGATCGGTCAGGCTCTGGATCCAGCCAATCCACGGCGCATGGCGCAATTCGACGCTTTCCAGCAACACCCAGTACAGCGCGATGAACACCGGAATCTGGATCAGGATCGGCAGGCAGCCGCTGGCCGGGTTGGCTTTTTCCTTCTTGTACAGCTCCAGCATCGCCTGCTGGAACTTTTGCTTGTCTTCGCCGTAGCGTTCCTTGAGCGCTTCGATGCGCGGTTGCAGCTTGCGCATCTTGGCCATTGACAGGTATTGCTTCTCCGACAACTTGAAGAACACACCCTTGATCAATACCACCAGGCCAATGATCGCCCAGCCCCAGTTGCCGAACAGGCTGTGCAGGAACGACAGTACCGCGAATAGCGGATCGGAAATCAGGGTGAAGATGCCGTAGTCGATGGTGCGCTCCAGACCTGGCGCAACATGGGGCAGTTCGCTTTGCAGTTTCGGCCCGATCCACAAGCGGGCTTCGCTGCTGGCGCTGGCGCCGGGTTGTGCGCTCAATGATGGCCCGACTTCCCGGATTACGTAGCGCGGCGTGCCGTTGGCAATGATCGCGGTGGCGAACGTGTTGCTGTCGCCAGCGTCGGGTATCCATGCCGCCATGAAGTGGTGCTGCAACATCACGATCCAGCCGCCGCTGACGGTTTGCTGCAGCGGTTCCTTGGCGAGCTTGTCGAATTTGCGTTTCTCGAACTTCTCTTCCGGGCTGTACCAGGCTGCGCCGGCAAAGCTGTAGCCTTCGGGGTTGTTGAAACCACTGTTGACGATCACCGGCGGCACCCGTTGCAACTGGCGATAGACGTGGCCTTGCCAGACGGCGTTGCTGTGGTTTTCCACCTCGTCACGCATGCTCAGTACGTAGCTGCCGCGATTCAAGGTGAAGTGCTTGCGCACACTCAGGCCGTTACCATCGCTCCAGCGCAGTGACAGCGAAACCTGTTGCTCGCCATCGCGCAACGCCAGTTCATCGCCAATGGATTCACTGACAAACTCGCTTTCATGGCTTGGTGCTGCACCTTTGCTGCTGACCAGCCCGCTTTGTGCGACGAAAAAATGTTCGGGCGCGCTCGACAACAATTGCACGCGCGGACTATCGCTTGCTGCACTCTGGCCGTAGTCCAGCAATCGCGCGTCGACCACGCTGCCACCACGCATATCGATCGCCAGGCGCAGAACGTCGTTGCTCAGCACCACGCGTTGCGAAGCTGTGGCAGCGCTGGCGTTGTCGGCGCTGGGTAGCGCCGCGTCGAGCATCGGCGTCGGCGCATCGTCGAGGCCGGGGATATCCGGCAGCGCCGCGCCATCGACCGTTTGCGTCGTGGTCGCGCTGTGCAACGCTGCGCCGGGGGCCGGTGCCGGGCTATCCCAGGCCTGCCACAGCAAATACGCCAGCAGCGCCCAGGCGATCAACAAAAAGGAGCGGGTCTGATTCATCAGTGGTCTGAGCTCGATGGTCGGCGTTCGCCGACAGGGTTGGATGTTTCGCTTGCCGGCGTCACGGTCGTGGAGCCGGCCATTGTGCCGGTGTCGCCGGTTGGGTTCAATGAAATGGCGCGCTGCCAGAGCAGCGCCAGCTCCTGCGCCAAGCCTTCGCTCAGTGCCTTCCCGGATTTCGCCACGATCACGTAGTCGCCCGGCGGCAACATCGGGTAGTGTCGGCGAAAACTGTCGCGAGTGATGCGCTTGAACCGGTTGCGAATGACAGCGAGCTTGCTCACACGCTTGCTTACCGTGATGCCGAGGCGCGCTTTGCGCGGGCCTTTGCCGGCTCGGTTTGGCTCGTGCAGGTGCAAGCGTACCGTGGCGCCATGCAGACAGCGACTCGCGCGCAGCACGCGCTGATACTGCGCCGGACTGTGCAGGCGCGCGTCGGGGCGAAACGCGTTGGGATGCGCGCGGCTCACGTCGGCAGCCCGGTCAGGCTGGACGGGCTGCGGCGGAATGGTGCGATGGCAGCTACTGCGTGCGGTTGATTGCTGCCGTTAGCCGGACGTGGCTGCGCGATGCGGCTGCCGATCAGCGACAGGCGACGACTGGGAGCACTCGGGCACTGGTGGTTTCGCCGATGCAGGTAACGACGCAACCACCGGCTCGCGACGTGCACGGTCCGGCGAAAATCGAGGCTGATGCCTTTTGCTTCAAACAGCGAGACGCGAGCGCCCTTTGGCGCGGCGGCGGGCGAGAATCTTGCGGCCATCGGCGGTCGCCATGCGCGCACGGAAACCATGGTCACGCTTGCGCTTGATGTTGCTGGGCTGGTAGGTGCGTTTGGTTGCCATGGTGGCGATTCCACAAACAGTGAACAAGGCCGAGCATCATAGCGAATAGCAGCCTGCGCGGTCAACAACAATAACTGGCCAGCACTTTGGTTGCCAGTCATGGGTGTAGCGCTTGGTGTGCGCTGCGAACAATTTGTGGTCGTGCGCATCACGCTTTCGATAGCTACACGGGCCGCTGGCAGGGTATCGGCTGCGCGGGTAGACTGGGGTGTTGCTCGCTGCAGCCTGCCGTCCGCGCTGTCGCGCCGATGGCAAACCTTCGTTCTCAACCGTGTGTGACCCCAACCATGATCCCTGCCTGGCGGCGTTGCCTGGAACGGCTGGAAACCGAGTTTCCGGCGGAAGAAGTCCATACCTGGCTCAAGCCCCTGCAGGCGGAGGCCGGTGCCGATGGGTTGTGCCTGTTTGCGCCGAACGCGTTTGTCGTGGATACGGTTCGCGATCGCTACCTGGCGCGCATCTGCGCGCTGATGGATCACTATGCGGGCTCCGCGACGCCGGTGCATCTGGAAGTAGGGGCCTTGCGTCGCCAAGCGCCGGCCAAGGCCGTCGCAGACCACCAGACGGCGCGCAGCGCTGGCGCACGGGCGCCATTTTTCGGCAACCTGGATGCGCATTACACGTTTGACAATTTCGTCGAGGGCCGTTCCAACCAGCTCGGTCGCGCAGCCGCCTGGCAAGCCGCACAGCACCCGGGCGAGCGCGCCCACAACCCGTTGCTGTTGTATGGCGGTACCGGGCTGGGCAAAACCCACCTGATGTTTGCCGCCGGCAATGCGATGGTGCAAAACAATCCGGCGATGCGCGTGCTGTACCTTCGCTCCGAGCAGTTTTTCAGCGCGATGATGAAAGCGTTGAGCGAAAAGGCCATGGATGGGTTCAAGCGACAGTTCCAGTCGATCGGTGCATTGTTGCTCGACGACATCCAGTTTTTTGCCGGCAAGGATCGCACCCAAGAGGAGTTCTTCCACACCTTCAACGCATTGTTCGATGGCAAACAGCAGATCATTCTGACCTGCGACCGCTATCCGCGCGAAGTGAGCAATCTCGAGCCACGTTTGAAGTCGCGTTTGGCGTGGGGCTTGAGTGTGGCGATCGAGCCACCGGATTTCGAGACCCGCGCCGCCATCGTCATGGCCAAGGCGCGCGCGCGCGATATCGCGCTGCCCGAGTCGGTCGCGCTATTGATGGCACAGCGCATGCGCTCTAACGTCCGTGATCTGGAAGGGGCGTTGAACACGCTGGCTGCTCGCGCCAATTTCACCGGTCGGCCGATTACCGAAGAGTTTGCGCAGGAAACCTTGCGCGACCTGTTGCGCGCGCAGCAACAGGCAATTTCCATCACCAACATCCAAAAAACCGTGGCAGACTACTTTCAGCTGCGCGTGGTCGACTTGCTGTCGAAGCGGCGGACGCGCTCGTTGGCGAGGCCTCGGCAAATCGCGATGGCGCTGGCCAAGGAATTGACCGAACATAGTTTGCCGGAGATTGGCGACGGCTTTGCCGGGCGCGACCATACCACCGTGATGCACGCCTGCAAAGTGATCCGTGAGTTGGTTAAAAACGATGGCAAGCTGCGCGAAGACTGGGAAAAATTGATCCGCAAGCTGACCGAGTAGCACAAGGGATGGTCTGAACAGCCCATCCTGGAATTTTCAGACTCGCCGAGTCTGGCTTCGCCGGACTCGGCTCTGCCGGATCAATCAGTTGCGTGATCGATCCGCATACAGGTCGTCCGCGGCCTGCGGATACGCTGCGGTGATCAGAGTTTCGCAAGCTGTGGACAAGGTGTGGATTGAAATTTACGGGTAAAGTTACCCACAGGGTTGCCGGTTGTCCGAAGGGTTTGATCCACAGTGTTGGCTGTAGTGGTAAACCATTACAAAACAATGTGTTAAGAGTGTTATCCCGGGTTTTCTTCGACACCACCACCACCGGTTTTATAGTTTATACACATCTGTATTGGGGATATCGACATGCGATTCAGCCTACAGCGCGAAGTGTTGCTCAAGCCGCTGCAACAGGTCATCAACGTCGTTGAGCGACGTCATACCTTGCCGGTGCTAGGCAACTTGCTGCTGCAAGTCAGCGACGGCCGGTTGGCCATGACTGGCAGTGATACTGAAGTGGAGATGGTGGCCCATTGCGCAGTGGATGACGCGCAGGACGGCGATACCACGGTGCCGGCCCGCAAACTGTTCGATATCGTTCGCGCTTTGCCTGATGGTAGCCGGGTGACCATTGCGCTGGCCGGCGAAAAAGCGACCGTGCAGGCGAGCCGGAGCCGCTTCAGTTTGGCGACGCTGCCAGCGAACGACTTTCCCAGTATCGACGAAATGGAATTGGTTGAGCGCGTCAGCCTGCCCGAAGCAGTGCTCAAGGAATTGATCGAGCGCACCGCGTTTGGCATGGCGCAGCAGGATGTGCGTTATTACCTCAACGGGTTGCTGTTTGACCTGCGCGAAGACCTGCTGCGTTGCGTTGCCACCGATGGCCATCGCCTGGCCTTGTGCGAGGCCGACCTGCCCGCTGGGGTGAACGCACGCAAGCAGATCATTGTGCCGCGCAAGGGCGTGCTGGAATTGCAGCGGTTGCTGGAAGGCGGCGATCGCAGCGTGGAGCTGGAGGTGTGCCGCAATCATCTGCGTATTCATCGCGAGGACGTGACGTTTACCAGCAAGCTGATCGACGGCCGGTTCCCCGACTACGACGCGGTGATCCCGATTGGCGCCAACAAGGAAGTTTTGGTCGACCGCGAGACGTTGCGCGCCGCGTTGCAGCGTGCTGCGATTCTGTCGAACGAGAAGTACCGCGGCGTCAAGCTGGAAGTATCGCCCGGGCAGTTGCGAATCGTCGCACACAACCCGGAGCAGGAAGAGGCGCAGGAGGAGCTGGAAGCCGATACCCAGATCGATGATCTCGCGATTGGCTTCAACGTCAATTACCTGCTGGAAGCGTTGTCGGTATTGCGCGATGACAAAGTGCTGATTTTGTTGCGTGATGCCAACTCCAGCGCATTGTTGCGCGAAGCCAGTAACGACAAGACCCGGCACGTGGTGATGCCGCTGCGGCTTTGACAGCGCCACCGCTGCGTAAAGAAACGCGGCGGCAATGCCGCCGCGATGGGTGCCGGTCGTGCAACTAGCACGTTTGCAAATCAGCCACCTGCGTTGTATCGAAAACGCTGATTTGGCGTTGCACGGCGGCATAAACCTGATTACTGGCGATAACGGCGCGGGCAAGACCAGCGTCATCGAGGCGTTGCATGTGTTGAGCCATGGCCGCTCGTTTCGCGGCCGCGTGCGTGATGGCCTGATTCAGCATGGCGCCAGCGTCGTGCGCATCATTGCCGACTGGCGCGACGCCAATGCGTCGGAACACCGAGCCGGGCTTGAGCACGATGGCAAGCAGTGGCAGGCGCGGGTGGATGGCGAGTCGGCCAAGACGTTGGCGGAGCTGGCGAGTCCTATCGCGATGGTGTGCTTTGAGCCGGGTAGTCACGCGTTGCTGACCGGGCCCGCCGAGAATCGGCGCCGTTTCGTCGATTGGGGTCTGTTCCACGTGGAACCTGATTTTCTGGACTGCTGGCGCCGTTACTCCCGGGCGTTGCGACAACGCAATGCGTTGCTCAAGGCGAACGCCGACGACAGCTTGTTCGCATCGTGGGAGTATGAGATGCAACTGTGTGGCGAGCAAATCAACGTGATGCGAGGGTCCTATCTGCACCGCTGGCAACAGGCGTTGGTTACGAGCACGATGGCCTTTTTGCCGGAGTTGGCGGCGGCCACTGTGAGCTTCTTGCCCGGCTGGAAGGCGGATGTGGCACTGGCCGACGCGCTAAGGCTCCATCGGGTCCGCGATCGCGTTCTGGGTTTTACCGGCGTGGGCCCTCACCGCGCCGATTGGCGCATCAGCTTCGGCCGACTCAGCGCACGGGAAGGGTTGTCACGCGGGCAGACCAAACTGTCGGCGTTGGCCTGCGTGTTGGCGCAAGCGCGAGAGTTCGCCAGCGTTCGCGGTCACTGGCCGATCGTGTGCCTGGACGATCTGGCCTCCGAGCTGGATCAGACGCATCAGCAGCGGGTTGTGGATCAGGTAGTCGCCAGTGCGGCGCAGGTGGTGATCACCGCCACCGAGCCGATTCCGGTGTTGGCAGCACTGGACGTGACCCGGTTCCACGTGGAACAGGGCGAAGTGACGGCACTGCTATAATCTGTCGCAAAGCGCTTCGCGCCATCGCGGCAGCCTATGCTTCGGCTGTCGCTGGCCCTATTGTTGACTAACGCGGCCCACCGCCGCTGGAAACCCTTGCCATGAGCGAAAACGTCTACGATTCCAGTCGAATTACCGTTCTTCGTGGTCTCGATGCGGTGCGCAAGCGCCCGGGTATGTACATCGGCGACGTGCATGACGGCACCGGCCTGCACCACATGGTCTTCGAGGTGGTCGACAACGCCATCGATGAAGCATTGGCTGGGTATTGCGACAAGGTGGTAGTCACGATTCACGACAACGGCGCTGTCAGCGTCAGCGACAACGGCCGCGGCATCCCCGTGGACATCCACCGCGAAGAGGGGGTGTCCGCCGCCGAAGTGATCATGACCGTGCTGCATGCTGGCGGCAAGTTCGACGACAATAGCTACAAGGTTTCGGGTGGGCTGCATGGCGTCGGCGTGTCGGTGGTCAATGCCCTGTCGGAAAGCCTGACCATGGACATCTGGCGTGACGGGAAGCACTACCAGCAGGAATACGCCTTGGGTGAACCGTTGTATCCGCTGCGCGAACTGGAACCTTCGACCCAGCGCGGCACACAGATCCGGTTTTTGCCCGCGCGCCACATTTTCACCGACGTCGAGTTTCATTACGACATTCTGGCGCGGCGCCTGCGCGAGTTGAGCTTCCTCAACTCCGGCGTACGTATCGAGTTGATTGATGAGCGCGGCGATGGCGAGACCGATGTTTTTCAGTTCGAGGGCGGGATTCGCAGTTTCGTTGAACACCTTTCCGCTGTAAAAACACCACTACATCAATCGGTTATATCGATCAGCGGTGAACAGAACGGGATCGTGGTGGAAATCGCCCTGCAATGGACCGACGCCTATCAGGAAACCATGTTCTGCTTCACCAACAACATCCCGCAAAAGGACGGCGGTACCCACCTGGCTGGGTTCCGTGCCGCGCTGACCCGCACCTTGAACAACTACATCGAACAAAACGGCATCGCCAAGCAGGCGAAGCTGGTGTTCTCGGGTGACGACATGCGCGAGGGGCTCATTGCGGTGCTGTCGGTCAAGGTGCCCGACCCCAGTTTCAGTTCGCAAACCAAGGAAAAGCTGGTGTCGTCCGAGGTCAAGCCGGTGGTGGAGGCGGTGCTCGGCCAGCGTCTGGAAGCGTTCTTGCAGGAAAACCCCGGCGAAGCGCGAGCCATTGTCGGCAAGATCGTCGATGCCGCGCGCGCACGCGAAGCGGCGCGCAAAGCGCGCGACCTGACCCGCCGCAAAGGCGCACTCGACATCGCTGGCCTGCCCGGCAAATTGGCCGACTGCCAGGAAAAGGACCCGGCGCTGAGCGAGTTGTTCATCGTCGAGGGTGATTCCGCTGGCGGTTCTGCCAAACAAGGCCGCAACCGGCGAACGCAAGCGATTCTGCCGCTGAAAGGCAAAATCCTCAACGTCGAGCGCGCCCGTTTCGATCGCATGCTGGCCTCGGCCGAAGTGGGCACCTTGATCACCGCCCTGGGCTGCGGCATCGGCAAGGATGAATACAACCCCGACAAGTTGCGTTACCACCGCATCATCATCATGACCGATGCCGACGTCGACGGCTCGCATATCCGCACCTTGTTGCTGACGTTTTTCTATCGCCAGATGCCGGAACTGATCGAACGCGGTTATGTGTATATCGGGTTGCCGCCGTTGTACAAGATAAAGCAAGGAAAAACAGATATTTACCTCAAAGACGACGAGGCGTTGAACCAGTATCTGGTCAACAACGCCGTCGAGGGAGCACAGCTGATTCCCGGCACCGGGCTGCCGGTAATCCAGGGTGCTGCGCTGGAACGCCTGATGCTGGATTTCGCGCATGTGCAGGACGTGATTCGGCGGGTGGCCTACCGTTTCGACCCGCAGGTACTCGAAGCCATGCTCGACTTGCCGCCACTGTCAGCGGCGGCGTTTGCCGACGTGGAGGCAATGGCCGCGTGGCTGGCCCGCTTGCAGGAGCGGCTCAATGCAACCGGGCTGGG
>PFJA01000073.1 GCA_002782905.1 Lysobacterales bacterium CG_4_10_14_3_um_filter_64_11
CGCGATTGCCTGATGGGCCGCGGTTTTCGGATGGCGCGCGATTGCCTGATGGGCCACGGCTTTCGGAAGGCGCGCGATAGCCTGCTGCACCGGCCGGTCGCGGTGGCCGTGCCGTTGCACCGGCACGCGGCGGGCGGCTACCCGGAGTTGCGGAAGCGCGCGCGGGGCCACGGTTGGCATCGGTGGGACGCGCCTGACGCGAGCCGGTTTCGACGCCTTCCGGCACATACCAACTGCGAAACGTGCCCGAACTGGGGTCATAGCCAGGTGTCGGGCCATCACGGCGCGCACGCGGTGCGCCATAGGTAGCCTGCGGTTTGCCAGTGGCGGGCCGCCGTGGACCGCGCTCGTTGGCGCCGGGCTTGCCGGCATGGCGACGAGGCGCGTTGCCGTCGGCGGCAGGGCGGCGGCTCTTGCCGGCTGGCGCGCCGGTGCCTGGGCCGCGGGGGCCGCGCGGACGCCGTGTGCCCGCGTCTTCACGGGGTTTGTCGAAACGGCGAAGCTCGCTGGCTTCGTCGGCCAAGCCACCGCTGACCCACGCTTTTTGTGGCCGATCATGGTTGTCGATCTGCACTTCGGTGCGTGCCCGGCGCTGACCGATGACCGGCTGCAAGGTCAGTACCTGTGGTGCATCGAGCAGACCGACTTCGCGCTTGAAACGCTCCACATCCGCCGCGGGCAACTCCTCACTGCGGCCCCGCAACAGCGGGCGCGGCAGCGTGATGCTGCCGTAACGTACGCGCTTGAGACGACTGACCTGCACGCCCTGCGATTCCCACAAGCGGCGGACTTCACGATTACGACCTTCCTTGACCACCACCTGAAACCACTGATGGCTGTCGCTGGCGCCGATCGGCTCGAGTGTGTCGAACTTGGCGGGGCCATCTTCCAACTGCACGCCGCTGCGCAGGCGCTTGATGATGTCTTCGCCGACTTCGCCCTGGATGCGGCACACATACTCGCGCTCGATTTCGCGCGAAGGATGCATCAGCGCATGTGCCAGCTCGCCATCGGTGGTGAGCAGCAGCAGACCGGTGGTATTGATGTCCAGTCGCCCTACCGCAATCCAGCGGGCGCCCTTGAGCACAGGCAGGTTGTCGAATACGGTCGGTCGGCCCTCGGGGTCTTCACGCGTGGTGACTTCGCTCTCGGGCTTGTTGTACAGCAGTACCCGGCTTGGCTCGGCCAATACGGTGGCCATGAACACCTTGCCGTCGAGTTCGATACGGTCGCCACTGTGTACCGACTGACCAACGCTGGCGACCTCACCATTGACCTTTACTTGGCCGCTGCTGATACGCTCTTCCAGTGCCCGGCGCGAGCCAAGCCCGGCTTGCGCCAGCACCTTGTGCAGGCGCTCTTCGAGGTGGGTGGCGTGCGGGTTGTCATCGCGCTTGAGTGAAAGCAGGCGGCGTTTGGGTTGGGTCATGATGTAGGTTGCTCAGTAGTGGTGGTGGCCGGGCCGCTGGCCTCATCCGCGTTGTCCAGCGGCATGTCGGTGACAGCTTCGGGGTCGGTGGCTGGCTCGCTGTCCAGATGCGCCAATGCGATGCCTGGCGTTTGCGTTTCGGGTTGCTCATCGGCAGCATGCAACGGCAGTTGCGGTTCCAAATCGGGAATGTCGTTGATCTGCGCCAATGGTGGCAATTGGTCGAGGCTCTTCAGGCCAAAGTAATCGAGGAAGCCCCGGGTGGTGCCAAACAGGGCCGGTTTGCCGGGCACGTCACGATGCCCGATCACACGAATCCATTCGCGTTCTTCCAGTGTCTTGATTACCTGCGTGCTGACTGCGACGCCGCGGATCTGTTCGATTTCACCGCGCGTGATCGGTTGCCGATAGGCGATCAGCGATAGGGTTTCCAGCACTGCCCGGCCATAGCGGGTCTGGCGTTCGCTCCACAGGCGGGTAATCCATGGGTGGATTTCCTGGCGCACCTGCAAGCGGAAGCCCGACGCCACTTCGACCAGCTCGATGCTGCGCTGCGCGCAATCCTCAGCCAGCGCATGCAGCGCCTGACCGATCTCGCCACTGCTCACTGGTTGCTCTTCCGGGAACAGGGCGAGCAACTGGGCTACGCTCATCGGCTGGCCGCTGGCGAGCAATGCGGCTTCGACGATGCGTTTGAGCAGTTGTGGATCCATGGTTTGTGGTCTCATTCGTTATCCGTGGCAGCCAACGTCTTGACATAGATCGGGCCGAGTGAACTGTCCTGCACCACCTCGATCAATTGCTCCTTGGCCAGCTCGAGCAGCGCAAGGAAAGTGACCACCACGCCCAGCCGCCCTTCCTCAGGCGTGAACAGGCTGGTGAAGTCGTGGAACTGGCCACTGACCAAGCGCGACAGCAACTCGCCCATGCGCTGGCGCACCGACAACGCCTCGCGCTTGATCGCGTGATGGCTGAACAGGTCGGCACGGCGCAGCACATCACGCAAGGCCAACAACATCTCGCGCAGATCCACCGGCGGCGGCAAGCGCACGATCGAGCGATCGGTCACGTGGGCGCTGACCGTGCTGGTGTCGCGCTCCAGGCGCGGCAGCGCGTTGATGTCTTCGGCGGCTTTCTTGAAGCGTTCGTACTCTTGCAAGCGGCGAATCAATTCCGCGCGTGGGTCGTCTTCGTCTTCACTGTCGCCTGGCGGCCGTGGCAGCAGCAGGCGGGATTTGATTTCCGCCAGAATGGCCGCCATCACCAGATATTCGGCGGCCAGTTCGAAGCGTAAATCCTGCATCACTTCAATGTAGGCGACGTATTGCCGGGTAATTTCGGCAACCGGAATGTCGAGGATATCGAGGTTCTGCCGCCGGATCAGATACAACAGCAGATCGAGTGGACCCTCGAATGCATCGAGAATGATTTCCAACGCATCGGGCGGGATGTACAGATCTTGCGGAATCTGCAGCATCGGTTGCCCGCGCACCATGGCCAGCGGCATCTCCTGCTGCTGTGGTGGTGTGGTGCCGTTAGTCAGGCCGGGCAGCGGCTCGGCCGTGATCGCCGGTTGCATGCGGGTGGTTGTGCTCAAGCGTAATGGCCCCCTCCGGGCCGGGTGTATCGCAACGCGAATCAGGTTCACGGCCCAGCGCCAACGCGCGACAGGGCCTAATCGAGTGCGAGCGGACGATAGCCGACCCGCACAATGCTTGGTTCCGCCTCAGTGCAATCGATCACGCTGGTCGGGCCAGGTTCGCAGTCACCGCAGTCGAGTAAAAAACCGACACCCCATGGCAGGCGGTCGGCGAACGTCTCGGCTTCATGGCTGCTCAGGTCATCGTGACCGGGCAGCGACAGCGTAGTCGTCAGCAAAGGCTCCCCGACCGCTTCCAACAGCGCTTTGGTCACCGGGTGGTCGGGGATGCGCACCCCCACGGCACGGCGCTTGGCCTGCTTGAAGCGTCTGGGCAATTCGGCAGCGGCCGGCAGGATGAAGGTGTACGGCCCTGGGCAGAGCCGGCGCAGCACCCGAAAGGTCTGATCGTCGAGTCGCCCCAGCCGGCTGGCTGCGGTCAATGATGTGCAGAATACGGTGAAAGGGTGCTTCGTGTCCAGCGCACGCAGGCGCACCGCGTTTTCTTCTGCCTGCCGCGCATCCATGCGCCAAACCAGCGCATAGCCGGCATCGCTCGGACAAAGGCCCAGATTGCCGGCGTGCAGCAAGGCGGCCGCGCGCTCGATCTGACGCGGCTGCGGGTTGACGGGATGGACGTGGATGCGTTCGGACATCGCGCTATGATGCCGGTCTTTGTCGGCAAAGGCATCTCTTGCATGTGGTACATGATCCATGGTCACGATAATCCGGGCTCCCTGTCGGCGCGGCAGCGCGTGCGGCAACTGCATTTGGCGCGCCTTGAGGCCCTGTCTGAACAGGGCCGCCTGTTGCTGGCCGGGCCATTGCCGGCGATCGATGCGCCCGACCCCGGGCCGGCCGGCTTTACCGGTAGTTTGATCGTTGCCGAGTTCGACTCGCTGGAAGCGGCGCGCGCCTGGGCCGATGCCGATCCCTACGTCGCCGCTGGCGTGTACGCGCAGGTCGAAGTGAATGCGTTTCGCAAGGTACTGCCGTGACCCGGGTCGAGCGCATTCGCAGCGCCTTGCAGGTGGCTTTGGCACCCACCGTACTGACCGTGGTCGATGACAGCGGCAAGCATGCCGGCCATGCCGGTGCCCGCGATGGGCGCGGTCATTTTACCGTGATGATCGTCAGCGACGGGTTTGCCGGGCTGGCGCCACTGGCCCGTCATCGCCGCGTTTATGCGGCCCTGGGCGAGCTGATGCAAACCGATATCCATGCGTTGAGTATCCGTGCACAGACCCCGCACGAAGCCGCCACCGGGTAATCGGTTCCCCGTTATACTCGGCATCTTGCATGCCGCTGCAAGTTACCTGAAATCCAATCCACAGCGCCTTGCCGTGCGCCCGCCCGATCGCAGGAACCATGCGCCTTTCCACTATCAAACTTTCCGGTTTCAAGTCGTTTGTCGATCCCACCGTGCTGCATCTGCCCGGCAACATGACCGGGGTGGTCGGGCCCAACGGCTGCGGCAAATCGAACATCATCGATGCGGTGCGCTGGGTGATGGGTGAAAGCTCGGCCAGCCGGCTGCGTGGCGACAATCTGACCGATGTGATATTCGCCGGTTCCTCGGCGCGCAAACCGGTCAGCCAGGCGTTGGTGGAGCTGGTGTTCGACAATGCCGATGGCCAGGTCGGCGGCGAGTATGCCGGCTATGGCGAGATTTCGGTCAAGCGCACGGTCAGCCGCGACGGCCAGTCCAGCTATTTTCTCAATGGCACCCGCTGCCGCCGCCGCGACATCACCGACTTGTTCCTCGGTACCGGCCTGGGCCCGCGCAGTTATTCGATCATCGAGCAGGGCATGATCTCGCAGGTGATCGATGCCAAGCCCGAGGAGTTGCGCGTCTACTTCGAAGAAGCCGCTGGCATTTCCAAGTACAAGGAGCGTCGCCGCGAAACCGAGACGCGCATCCGTCATACCCGGGAAAACCTCGAACGCCTCACTGATGTGCGCAACGAAGTCGACAAGCAGCTCGATCACCTCAAGCGGCAGGCACGGGCGGCCGAGCAATACCAGGCGCTGAAGGTCAGCCATCGCGAAAAGGACGCGCAACTCAAGGCATTGGAATATCGTCGCCTGCAAAGCGAGTTGTTGGCATTGCGCGAGCAGATTGGCAGCGAGGCGACCGCTCTGGAAGGATTGGTTGCCGACCAACGCCAGGCCGAAGCACAGATTGAACGGTGCCGCGAGCAAGACGGCGAGGCGCGCGAACGCCTCAACCAGGTGCAGGCAGAAGCGTATCGCGTCGGTGGCGATATCGCCCGTATCGAACAACAGATGCAGCATCAGCGTGAGCTTCGGCAACGCCTTGAGCAGGCGCTTGCCGAGGCCAATCAGGCACGCGCGCAGCTGCATGCGCATCTCGATGGCGATAGTCGGCAACGCACTGCGGTGCAGACGCAAATTGCGGCGCAGGCACCGCAATTGACTGAGCTGCAGGCGAGTGATGCACACCGTCAACAAACGCTGCGCGAGGTGGAAGCGGCGTTGGCGCAGTGGCAGCAGCAGTGGGATGCCTATGCCCGAGCCCAGTCCGAGGCGGCGCGCGCGGCCGAGGTGGAGCGCACACGCATTGAATACCTCGATCGGCAAATGCTGGATGCCGATCGCCGCCGTGAAATCCTGGCCGGTGAACGCAGTGGCCTGGATGTGGCGGCGCTGGCGCAAACGCTTGGCACAGTGACCGCAGAACTTGAGCGCCAGCGCGCCGATGTCGAAACCCTTGCCGCACAACTGGAACAGCGCAAGCAGGCACAGTCGGCGCTGCTCGAACGGCAGCGCAACGCGCAATCCGAACTGGCGGAATTGCGCAAACAGCAGCAAGCGGCGCGTGGCCGCCTGGCTTCGCTGGAAGCCTTGCAGCACGCGGCACTGGGGCAGGAACAAAGCGCCGCGCTGGCGTGGCTGCACGCACAGGGCCTGGCCGATGCGCAGCGGCTTGGCGCGTTGCTGAGCGTTGCGCCGGGATGGGAAACTGCAGTGGAGTCGGTGCTCGGCGTGCTGCTCGAAGCGGTGGTGGTCGAATCGTCCGAAGCGTGTGCCGAGGCCCTTGCCACACTCGATGCCGGGCGCGTGGCGCTGGTATCGCAAGCGACCGGCGAGCTGACCGTTGCGGCTGACTCGCTGGCGAGCAAGGTGCGTGGGCCTGATGCCATTCGCCGCCTGCTGGCCGGCATTTATCTGGCCGATGACCTGGCCACCGCGCGCGCGCGGGTGCCCTCGTTGGCCGTTGGCGAGGCGGTAATCACCCGTGCCGGTGAGTGGATGGCTGCTGGCTGGTTGCGGGCGGTGCGTTCCGGCGAAGCGCAGCAAGGCGCGCTGGCGCGCGAGCGCGAGATCCAGTCACTGCGCGTCGATCTGTCGCAATTCGGCGCGCGCGAAACCCAGCTTGGCGATGAATTGGCGCACTTGCGTCAGCAGTTGGCCGATGCCGAACAGCAACGCGAGGATGCCCAGCGCAGCGTCTACCTTGCGCATCGCTCGGTGTCGGAGTTGGCGGGGCAGATGCAGAGTCAGAGTGGCCGGCTGGAGTCGGCACAGCAGCGTATAGCGCACATCGATTCCGAGTTGACGCAGTTGGCCAACAGCGCGAGTGAAGCACAATTGCAGGCGAGTACCGCACGTGGCGCGCTTGAGCACGCGTTGGCGCGCATGGGCGAACTGGAAGGAGACCGCCAGCGCCTGGATGGCGAGCGCCGCGCGCTCAGCGAACAACGCGACGACGCACGCACTGCTGCCCACGAAGCCAGCGAGGCGACACACGCACTGGCACTGAGCGTGCAGGCATTGCGTGCGCAGAACACTTCGCTGGAGCAATCGCTGGCGCGCATGCACCTTCAAGGTGAGCAGTTGCAGACGCGTTGCGATGGTCTGGCTGCACAACTGGCGCAGTGCGATGCGCCGATTCAGACGTTGGATGCGGAACGTCAGCACGGGCTTGAGCAACGCATCGCGGTGGACAAGCAGTTGGCACAAGCGCGCTCAGCGGTGGACGCTGTGGAAGGCGAGTTGCGTCGCCATGAACAGGTTCGCCAACAGCGCGATCAGCAGGCGCTGCTGCGCCGCGAAGCCATTGCCCGGCTACGCTTGAACGAGCAGTCGCTGGCGTTGCACGCGCAACAATTGGTCGATGCCGTGGCCAGTGTCGAGCAGGTGATGGACGAGGTGCTGGTGGCGCTGCCCACACAGGCGGATGTCGAATCCTGGACCAAGGCGTTGGGCGACCTCGAGGGCAAGATCCATCGTCTTGAACCGGTCAATCTCGCCGCGATCCAGGAGTTCAACGAACAGTCGCAGCGCAAGGCCTACCTCGACGCACAACAAGCGGACCTGACCTCGGCGCTGGAAACCCTGGAGTCGGCGATCCGCAAGATCGACCGGGAAACCCGTGGCCGATTCAAGGACACCTTCGATCGGGTCAATGCTGGCGTGCAGGAGATTTACCCGCGCTTGTTCGGCGGTGGCCATGCCTACCTGGAACTTACCGGCGATGATCTGCTCGATGCCGGCGTTGCGATCATGGCGCGGCCACCGGGCAAGCGTGTCAGCAGCATCTCGTTGCTTTCCGGCGGCGAGAAGGCGCTTACCGCGGTTGCCCTGGTGTT
This sequence comes from Lysobacterales bacterium CG_4_10_14_3_um_filter_64_11, assembly GCA_002782905.1. GTDB lineage: Bacteria > Pseudomonadota > Gammaproteobacteria > Xanthomonadales > Xanthomonadaceae. Next base: position 7,682 of record PFJA01000073.1, read on the forward strand.
CGCGATTTTCCGCCTCAACCCGGCGCCGTTCTGCCTGCTCGATGAGGTCGATGCGCCACTGGATGAAGCCAACGTCGGCCGCTTTTGTGCGCTGGTCAAGGAAATGTCCGAGCAGGTGCAATTCCTGTTCGTCACCCACAACAAGGCCACCATGGAATCGGCGCAACAACTGTCCGGCGTGACCATGCGCGAGCCGGGTGTTTCGCGTCTGGTCTCGGTCGATCTGGCCGAGGCCGCGCGCCTCGCTGGCGCGGCCTGAGGAGCTGCCATGTCTGATGCCAACCTGCTGCGCCTGATCCTGCTCGTCGCCGGGCTTATTGTGCTGGCGGTGATTTATTTCACCGGCCGTGGCCGCAGTGAGGACGACGCTGCCCGGCGTCGCGAACGCAATGGCACTCGCCGCGACCCGGTGTTGTCCGACGCACCATTGCCCGATGCCGAGCCTGGCCATGCGGCGGCGCCGGTCGCCGCAGCTGCTGCCGAGTACGGCGCCGCGTCCGCGTCCGCGTATGGCAAGCGTGTCGATGCCCGTTTTGATCGCATCGTCACGGTTTACGTGGCGGCGCGCGAAGGCGAAACCCTGGCCGGTAGCGATGTGGTGGTGGCGGCAGAGAAGGTGGGCCTGGTATTCGGGCACAGGGATATTTTTCATCGCATGGTCGATGGCAAGCCCGAACTGGCACCGGTGTTCAGTGTTGCCAACATGCTTGCGCCAGGGCATTTCGAGATGGCCTCCATCACGCAATTGCAAACGCCAGGGGTCAGTTTTTTCATGACCTTGCCCGGCCCGTTGTCGGCACTGGATGCGTGGGACATGATGTTGCAGACCGCGCAGCGGATGGCGGAGTTGCTGGGTGCCATGGTGCTCGATGCCGATCGCAACGCGCTGGGGCGGCAGGGCATCGGCCATATCCGCGAGGACCTGCGCAGTTACGACCGCAAGGCCGAGCAGGCGCAAGGCTTTCGCTAATGCCGTCGCAACCCGCTCACCCACCGTCATCTGCGGCCACCCCGGAGCAGCGTGCGGCCGAGCTGCGGCATCGCATCGATGATGCCAATTACCGCTATCACGTGCTCGATGCACCGAGCATCCCCGATGTTGAGTTTGATCGCCTGCTGCGCGAGTTGCAGGTGTTGGAAGCGCAGCATCCCGAGCTGATCACAGCCGACTCACCCACCCAGCGGGTGGGCGACCGACCGGCGGCGGAGTTTGCCGAGGTGGTGCACGAGTTGCCGATGCTGTCGCTCGGCAATGCGTTCAGCGATGACGAGGTACACGCCTTCGTGCGCCGTATCGTCGAGCAGACCGGCGATGGCGAACCGTTGTTTTCGGTCGAGCCAAAGCTCGATGGTCTGGCGATCAGTCTGCGCTACGAGCACGGTGCATTGGTGCGGGCGGCGACGCGCGGCGATGGCGCCAGCGGCGAAGACGTCACCGCCAATGTTCGCACCATCCGCGCGATACCGCTGCGTTTGCGCGGCGTTGCACCAACGCTGCTGGAAGTGCGCGGCGAGGTGTACATGCCGCGCGCCGGCTTTGCAAACTTCAACGAGCGGGCGCTCGCGCATGGTGAGAAGCCATTGGCCAACCCACGCAATGGTGCCGCAGGCTCGCTGCGGCAACTCGATCCGGCGATTACCGCGCAGCGGCCGCTGGCGTTTTTTGCCTATGCGCTGGGCGTGCATGAAGGTTTTGATTTGCCCGCGCGCCACTCGCAGACGCTGCAACGGCTGCGTGGGCTCGGATTTCCGGTGCCGCCCGAGGGCGATACCGCGCGTGGTAGCGCAGGGTTGCTGCGCTACTACAAAAAAATCGGTGCGCTGCGCGAGCGTCTGCCTTACGACATCGATGGTGTGGTCTACAAGCTCGATAACTACGCGCAGCAGCGCAGCATGGGTTTTGTCGCACGCGCACCGCGCTGGGCCATCGCCCACAAGTTTCCGGCGCTGGAAGAACTCACCACCGTGCAAGCCATCGATGTGCAAGTGGGCCGTACCGGCGTGCTGACACCGGTGGCGAGGCTGGCGCCGGTGCGGGTAGCGGGAGTCACGGTCACCAATGCCACCTTGCACAATGCCGACCAGATCGCGCGCCTGGAGGTGCGGGTAGGCGATACCGTCATCGTGCGTCGTGCCGGCGATGTGATCCCGGAAGTGGTGTCGGTGTTGCGCGAACGGCGCCCGAACAATGCCGATGGCGATCCGGTTCATGGCGCATTCCAGATGCCAACGCAATGCCCGGCCTGTGGTTCGGCGGTACTGCGCCGCGCTGATGAAGCGGCAAGCCGCTGCAGCGGCGGCCTGTTTTGTCCGGCGCAACGCAAGCAGGCCATCATGCACTTTGCCTCGCGTCGCGCGATGGATATCGATGGCCTCGGCGAGCGCATCATCGAGGACTTGGTCGATCTGGAACTGGTTCATTCGGTCGCCGATTTGTACCGCCTCACGCTTGACGATCTGCTGCGCATGAAGCAGGCTGTCGATGCCCGCGACGGCACCACACCGCAGAAGAGCAAAGCGGGGAAAGTCGCCAGCAAATGGGCGCAAAACCTGCTCGATGCGATCGACCACAGCCGTCACGCAACGCTCGAGCGCTTGCTTTTTGCGCTGGGCATCTTGCAGATCGGCGAGGAATCCGCGAAGGCATTGGCGCGCGGCTTTGGCAGTCTGGACAGCATCCGCCACGCCGACGCATTGCTGTTGCTGGCAGTGCCCGATATCGGCCCGAAAGTGGCGCTGTCGATTGCCGCGTTTTTCGCCGAGCCGCACAATCAAGGTGTCATCGATGCGCTGTTGGCGGCTGGCGTGAAACCGCAGGCGAGCGGGCATTTGTCGGCTGCATTGGCCGCCAACCTTGACTTCGCGCAGCTGTTGCGCGCGGCCAAGATGCTGGGTGCGCCACTCGCCGGCTTGGGCGATACCTCAATCGAGCGACTGGCGGAGCGTGCAACTACCCTCGATGAACTTGGCGCCGCGGGCGAGGGCGCGCTGCTGCCGTGGCTGGGTGCCGTTGCGGCGCAGGCTCTGACCGCGTTGCGCGGCGACAGCCAGTGGTGGCCGCGATTGCAGCGTGTGGCGGCGCAGATGCAAACGCTGCGCGCCAGCGTGCCGACACAACCGGTCGTGGTGGCGGCGCCGCTGGCTGGGAAGACCATCGTATTGACCGGCACATTGACCAGCATGACCCGCGATCAGGCCGGCGCGCGGCTGGAAGCGTTGGGCGCGAAGATTTCCGGTAGCGTGTCGAAGAACACCGATATCGTGGTCGCCGGTGAATCGGCGGGCAGCAAACTCGCCAAGGCGCGCGAGCTCGGCATCGTGGTCTGGGACGAAGCACGCTTGTTGGCACAATTGGGAGACAGCGATGACTGACTGGCAACCCAGCGCGAGCCTGGCCGCACTCAAGCAGCGTGCCGGTTTGTACGCGATGATTCGACGCTTTTTTTCTGAGCGCGCGGTGATCGAGGTGGAGACGCCGGTGCTTTCACGCGCTGGCAATCCCGATCCGAACATACAAAGCCTTACCCTGACGGTAAACCTGCCGCAGATGCCGTCCGGCCGGCGCTGGCTGCGTACCTCGCCGGAGTTCGCACTGAAGCGACTGGTTGCTGCCGGCTTGGGCGATTGTTTCGAAATGGGGCGGGTGTTTCGCGATGGCGAGGCCGGGCGCCGCCACAATCCCGAGTTCACCCTGCTGGAGTGGTATCGGGTCGGCTGGGACCATCGCCGGCTGATGGAAGAAACCGCGGACTTGGTGCAGGCGGCGATGGCGCTGTCGGGCCGGCGCACCTCGGTGCGCGAAATCAGTTTCCGCGATCTGTATCGCAGCACCCTCGGCATTGATCCGTTTACCGACTCCGATCATGCGCTGCGCGCACCGCTGGCGGTTTACGCCATCGACGCAACGGGGCTCGGCCGTGATGATTGGCTCGATCTGCTGATGACACATCTGATCCAGCCGGCCTTGCCGAGCAACCGCGTGTTGCTGGTTTACGACTACCCGCCGAGCCAGTGCGCGTTGGCGCGGATTCGTCCGGATAGCCCGTCGGTTGCCGAGCGCTTCGAGTTGTATCTCGGGCCACTGGAGATCGCCAACGGGTATCACGAGCTGATCAACCCGGCCGAACAGCGCGAGCGGTTCACGGCCAATGCCGACGTCCGCCAACGCCGGGGCGAGCGCCCGATCCCCATCGATCAGGCGTTCATTGCCGCGCTCGATGCCGGCCTGCCGGCGTGCGCCGGCGTTGCAGTGGGCGTTGATCGTCTGTTGATGGCGATGCTGGGCACCGACAACATTCACGATGTGATGGCATTTGCGGCCGAGCGGGCGTGAGTTTGCAAACGATGTTGGTATCGCGGCAGCGCGGCAATCAGGCAAACCAAACAGCCGTCCGCAAAGGGCGCAGCGTTGTTGTTTGCGGCGCTTGTGGTTCCGCGTGAATCAAGAATGGCTTTGGCTTTCCTTTGGGAACCTTTGAACACGCCACATCCAGCGTC
>PFJA01000074.1:0-5770 GCA_002782905.1 Lysobacterales bacterium CG_4_10_14_3_um_filter_64_11
TCCAGCTCGGTGTATGGCGCCAACCGCAAATTGCCATTCTCGGTCGAAGACCCGGTCGACCATCCGGTGAGCCTGTACGCAGCCACCAAGAAAGCCAACGAGCTGATGGCGCACACCTACAGCCATTTGTTTGGACTGCCAACCACCGGACTGCGTTTCTTCACGGTTTACGGGCCGTGGGGCCGGCCGGACATGGCGCTGTTCCTGTTCACGCGCAAGATTCTCGCTGGCGAACCGATCGACGTGTTCAACAACGGTCATCACCGCCGCGATTTCACCTACATCGACGACATCGTCGAGGGCGTGATCCGCACCCTCGACCGCGTGCCGCAAGCCGACCCGGACTACGACCCGCCCTCGCCCACCCCGGCGCGTTCGGCCGCACCGTATCGGGTTTACAACATCGGCAGCCACCAGCCAGTGGAGTTGCTGCGTTACATCGAACTGCTGGAACAATGCCTCGGCCGCAAGGCGGAACGCCGCCTGCTGCCACTGCAACCGGGCGACGTGCCGGACACCTTTGCCGACGTCGAAGCGTTGCAACGTGACACCGGTTACACACCGGCCACGCCGATTGCCGAAGGCATTTCCCGCTTCGTTGCCTGGTACCGCGCGTTCTACCGCGTTTGAGGCTACCTGCGCGCCACTCAACGTCTCCAGCAGTGGCCGGAACGCGATGTGATCCGCGTTCTTTTTGATGCCTCCTGGGGAGAAACTCATGCGACTGATTCGTGCTTTTGGCGTGTTGTGTCTGGCGGTGTTGCTGGGTGCCTGCGCGTCCACCGGAACCCGCTCGGCCGGCGCGCCGCCGGCACCGACGACGGCGGCGGTGGCCGCCTATCAAATTGGCGTCGATGACGTCGTGCAGGTGTCGGTGTGGCGCAACCCGGAGTTGGGCATCACGGTGCCGGTGCGACCGGACGGGATGATCTCGGTGCCATTGATTGGCGATGTCGCAGCCGGTGGCCGCACCCCGTCGCAGGTGGCCGAAGAAATCCAGCAACGGCTGGCTACCTATGTCCGCGACCCCCAAGTAGCGGTCATCCTCACCGACCTGCGCAGTCACGAATACCTCTCACGCGTACGGGTAACCGGCGCCGTGCGACAGCCGGTGTCGATTCCGTTTCGCCAGGGCATGACCGTGCTCGATGCGGTGTTGGCGGCCGGCGGGTTGACCGAGTTCGCTGCGCCCGATCGCTCCGCGCTGTATCGCAAAGTTGGTGATGGCAGCCGCAGTTATGCCGTGCGTCTCGACCGGATTCTCAGTCGCGGCGATCTGTCGACCAACTTCCAGGTAGCGCCTGGCGATGTGATTACGGTACCGGAACGGGTGCTATGAACCAAAGCGCGGGCGACTGGCCCATCATTGAAAGCCAGTCTTCATTGCTCAGCGTGTTGCCGGTTGCGCTGGAAGAATCACGCCGACGCATGGTGTTGATCGCGGCGATTTTTGCGCTGCTTGCACTGAGCACGCTGGCGCTGGGGATTGCATTGCCCAAGCGCTACTCGGCAACCACCAGTATTCTGGTCGAGCAGAGCAACATCATCGGCCCATTGATGGAAGGGCGGGCCGTTCCGACCGGCGTGGTCAATCGCGCCGGTATCGCGCGGCAAGTGGCGTTCAGCCGCAAGGTCATGAATGAAATACTGGAAGCCGGCGGCTGGCTCGCGGAACAACCGAGTGCGCTGGAGCGAGACAAGCTGAGCGAACGGATTTCCGATCGAACCGATATCTCCAACCCACGCCCGAACCTGATCCAGATCACCTACACCGATCCCGATCCCAAGCGAGCGTTCGTGGTAACCGAAAAGTTTGCCGAGTTGGTGATCAATGAGAGCTTGGCTACCAAGGAGCGCGAGAGCCGCGACGCCTATGAGTTCATCGACTCGCAGGTGCGGCAATACCACGCCAAGCTGACTGAGGCGGAGGCGAATCTGGAGCGTTATCGGCGCGAGAATCCGGACGCCCGCCCCGGCATCGATGCCGATGTCAATGCACGGATCGGCGAGTTGCGACGGCAGATCGAAACCTCACGCATGGAGCTGGTGGACCTGCAATCTACCGAAGCATCGCTGCGCTCGCAGCTCAGTGGTGAAAGCGAGATATCGATGGTGCAAACCCGTGCCGGCCAGTTCCGGGCGCGGCTGGCGGAGTTGCAAAGCGAACGTGACCGCTTGTTGCTCAACTATACCGAACAGCACCCGGACGTGGTTCGCACACAACATCAGATTGCTGACCTGCAGGAAGACCTGCGCCGTGAAGATGAACGTGCGCAGACGCGGCTGACCGATGCGCCAACCGTTCTTGATGGCTCGGCGTCCTATAACCCGCTGTACGGCGAACTCAAGAGCAAGCTCGCCGATGTCGGCAGCCGCAGTGCGGCGGCCCTGTCGCGCATTGCCACCGGTGAGACCATGCTGGCACAGGAAATCGAACGCAGCGGTCGTATTGCCGCATCGGAAAGTTCGCTGGCTGAGCTCACCCGCGATTACGAAGTGAACCGCGACCTGTATCAGGATTTGCTCAAGCGCCGCGAAAACGCGCGGGTTTCGATGAATCTCGATGCCGAACGGCGTGGGCTCAGCTTCCGCATCCAGGAGCCGGCCACGGTGCCGCTGCGTCCCAGTGGCTTGCGCCTGCTGCATGTTGCCAGCGCGGGCCTGCTGTTGGCAATTGCCACACCGTTGGCGTTGTTGTTTGGCTTGATCAAGTTCGATCCGCGCGTACGTTCCGCGTTGCGCATCGAGCGCGAAGCAGGACTTCCTTTGCTGGGTTCGGTTCCCTCGTATCGCACACGTGTGCAGCGCTCACGCACCACCCGCAGGATAGCGATGGCGGCAGTGCTGGTCGCGACCGTACCAATCGCCTACTTTCTTGTATTCACGCTCAAGCTGACGCATACGCTATGAATGACGAACCCGTCAAATCGCAGGCTGCGTCCGCGCGTGAGTATCCGCACGTGCCGCCGGGGCGTTCGATCGCGCGCATGGATCAGCAAACAGCGCTCACGCCGGTGCAGATGGATGCGCGATCGCTGATCCATCGCAGCAGCGACGCCAAGGTGAGTGTCGAAGCATTCCGCGAATTGCGCACCCGCCTGTTGACCATGGCGAGCGGCAATTTTGTCACCATGGTGGCATCGGTGAGCCGCGGCAGTGGCGGCAGCTTCGTGGCGCGCAACCTTGCTGCTGCCATGGCGTTTGATGAAGCAAAAAGCGCATTGCTGATCGATTGTGACCTGCGCCATCCAACGCAACACCTCACCCTGCAGATCGATCCGGAACACGGTGGATTGATCGATCTGCTGGAGGCCGATCAGGCTCAGATAGCCGACGCGCTCTACCCGACCGGCGTACCGCGCCTGCGCGTGCTTCCCGCCGGAAAGACGCGGGAGATTGGTACCGAATATTTCACTTCGGTGCGCATGCGGCTGTTGATTGATTCACTGCGCAGCCGCTATCCCGACCGCTACATATTTCTTGACAGCCCACCCGTACGTGGCGGGCCGGACGCTCGCATTCTTGCCGAGCTGGCCGATGTGGTCGTGCTGGTTGCCGGTTACGGCCGCGACACGCCTGCGGCCATTGCCCAGGCGGCCGCCAATTTCGACCCCGGCAAGTTTGCTGGCGTGGTGTTCAACGAGGGGGTGTGAGATGCGAGGCGAATCAATGCAATCACGCGACCACGGGCGATTGGCGGTGCTCGCTTCGGCATTGCTTTTGGCGCTGGCGTGGCCAGCCGCAGCGGTCGACGTCGATTACCAGATTGGCCTGTCAACGCTGAGCAGCAACAACATCGGGCTGAGCAACACCGATACCGTGGACGAAACGGTGCTGTCGCCGACGTTGCGGTTCGACGTTGTGCAGGCGGGCTCGGTGTTGAATCTGAAAGCGCGTGGCGAATACCAGTATCTGGATTATCTCGACGACACATTCAGTAACGAGTCGCGCAGCGAGTTTGCCGGTCAGTTGCAGTGGGCGCTGGCGCCGCAGCGGCTGCATTTCGTGGTCGAGGACTACCTGAGTAGCCAGCCCACCGATGTGCTCACCGCCTTCACTCCGGGCAATCAGCAGCAGGTCAACGTATTCACCGCAGGGCCACGATTTTTTGCACGCCTTGGCGAGGTGACGCGCGTGCAAGCTGAATTGCGATACAGCAACACCTGGGCCGAGAAGACCAAGGAATTCAATGGCGATCGTTATGCTGCGGCGGCACGGCTGTTGCGTGACATTGATCCCTCACGGCATGCGGGGATAAACGCTGAAGTGTCGCAGGTGACCTTTGACCGTGCGCAATCGGTGGATTACCAGCGCTACGATGCGTTTGCCTCATACGATGAAGAGCGTGAACGCCTCACCCTGGGTGTCGATCTGGGCTACTCCCGGCTCAATCGCGATGATGGCCGATCCAACGACTCCGCCCCCTTGCTGCGCGCCAAGCTCGAATGGGCCATCGGCAGCCGCAGCACCCTGAGTGCGAACATCGATTACGAGTTTGCCGATGCAGCGGGCGACGTGGCATCGCGTGCCAGCCTGGTCGATGGCCCGATCATCGCTACCCTCAGCAACGCCGAATTGCTGGCCAATGCCGAGGTTTTCCGCCAGACCCGTATCGCGGCGGGCTATCGCTATGCCGGCGAGCGCTGGAGCGCGCAAGCCAGTCCCTACTACCAGCGCATCACCTATCAGGATGCGTTGACGCCGGATCAGAGCAGTCGCGGCGGTTTCGCCGCTGCCGATGTGCGCCTGCGTCCGCGCCTCACCCTGGGCGCACAGGTGGTTTACGAGCGGCGACGATTCGCTACCGTCGATCGCCGGGTCGATCGCGATTACTCCGTGCAACTGACCCTGGCGCAGGAAGTTACCCGCCACTGGCTGGCACGGCTTGGCACACAGCGGCGCGAACGCAACAGCGTCGATCGCCTGCAAAGCTACAACGAGAACCAGATTTTCATCGATGTGATCTGGCGCCGGTGATTGCCATGAACGGTATGGATAGCGAGCCCACCTTGAAGCCACCGCCGCGCCCGAGCGTGGCGCTGATGTATCACGCATTGTCTGGCGTCGATGCGCGTGGTCAGGACCCCCATTACACCCTGAGCGAGGCATTCTTCCGCGAGCATCTGGCGCAGATAGCTGCACAGACCGGCGGCGGCATCAGTGCGCGCGACTGGCTTGAGTCACATGCAGGCGCGGGGGCGCTGATCACGTTCGATGACGGCCATGTGAGCAATCATCGGGTGGCGCTGCCAGCATTGTGCGAGTTCGGCATGCGTGCGGATTTTTTCATCAATCCGGCGAGCGTCGGGCATCCGGGATTTGTCGATTGGTCGGATTTGCGCGAAATGTCGGCATCCGGCATGTCGATTCAGTCGCACGGTTACGACCATCAGTTTCTGACCGACCTCTCGCCAAAGCGCCTGCGTGAATCGCTGTATGCGGCACGCATGGAAATTGAAGACCGCGTTGGCACTCCGGTAAGCCTGTTGGCGCCACCCGGCGGGCGAGTACCGGGTAATTTGCTGGCAATCGCCCGGGAGTGCGGATATGCACGGGTGTTTGCGTCGCATCCGGGGCGTCTGCGCGCGCACGATGAGCGCACGATTCTGCCGCGCCTGGCGGTGACGGCACGCTGCGATTCCGCCACGGTATCGCGTTGGCTCAGCGGCAAACGTTCCGCCCTGCTCCGCCTGCAACTGCGCTACCACGCGCTGGCTGCGGCCAAGCGCACGCTTGGCAACGCATTGTATGAACGGACCCGCGCACGCCT
>PFJA01000074.1:5799-12278 GCA_002782905.1 Lysobacterales bacterium CG_4_10_14_3_um_filter_64_11
CGCGCTGTTGTGGACATCGTTATCGTTGCTGTTGTTTGCCTACGCAGGGTATCCGCTGCTGATGGCGTGCATGGCGTGGTTGCGCCCACGCCCCTTACAGGCGCACAACACCACGCCGTCGATCGACGTGCTGCTGATCGTGCACAACGGTGCCGAATGGGTTCTCGCCAAGCAGGCCAATCTGCTGGCACTGGACTATCCGCACGAATACCTGCGCGTCACTATTGTGTGTGATGGCTGCGACGACAACACCGAAGCCCTGTTGCGCGCCAACCCCGACCCCCGCGTGCGCGTGATCGCCGATGCCGAGCGGCGCGGCAAAGCGGCGTGCATCGGCCGCGCGTTGCCTGCCATGGATCGCGAGTTGGTGTTGTTTACCGATGTCCGTCAGCGCCTTGATGCCAATGCCGCACGTGCGTTGGCGGCGGTTTTTGCCGACCCCACTGTCGGCGCGGCAAGTGGTGAACTCGTGCTGCAAGGCGCGCGCGGTTATGGCAAGGGAATAGATGCTTACTGGCGTTACGAAAAACTGATCCGCCGCATGGAATCGGCCAGCGGCTCGCTGGTGGGAGTCACCGGCGCCCTGTATGCAGCACGACGCAGTGCGCTGCCGGCGGTACCCGCGGGCTTGATTCTGGACGATATGTGGATTCCGCTGCGCATTGCGAGCCGGGGCTTGCGGGTGGTGTTCGTGCCGACTGCCCACGCATTTGATCAGGCCGCGAGTGATGTTCAAGCCGAGCAGCATCGTAAACGCCGCACCCTGGCGGGAAATTTCCAGTTGCTGCATCGCTGGCCGCAACTCGCCGTGCCGGGCGCGCATCCTCTGGTGTGGCGCCTTTGGGGCCACAAGTGGCTGCGCTTGCTGGCACCCTGGTTGTTGCTGATCGCATTCGCCAGCAATGCCATGTTGCTGTTGGATGGCCCGGTTTACGCGCTGCTGTTTGCCGGTCAGTTGGCCAGCTATGCGCTGGTTGCCCTCAGCCGCTGGTTGCCGGCCAGCATGGCGCTGGCGCCGGTGCGCCTGGCCAGTGCTTTTTTCAGCCTGAATCTCAGCGCGGCACGGGCGCTGATCGATTATCTACGCAATCGCGATGGCTACCTGTGGCCCGTCACCCGACTGGAAAAGGCTTCGCAATGACGAGCGCACCGCCCATTGCGCGTGTTCTGTACGTTGTTTCGCTGTTTCCGTGCTGGTCGGAGACGTTCATCGTGCGCGAAATCCAGACACTGATCGCTGACGGTGTCGATGTGCGCATCCTGTCGCTCAAACCAGCGTGCGAAAAACTGGTGCAGTGGGATGCCAAAGCCCTGTTCGAACGCGCGCATTACCCCGACCTGGGTATGCACGGGGTGCTTTCTGCCACGGCGAGCGTGTTGCGTCATCCGTGGACGTCATTGACGTGTTTCGCTGCGATCGTTGCGGATATGTGGCGCACTCCCACCGCCATGCTGAAATCGCTGGTGGCGCTTTTTCGCGGATTGCAGCAATTGCGCTGGTTGACCGCATTTGATCCGCAACTGATCCACGCGCATTGGGCTACCTACCCCTCCACCGTCGCCTGGGCGTTGGCACGCATCACCGGTCGCCATTTCAGCTTCACCTGCCACGCGCACGACATCTTCCTTGAGCATCAACTGCTGGCGCGCAAAATTGACGAGGCGGCGCTGGCAGTGACTATTTCTCGATTCAATGTGCAGTGGCTATCGCAACGGGTTGGTGACGGCGCGGCGAGCAAACTCGCCGTGGTTCATTGCGGCGTCGATTGGCGGCGCATCGCGTGCGAACTGGATGGGCGCAACGAACGGCATATCGTTGCCGTTGGCCGCCTCGATCCAATCAAGGGTTTTGATGTGCTGATCGAAGCGCTGCATCAATTGAGCCTGCGCAACATCGAGTACCGCTGCACTGTGATTGGCGAAGGGCCGCTGCGCGCCGCGCTGGAAGCACAGACGCGAGCATGCGGCATCGTTGAACGCGTTGCATGGGTTGGCGCGTTGCCACAGGAAGCGGTGCAAGCCGCTTTGCGCGATGCGGCCATTTTTGCGTTGCCCTGTCAGGTTGCAGCCGACGGCAACCGCGACGGCATTCCGGTGGCATTGATGGAAGCGATGGTTGCTGGCTGCACGGTAGTCAGCACCGACGTATCGGGCATTCCCGAACTGGTCGAGGATCAGGTCACCGGCCTGGTGGTGGCCGCACGTGACCCGGTGGCAATGGCCGACGCGCTGCAATCGCTGTTCGCAGATGGCGGATTGCGGCGACGGCTCGCCATCGCCGCACGAAGCCATGTCGAGCTCCAGTTTGATGCGCGCGCGGAGGCCCGCAGGCTTCACCATCTGATGAGTGAGGCCGTCCATGCGCGCTAAACGCCTGTTGGTGGTGATCGATGAAATGGAGGTCGGCGGCAGTCAGCGCCAGGTTGCGCATTTGCTCAGCAGCCTCGACCGCAGCCGCTGGCAACCCGAGCTGGTGTATTTCCGCGAGCGCTCGTTTCTGATCGACACCCTTGAACAGGCCGGCGTGCCGGTACACCACGTGCCAAAACGCCGACGTATCGATCCGGGATTTTTCCTCGCGTTACGGGGGGTGTTGGGCACTGGACGCTACGACATCATTCACGCCTTTTCGCTGACCGCCGAGTTCTGGACATTGCTGGCATTGGCGCTGATGCGCCGCCCGCCGCCGCTGGTTGGCTCGATACGCGGGCTATATTCGCATGAGTCAAAGGGATTCTGGCGGCTCAAGCGATGGGTGATGTCGCGCAGTGCTGCTATGATTTCCAATTCAGCCGCAGGCGCCGAGGTTGCCGCGCAACTGAGCGGCCATGAACGCGGGTCGATCGATGTAATCGGCAATGGCGTGGTGTTGCCCGAACCGATGCCACGCCATCACCAGCGCGCGCTGCGCGCGCAGATCGGTGTGCCGGCCGACCGCTTGTTGGCGTTGTTCGTGGGCAGACTGGTCGAACAAAAAAACGTGGCTTGCTTGCTCGATGCCATCGCCGCACTACCCGCGGCGAGCAGGCCCTGGCTGGCACTGGCGGGCGATGGCCCACTGCGCGACGCACTGACAGCGCAAGCTCACGCGCTCGGAATCAGCACTCAGGTGGTCTGCCTTGGCGAGCGTAACGATGCCACGTCGTTGATGCAGACCGCCGATTTTTTGATTTTGCCGTCGTACCACGAAGGCTTGTCCAATGCCCTGCTGGAAGCAATGGCCGCAGGCTGCCCAGTGATTGCATCGGCAGTGGGTGGCAGCGTGGAACTGGTGCAGCACGAGCGCACCGGTCTGCTGTTTCCCGCCGATGACCGCGCGGCATTGGCGCAGTGCATTGCGCGCCTGGTGCGCGATCCGGTTTTGCGCAAACGTTTGTCCGCGCACGCCCGTTCGCGTGCCGAGCGCCAGTACTCGACCACGGCGCTGGTGGCGGCCACGCAATCGGTTTACGAGCGCTGCATCACGGGTTGCCCGCCGGCACACCCAGGCAACGACACGATTGCACCAGTCCCACCACAAGCCCGAAAAAGCAGCCACGCATGAATGACACGTCTCGCCCCTGCTCGGCCAGCATCACGGCTGATTTTGTGCTCGCATCCGGACCCGAGGCACGTGCGTGGTTGCGCGCAATTTCCGGCTTTCAGATGCTGGCTGACGAGCCGGACGCACCCGTGCTGGCGGTGCGAGGCGCTGTCGCGTCGCAGCGTGTCGCCGATGGTCGGCATTGGCTGGCGTTGGCCGATTTGATTCAAGGGGATCTGGCTGACGGTGCCAGCCATGCCGATTCGGCACAGGTTCTCCAGCGCAATTGGCGCGGCCGATTTGCACAAGTAGTGTGGAATCCACGCAGCGGCGCAATGACTGCGTTTACCGATCATTTCGGCACGCTGCCGTTGTATTGGTATCGCGATGGCGCGCATTTCGCCATCGCCAGCGATCTGCGTTTGCTGCTCGGCGCCCCCGGCTGCCAGCGCGAACCAGATCTGCAAGCGATCTATCACTACCTCAATTTTGCCGTGGTGCCGGCACCACTGACCATTTGCCGGCAGATACGAAAGCTCGAGCCCGGTACCCGGATGCAGTGGCAGCACGGCGCACTGCGCTGCGAGCGCTACTACCTGCCTGATTATCCGGAAGATCTGCGTGGCAACAGCGAGCAACTGCGCTCGCAACTGCGCGAACACATCATCGCCAGCGTGCATGCCTACCGGCCAGCCGGCAAGCGCGATTGGGGTTGTTTTCTCAGCGGCGGCACTGACAGCAGCAGTATTGTCAGCATCCTGCGGCAACAAGATCCGGATGCTCCGGTCAGCACCTGTTCAATCGGCTTTGCCGAGGCGGGGTACGACGAGATGGCCTACGCCCGGCTCGCCGCCGACGCCTGTGGCGCGACCCCGCATTTTGACGCCGTTGACCGAACCCGCGCACTGCAATTGCTGGATACGGTGCTCGATGCCTATGACCAGCCATTCGGCAACGCGTCCGCCATTCCTACCCTGGCCTGTGCGCAATTGGGCAAGCGCCTGGGCATGCGCTGCATGCTGGCCGGTGATGGCGGCGATGAGATTTTTGGCGGCAACCAGCGCTATGCCAAGGACAAGGTGATGGCGGCGTTTTACCGCCTGCCCGGGCCGCTCAAATCGCTGGCGCGCGGCATCACCGCGAAGATTGCGGGTGGCCATGTCCATCTGTTGAACCGCATCCACAGCTTCACCAAGCGCGCATCATTGCCCAACCCGGATCGGTTCTATTCCGACGACGCCTTTGCTTCGGATTTTTACGACACCCTGCTTACCGACGCGTTTCGAGCGCAAGTGCCGCGTGATGCCTCTCTGGCCCTGATGCGTGAGCGTTTCGAGCAGGGTGAAGATGCCGCACCATTGCATCGGATCATGCGTCTGGACCTTGCGATGGCGATTGCACAGAACGATCTGGTCAAGGTCAACGGTGCCTGCAAATATCACGATGTCGGCGTGCGATTCCCTTACCTTGACCGCGACCTGGTGGACTATACCGGGCGTTTGCCGGCACAGCACAAGGTACGCCGGCTGAACAAACGCGATCTGTTCAAGCGCGCCATGGCCGGCATTTTGCCGGTAGCGATTCTGAAGAAGCCCAAGCAGGGCTTTGGTCTACCGGTGGCGGTATGGCTGAAGGACGATGCCGCGATGCAAGCGCACGTCCGCAGTGTGCTGTTGGATGAGCGCACCCGCGCTCGCGGTTGGATACGGCCAGAGTTTGTGGCGGAGTTGCTGGATCGGCACATGGCGGGCGGCTGGGATTACTCGGCCCAGATATGGCAGTTGCTGGTGCTGGAGTTGTGGCTGCGGAGATATATGGATGTCCGCTGAGCGCCCACCCTTGCATGTGTTGATGGTGCTGGAGAGTGCATTCCCGGCGAACCGTGGCGGTGGCGCCGAATCGCAGGTGCGCACGTTGGCCAAGGCATTGCGGGCACGTCGTCAGCGGGTGACGGTATTGACGCCGTTGACGCCACTGGGGCCGCAGCAACGAGTCGGTCGGGTGGATGGCGTGCCGGTGGTCAGGCTGCCGTATCCGCGCGTGCGCCTGCTCGGCGGACCGTGGCTGTGGCTGCGCACTGCGGCGTTTCTGTGGTCACGCCGACAACGCTATGACGTGTGGCATGTCCACATCGCCCACTATCTGGGTGCGGTGTGTGCGCTGCTCGGCCCGTGGTTGCGAGTGCCGGTGCTGGTCAAGGTGTCGGGTTGGTGGGAGCTTGATCGCGGCACGCTCGCAGAGCATGCGTCACCGCTGGCGTCGCTGGCCCGGCGCTGCCTGTTGCGGGTCGATGCCTGGCAGTCGATCAGCCAACGGATAACGGCGGCACTGATCGCGCGTGGGGTGCCGGCGACACGCATCGTCGCGCTTGCCAATGCGGTCGATAGCGCGCGGTTTTCGGCGATCAAACGCAGCGCGTCGGGTGCCGGCGCACGCTTCATTTTTGTCGGACGGCTGGTGCCGGAAAAGGGTTTGCAAACCCTGATCGATGCTTTCGCGGCACTGCTGCATCAGTTTCCCGATGCCCATCTGCGTATCGTCGGTACCGGCCCCTTGCTGGCAACGCTGACGCAACTCTGCCATCAGCATGGCATAGCCGGCCATGTCGAGTTTGCCGGCCACCGCGAAGATGTTGAAACGTTGCTCGCGCAAGCCGATTTTGGCGTTTTGCCGTCGCACATCGAGGGCCTGTCCAATACCCTGCTCGAATGCATGGCGGCCGGCCTGCCGATGCTGGCCAGCCGCGTCAGCGGCAGCGAGGACCTGGTGCGCGATGCGTTCAACGGCTGGCTGTTTGAGCCCGCTGATTGCGACGGGCTCGTCCGCGCCCTGCTCGCCGCCGCCGCATTGACGCCCGCTGCCCGCGATGCCATGGGTCAGTGCGCGCGCGACAGCGTGGCGCGCCATGCCGGCATCGACGGCGTACTCGATCGACTGCTGCACCTGTACCGCAGTG
>PFJA01000270.1 GCA_002782905.1 Lysobacterales bacterium CG_4_10_14_3_um_filter_64_11
GGGCAAAGTTGTCGCTGTGCAGGAAGAAACCGACCCGGCCGCCGGTCTGATCGCCAATCCGCGCTGCCTGTTGCGTGCCATCGGCCCTGGCCAGCAGCAGGGCGGTTTCGGCGCCCGCCGGCGCAACCAGTACCCAGCGCTTGCCGTTTTCGCGCGGAGAATCCTCGCGCAGCTCGAAACCGAGCGCCTGCGTGTAGAACGCGATGGCTTCGTCGTAATCATCGACCACGAGCGTGAATGCACCGATGCAGCGCGGCACGGACGGACCCGCCATCAGCAATCGCTGCCTGCCAGCGCTGCGCGTTGCAGCGCGATCAACTGCGCAATACCTGATTCCGCCAGGCCGAGCAGGGCATCGAGTTCGTCGCGACGAAACGCGTGCCCCTCGGCTGTGCCCTGCAATTCGATAAAGGCACCGGCATCGTTCATCACCACATTCATGTCGGTATCGCAGTCGACGTCTTCGGCGTAGTCCAGATCGAGCACCGCCTGGCCGCGCCAGACGCCGACCGAAACTGCTGCCACCGCGCCGTGTACCGGATCGCGGGTGATCAGCTTGCGCTTGAGCAGACCACGGGTGGCGTCCATCAAGGCGACATAGGCGCCGGTAATGGCGGCGGTGCGGGTGCCGCCGTCGGCCTGCAACACATCGCAATCCAGGGTGATGGTGCGCTCGCCGAGCGCGGCACGATCGACGCAGGCGCGCAGGCTGCGCCCGATCAGACGCTGGATTTCCAGGGTGCGCCCGCCTTGCTTGCCACTGGATGCTTCACGCTGGCTGCGGCTATGGGTGGCGCGCGGCAACATGCCGTATTCGGCGGTTACCCAACCCTCGCCCTTGCCACGCAGAAACCCCGGTACGCGGTTTTCGACACTGGCGGTACACAGCACACGGGTATCGCCAAAGCTGACCAGTACCGAACCTTCGGCATGGCGGGTGAAACCGCGTTCGATCTGCACCGGGCGCAGGGCATCGCTGGCACGTCCGCTCGGGCGGGGGGCATTACTCATCAGGTATTTCCTATCAGGCAACGTAACAGTTTACCATTCAGCTTCAGCAACACCGGGGAATCACATGATTCGCAGCATGACGGCGTTTGCCGCAGTGGAACAGGCGACGGCGTGGGGCACGCTGACCTGTGAGCTGCGCGCGGTCAACCATCGCTTTCTTGAGCTGGGCATACGCCTGCCCGAAGAGCTGCGTCTGATCGAGCCCGGCGTGCGCGAGCAGGTATCGGCGCGGCTGGCGCGGGGCAAGGTCGATGTCGGCTTTCGTCTCAATGGCGGCGGCGCCCGCGGCGGCGAGTTGCGGCTGAATCCATTGATGGTAGAGCGTCTCGGTCATATTGCCCGTGAACTGACCGTGCAGATGCCGGCGCTGCGGATCGAGATGACCGAGCTGCTGCGTTTTCCCGGCGTGCTGGATGAATCGCGGCCCGATCAGGGCGCGCTGTGCGAGGCCGCGCTGACCTTGCTCGATCAATGTCTGCTGCAATTTGTGCAGGCGCGCGAGCGTGAGGGCGAAAAGCTGGCGCAGGGTATGCTCGAACGGATCGATGCCATCGGCAGCAATGTGGCCAGAGTGCGCCAATGGATGCCGCAGATCCGCGAGGCATTGCAAAAGCGGCTGCGCGCGCGTCTGGCCGAGTTTTCCGAGGCGTCCGATTCGGGCCGCATCGAACAGGAATTGATCCTGGGCCTGCAAAAGCTCGATGTCGATGAAGAACTTGATCGGCTCGACAGCCACCTCGACGAAGCGCGCCGAATTTTGGGTTTGCGTGAAGCGGTTGGCCGCCGGCTTGATTTTCTGTTGCAGGAGTTCAACCGTGAAGCCAACACCCTGGGCTCCAAGTCGGTCGATGCACGCACCTCGCAGATTGCCGTTGATCTCAAGGTGCTGATCGAGCAACTGCGCGAGCAGGTACAGAACATTGAATAGGGCAGCCATGCGCGGCAACGTGTTGATCGTCGCCGCCCCCTCGGGCGCCGGCAAATCGAGTCTGGTCAACGCGGTGCTGGCGCTGGAACCGCGGATTCGCTTGTCGATCTCGTCGACCACGCGGCCACCACGGCCGGGCGAGAGCGAAGGCGAGCACTACCATTTCGTGTCGCGGGCCGCGTTCGACCAGCAACTGACCGACGATGCGTTCCTTGAACACGCGCAAGTGCATGGCAATTGCTATGGCACCGCACGTGCTGCGGTGGAGCCGTTGCTGGAGCAAGGCATCGACGTGTTGCTGGAAATCGACTGGCAGGGCGCGCAGCAGGTGCGCTCGCGTTTGCCCGACGCGCTCAGCGTGTTCATCTTTCCGCCATCGCAAGCCGAACTGGAACGCCGCCTCCGTTCGCGCGGCCAGGACAGCGACGCGGTGATCGCGCGCCGGCTTGCCGCCGCACACGAGGAAATGTCGCACTATCGCGAGTTCGACTACCTGCTGGTCAACGATGACTTCGACACCGCGGTGCAGGAACTGCGCGCGATCTTCGTCGCCCGCCGCTTGTGCCGCAGCGCGCAGAGCGAGCGTCATGCCGACTTGATCGCCGCGTTGCTGGTGTAACCGGTCGGCAGACATGTTTGGCGGCGACGTCCGGATGACGGCGTGGTTGCCGTGCGGTGGCGATGAACGGGT
>PFJA01000021.1 GCA_002782905.1 Lysobacterales bacterium CG_4_10_14_3_um_filter_64_11
GTTGCCCGTGGGATGTGGCGCAGGATTTTGCCAGCATCGCGCCATACACCATCGAGGAAGCCTACGAGGTGGCCGATGCCATCGATCGCGGCGATTTCGATGACCTGCGCGATGAATTGGGCGATTTGCTGCTGCAAGTGGTGTTTCACGCGCAAATGGCGAACGAGCAGGGCCGCTTCGATTTTGCCGATGTCGTCACTGCCATTTGCGACAAGATGGAACGCCGGCATCCGCATGTGTTTGCCGATGCGGTGATTGCTGATGTTGCAGCGCAGAGTGTTGCCTGGGAGCAGCACAAGCGCACTGAACGCGCCCAGCACAGCGATGACGACAGTGCATTGGCCGGCATCGCGCGCGGTCTGCCGGAGTGGCAGCGTGCCGGCAAACTGCAAAAGCGCGCGGCGTTAGTCGGCTTTGATTGGCCCAGTGTCGAGCCGGTGCTGGAAAAACTGCACGAAGAAATCGCAGAAGTGCGCGTGGAGTTTGCCAAGGGCCTCGGCCATGACGCGCTCGAAGATGAGATCGGCGACGTACTATTTGTGTGCGTCAACCTTGCCCGCCATGCCAAGGTCGATTTTGGCAACGCCCTGCGCCGTGCCAATGCCAAGTTCGAGCGTCGCTTCCGCCGCATGGAAGTGCTCGCGGCGGGTGACGGGACGGCACTGGCGCAACTCGATCTGGCGCAGCTCGACGGCTACTGGGAGCGCGCCAAGGCGGAAGAGAAGTAACCGCAAGCGCCAGCAATTCCGCCGCAATCCGGGTGTTTTTCGCACGCTCGACGTATGCCGGAGGCGTCGTTTTGGCAGGCTGCCAAGGAAACTCTGATCAACTCAGAGTTTTCGCAGGCCATGGACGGCCTGCGCGCGGATCAATAACGCAAGTGATTGATCCAGCCGAGCCGAGTCCGGATATGCGCCGGACTCGGCGGGTCTGAAAAGTACACGATGGGCGTGTTCAGACCAGCCCTGGCATGGCATCAGTGAATCACACCCAGTTCGCGGCCGATCGTGGTAAAGGCGGCAATCGCGTGATCGAGGTGCGCGCGCGTGTGCGCGGCGCTGATCTGGGTGCGGATGCGGGCCTGGCCCTTGGCCACTACCGGAAAGAAGAAGCCGATCGCGTAGATGCCTTGTTCCAGCAGGCGGGCAGCAAAGCGCTGTGCCAGCGGTGCGTCGTACAGCATCACCGGCACGATCGGGTGTTCGCCAGGTTTCAGGTCGAAGCCGGCGGCCGCCATGCGCTCTCGGAAATACGTGGTGTTATCGCGCAACCGCGCGCGCAGCTCATCGGCGCTCGCCAGCATCTCGAACACCTTGCTGCCGGCGGCCACCACATGCGGCGGCAGCGAGTTGGAAAACAGATAGGGCCGTGAGCGCTGGCGCAGCATTTCGATCACTGCGCTGCTGCCTACCGTGAAACCACCGAGCGCGCCGCCGAGCGCCTTGCCGAGGGTGCCGGTGATCAGGTCGATGCGATCCAGTACGCCGTGCACTTCGGCTGAGCCGCGGCCGCTGGCACCGAGGAAGCCGGTGGCGTGGCATTCGTCGATATGAACCAGGGCGCCATAGCGTGCGGCCAGCGCGGTGATGTCATCGAGCGGGGCGATGAAGCCATCCATCGAGAACACACCGTCGCTGGTGATCAGGATGTCGCGCACGCCGTCGCCGCGCGCCTGCTTGAGCTGCGCTTCCAGATCGGCCATGTCGCAATTGGCGTAGCGATAGCGTTTCGCCTTGCACAGGCGCACGCCGTCGATGATCGATGCGTGATTCAGCGCATCGGAAATGATCGCGTCGTTTTCGCCGAGCAGGGGTTCGAACAGGCCGCCATTGGCGTCGAAACAGGCGGCATAGAGGATGGCGTCGTCCTTGCCGAAAAAGGCAGCGATGCGCTGCTCCAGTTGCTTGTGCAAATCCTGGGTGCCGCAAATGAAACGCACCGAGGCCATGCCAAAGCCATGGCTGTCGAGCGCGTCCTTGGCGGCAGCGATCACCTCGCGATGATCGGCCAGGCCGAGATAGTTGTTGGCGCAGAAATTGAGTACGCGGCGGCCATCGGTGAGCTGGATTTCGGCCGATTGCGGGCTGCTGATGATGCGCTCGCTCTTGAACAGGCCCTGTTCGCGGATCGCTTCAAGTTCGTCGGCAATGCGTTGGTTGAGGCTCACAACATCTCCTGATACGAGGCGGCTTGTCGCCCGGATTGGCCCGCAGCGCGCAATCCGCGGCCGCGGCGTGATGGGTCAATGTGCTGGCGCCAGCCCGAGCCGGTCGATCACTTCGATAAAGGTATCGGGCTCCGGCCGCAGCCGGTAATTGTCGGTCAGATGGTTCCACGCGATACGGCCCTCGCGATCGACCAGCAGCACCGTTGGCAGCACGGTATCGCGGTGGTAACCCAGCGCCTGCAAGCCCATCGGCAAGCCGTCGGGGGCAGCGATGCCGAGTGCCTTGGCGGCGGCGCTGTCGTCATCGACCAGAAACTGCATCGGCGCATCAAAGCGCGCGGAAAGTTCCTTGCTGTGTTGCTGCGGCTGCGGGCTGACCAGCAACACCTGCACGCCGCGCTGCGCCAATTCGCGGTAGCGCGCCGCGATCTCCTGAATCTGCGCCATGCACAGCGGGCACCAGTTGCCGCGATAAAACAACAGCAACGTCACCTTGCCGCGCAGGCTGGCACTGTCGAGCACGCCGCCGTCAGCGGTTTTCAGGGTGAATGAAGGCAGTGCTTTGCCGACCGCCAGCGTGTTGCGGTCGCGCCCGACGAAACGCGAATACCAGTACACGTAAGCGATGCAGCCATCAAAACCGATGACCAGCGCATAGCCCAGTGGCAGCAGGGGGCCACCGCGCAGCGCGGCAAACAGGGCAAGGGCGGCACCCATTGCGGTAAGCACCTGGATGCTGCGCAACCCGGCCGAGGTGCGCGCCGCCTTGCCGCGCATCAGCCAGGCGAAAAATCCCAGAAAGCTGCCGGTCGCCAACAGTGAGCCGGCCCAGGCCAGGCGTGCGATATCGCTGTCAGCGCCAAGCAGTGCGACGATGGCGTGCACGCTGGATGCCGTCAGCGCCAGCAGCAGCAGGGTAATGAAACGTGATTTCATGCCGGGTTCTCGCCAGGTCGGTGGTTGGGGCGAATGGTAACGCCGTCATCAGTCCCAGCGACACACCACCTTGCCGCACTGGCCCGACTCCATCAAGTCGAAGCCGGTCTGGAAGTCGTCGATGGCGATCTGGTGGGTGAGCGCCTTGTGCAGCGGGAAGCCCGAACGCACCAGTTGCGTCATCTTGTACCAGGTCTCGTACATCTTGCGGCCGTAGATGCCGTGGATGACCAGGCCCTTGAAAATGATCTGATCCCAATCCACGCCAGCGCCTTTCGGCAAAATGCCGAGCAGCGCCACCTTGCCACCGTGATACATGGCATCGAGCATGTCGTTGAACGCGCCGGGGTTGCCGGACATTTCCATGCCGACATCGAAGCCCTCGATACCGACCTCGCGCATCACATCCTTGAGCGACTCGCGGGCCACGTTGACGGTGCGGGTGGCGCCCATTTCGCGGGCAAGGTTGAGCCGGTAATCGTTGACGTCGGTGATCACCACGTGGCGTGCGCCGATCCACTTGCAGATGCCGGCGGCGATGATGCCGATCGGGCCGGCGCCGGTGATCAGCACGTCCTCGCCGATCACATCGAACTCCAGCGCGCAATGTGCGGCATTGCCGAATGGGTCGAAGAACGCCGCCAGTTCGGACGCAATCTCGTCCGGGATCGGCCACAGGTTGCTGCTCGGCACCACCACATATTCGGCGAACGCACCATTGCGGTTGACACCGATGCCGACCGTGTTCGGACACAGGTGTGGGCGGCCGGCGCGGCAGTTGCGGCAATGCCCGCACACCACGTGTCCTTCTGCCGACACCCGTTGCCCCAGCGTATAGCCGGTGACGCCCGGCCCGATTTCGACAATGTTGCCAACAAACTCGTGACCGATCACCAGCCCCGGTTTGATCGTGCGCTGGCTCCACGCATCCCATTTGTAGATGTGCAGGTCGGTGCCGCAAATTGCGGTCATGTGCAGCTTCACCAGCACCTCATTCGCACCCGGCTCCGGGCGCGGCACCTGTTGCATCCAGATGCCCTTGGCCGGCTCGCGTTTTACCAGGGCCTTCATCGTTGCTGTCATGGGGGCGTTCATCCGCTGGCCGCAGTGGGGGCTGAATTATAGCGCTGTGCCGAGTCCGTCCACGGCATGCTGGCGTGCTTCACACAAACGGCAAACTGTGCAGGCCGGCTTCGCCGTCGGCGGCGATACGCAACAGCGAACCCTGCTGGTACCAATCGCCCAGTACGACGCGTTGCCCGGCATCGGCTGCCGATATCGGGCGATGCATTGCCGGGCGATGGGTATGACCGTGGATCAGACGCTTGACGCCGAAACGCGCGAACCAGCGCGCCACGGTTTCAGGGTTGACGTCGGTAATCGCATCGTCGATGCCGTTCTGATGCAGCTGGCTGGCAGCGCGCGCTTGCGCGGCAAACGCCGCACGCGCGTGCAACGGCTGCGCGAGAAATGCCGCTTGCCACGCGGGCGCGCGCACGCGCTGGCGGAACTGCTGATAGGCCACATCGTCGCTGCACAGCAGGTCGCCATGCGAAAGCAGGGTAGACACGCCATACAGGTCGATCACGCACGGGTCGGGCAGCAGACGCATGCCGCAGCGACGGGCGTATGCGGGGCCGAGCAGAAAATCGCGGTTGCCGCGCAGAAAGCAGACCGCCGTACCGCCTGTGGTCACGGCGTGCAATGCCTTTGCCACCGTATCGGCGAGCGCTGCATCGTCATCATCGCCGAGCCACACTTCAAACAAATCGCCGAGGATATACAGCGCATCGGCCGCGCCCGCGTTGGCGGCGAGGAAGTCGATGAATGCCGCAGTAGCCTGCGGCCGGCCGCCATCCAGATGCAGGTCGGACACGAACAGTGTGTGCGCGCTCATTGCTGCGCTGCTGCCAGCACCTCGATGCGTTCGATCACGATCGGTGTCACCGGCACGTCGCGCGGCAGCGGGTCCTGCGCCTGGGTCGGCACCAGCCGGATGCGATCCACCACATCCATGCCCGAGACCACCTTGCCGAATACCGCAAAGCCCTTGGTGAAATCGCTGCTGTCGGAGCTGTAATCAAAACGCGGGTTATCGACCACGTTGATGAAAAACTGCGCCGTTGCCGAGTCGGCCGCACTGGGTGCGCGTGCCGCAGCGACCGTGCCGCGC
Source organism: Lysobacterales bacterium CG_4_10_14_3_um_filter_64_11 (assembly GCA_002782905.1). Lineage (GTDB taxonomy): Bacteria > Pseudomonadota > Gammaproteobacteria > Xanthomonadales > Xanthomonadaceae. The sequence continues at coordinate 5,277 of PFJA01000021.1, forward strand.
AGATTGGACAGGCCATTGTTCGACTCCAGCGCAAATGGAGCGTGGGTCGGCTTGGCTTGCAGGTCCACCGTGTAGGCGCCGCCCTGAATCAGCAGATTGTCAATGACGCGATGCACGATGGTGCCGTTGTAAAAGCCTTCACGCACGTAGCCAAGAAAGTTTTCGACCGTTGCCGGTGCCTTGTCCGGCGCCAGTTCGATCACGATCTCGCCCATGCTGGTGTGCACGGTCACCCGCGGCGCGGGCGCCGCCGTTGGCAACGCCACGGCGACAGGTTGCGCAGTGGCAGCAGATGCACAGACCAACATGACGCAAGCGAACCAGTGATGTGCAGACATTCGAACGCTCCAAAAGCTTCCAGCAATGCTGGCCATTATCGCCCCGCAATGGGTCTGTTTGCACACGGTGTGGCGCGTTGCTGGCGTTATGATGGTGCTTTCTCGCCCAGGAGACGCGTCATGCGCTTTTTTATCCCGGTTTTGCTCGCCGCCTTGCTTTCGCCGCTTGCCGCGCAGGCCGATGGCCTGCCGCGCAGCGCAGCACCCGCTGCTGCCGAGGTCTATTTCATTGCGCCGCTGGATGGTGCAACGGTTGGCAGCGAGGTGTTGGTGCAATTCGGGCTCAAGGGCATGGGCGTGGCCCCGGCCGGTACCGCGCTGGCCAACACCGGACATCATCACCTGTTGATCGATACCGGGTTGCCGGCGCTCGATCAGCCGGTGCCCGCCGACGCGCAGCATGTACATTTTGGCAAGGGTCAGACCGAAACCACGATTACCCTGAGCCCCGGCACGCACACCTTGCAGTTGTTGCTGGCAGATCAGAACCACATCCCGCATGTGCCGGCGGTGGTATCGAAGGCGATCACCATTACCGTGAAATAGCCTTCCTCCCGCCGCGCTGACAGGTCGCAGGGGGCTTCGCAGGGCACAACACCGTTCACTGTGGGGGTGGCGTAGCTTCGGCAACGTTTGCCCTCGCTGCGATCAGTCAAGCCCGACGGGCTGCCGGGCATGCCAGCCGCGTGTCGGTTGTTGCGCTTTGTTCATGCGGGCTTGCGAATGACTACGGCATCCTGCGTCTGCGAGGGCGCACGATAAACGCGCTTGGACAGGCGCTGAAACTCCATCGTCTGCCCGCGGTCGGAGCAGGATCATCAATGGTGAGGCAATGAACATGCGCACGATCGGGTTGCTGGTGCTGGTATGGCTGTTGGCGGGTTGTCCAAGCCAGACCCGGCCGACGATGCCAACTCCGCCGTCGCCGGCGCAAACGCCACCGCCACCGCCACCGCAACAAGAGACCTTGTCGAAGCCGGCGGAACCGACGCGGCCCGCGCCGCAGAAAGCGCCGTCGAAACCGGCGGAAGCCGCCGAACAGTCGGCGCAAGAGGCAAAATCGGCGGCTGAATCGGCCAGCCAATCCGCACAGACTGCGCGTGAGGCGGCGCAGGCGGCGCCGAGTGCGGCATCGGCGCAGCAGGCTCAAGCGGCGCAGCAAGCCGCTGCCACCGCGCAACAGGCGGCTGACGCCGCACAACAAGCGGCAGCGAAAGCGACACAGGCTGCGGCGGCAGCAGATCCGGAGCAGGCCAGCGCACAGGCCGCCGAGGCGGCGCGTCAGGCGGCGCGGGCGCAGCAGGCGGCCGCGGCAGCGCAACAACTCGCGTCGTCCGCGCAAAACGCGGCGGCGCAACCGGCCGAGGCGGCGAAACAATCGGCGCAACTGGCGCATCAGGCAGCCGAAACGGCACGGCAATCGATGACCGCATCGGTCCGCTCGGCGCAGGCTGCACGCACGTTGGAAGCGATCCAACACGCGCAGACGGCGCAACGCGCGGCGGCAACGGCGGGCGAGGCCGCCGAACGGGCACAGCAGGCCGCCGCCGCAGCAGCGCAAGCGGCGGCAGCCGGCGATGCAAGCGCAGCGGGTGGGCAAGCGCAGGCGGCCGCGCAGCACGCGGCGGCGGCGCAGCAAGCCGCGGCAACGGCGCAGCAGGCGCAGGCGGCTGCGCAAGCGTTGGCTGGCCCCGCCGCTGCGCAAACGGGGCCGACAGGCAGTGACGCCGGGCCGTTGCCACAGCGCACGCCGGGCACTGCCGGGTCCGCTGCGCAGGCCGCAGGCAGCGCAGCCGCTGGCGGGCAAACCCGTGGCGAACGCGTCGAGCAATTGCAGCAAACGTTTGGCAGTTCGCTGGGGCGTTTCGATCAGCGCCTGGGCCGCGAGCAGGGCACGCTTGAAGCGCTGAGCGCGCAGCAGGCACAGGCATTTGCGCAAGGTGGTGGCCTCGCCGGCGAGCACGGCGAAGGCGCTGCGGCCGGCGCTGGCTACGGCGGCGGTAGCAATCCGGGCAACGCAACCGAGCCACTGACGCAAGCCGGGGCGGGGTATGGACAACAGCCGCCGCAGTCCGGTACGTATCAGCGCGGCGCCGCCACCGGCACCCGCGCGGATTTGCCGCACGACGCGCCCACCGACGTGGGCACCGGCAATGATGACGATGTCATCGCCCGCCAATTGCGCGAAGCGGCACAGAGCGAAGCGGACCCCGCGCTGCGCGAAAAGCTGTGGGCTGAGTACCGTGCCTACAAGCGTGGTGGATGAGTAGGGTGGCTAGCGATTCGGCAGGCGACGTTCGATTCGATCGCATCGTACCCACGCCGTTGGCGGCCGTCGCAAGCGCGGCGGCGTCCGATTCCGGCGCCAAGCGGGCGGGTGCCTGGCAGCTGCCGGTACTGTTTGCGGGGCTGGTGCTGGTGCTGCTGGCGGTCGTGTTGTGGTTGCCAAAAATCGTGTCCACCCCGCCGGCTGCGGCAGTGCTGCCCGACACCGGCACGGCGGCACCCGCGCGGGTCGATGGCAAAGCGCCCGCGGTGGCCGCGCCGCCGCTCGATGTTGAAGCCACCTTGCAACAACGGCAGCAGGCCCAGGCGCTTGCTGCGCAGGCGCAAGCACAGCAGCAAAACCTGGATGCCATGCACGCCGCACAATGGGCGGCGGCTGACTTTGCCGCACTGGTGCAAACCAATAGCCAGGCCGATGCGGACATGGCAGCGCGTGACTTCGCGGCCGCCGCGCACGGCTACGCGCAGGCAATAGCCCGTGCGCAGCCGTTGCAGGTGCGTGCCGGTGAGGTGCTGGCGGCGGCGCTGGCGGAAGGCGAACGGGCGTTGCAGGCCGGCGATGCCGATGCTGCTGCACTGGCATTTTCGCGCGCAGTGAGCATCGATGCGAACAACGCCGCGGCGGTTGCCGGGCAGCGCCGCGCCCGCAATTTCGACGCGCTGCGAGCGCAGCTCAATCGCGCCCAGGCGGCTGAGTCGGCCGGCGACCTGGCGGCTGCGCGAACCGGTTTCAGCGCCGTGCTGGCGCTCGCTGGCGAGGATGCAACCGCGCGGGCGGGGCTTGCGCGCTTGCACGCAACAACGGCAAATGCCGCGTTTGCCGCGCAGATGTCGCGCGGGCTGGCGGCACTCGAGCGCGGTGATTACCAGGCAGCGCAGGCCGCCTTCAACGCGGCATTGACGCTTCGCGCCGGTGCCAGCGAGGCGGGTGATGGACTGCAGCGGGCGCGCCTGGGACTGCAATCGGCGCGTGTACTCGCGCTGCGCGAGCGCGCACAGCAGGCCGAGGTGGGCGAACAATGGCTGGCGGCACGCGATGCCTACGCGGCGGCGCTGGCAATCGACGGCAGCCTGGCGTTTGCGCAGCACGGTCGGCAACATGCCGAGCAGCGTGCGGCACTGGCGGCGCGCTTGCAGGCGCATATCGACCAGGCGCAGCGCTTGAGCGCACAATCGGTGCGCGCCGACGCACAAGCCGCCTTGGCCGATGCGGTTGGCGTTGCGGCGCCGGGGCCACGCTTGCAGGCGCAGATACAACGATTGAGCGGCTTGCTTGCAGCGGCCACGACACCGGTTGCGGTGACCTTGCGCTCGGATGGCAAGACCGCAGTAACACTGTATCCCATTGGTGAGATCGGCGCCTTTGCCAGTCACTCGTTATCATTACCGCCCGGGCAATACACCGCGATCGGGCGGCGGCCGGGTTATCGTGAGGTGCGCGTCGCGTTTACCGTGACCGCGCAGGGCATTGCCGACCTGCCCGTTATCCAGTGTGAGGAACCGATTTGAGCGAGCCGTACGAACATATTCAGCCGGCCGGGTTCCAGCCGCCCGTTGCCGGTGACAAAGCGCGGCCGCACAGGCCATGGCCGCGTTGGCAGCCGTGGCATATCGTTATCGTGCTGGCGCTGGCGGTGCTTGCCATGAGCCTGTGGTTTGTCGTCAGTGCGCGCGTGGTGACGCTTGAGTTCAGCCCGGCAATCGAGGATGTCACGCTCAGTGGCGGGTTTGCGATCGCCTTGGGCGAGCGCCGATTGCTGCGCCCCGGGCAATACACGGTGCGGGCGCAGGCCGCGGGTTATGCGCCATTGAGTCAGTCGATCACGGTGGCTGGCGATGGCGACGGCGTGTTTCGCTTTGCGTTGGAAAAATTGCCCGGTCGTTTGCAGGTCGTTACCCAGCCTGCCGGCGCCGCGGTCGAGATCGACGGCAAGCCCGCCGGCCCGATGCCCGCCGACGGGTTCTCGCTGGCCCCGGGCAAACACGACATCGTGCTGCGTGCAGCGCGTCATCAGGTTCACACGCAAGCGATTGAAATCGAGGGCATGGATCGCCTGCAAACGCTGGAAGTGGCGCTGCTGCCCGCATGGGCCGAAGTCAAGCTGGCATCCCGGCCTGCCGGCGCGGCGGTGCGGGTTGACGGCGTCGAAGTGGGCGTTACCCCGCTCACTGCCGAAATCGGTGCCGGCAATCATCGTGTCGAAATGCATCTGGCGGGCTACCAGAAGTGGCTGGGTGCGCTCGACGTGGTGGCCAACCAGCCGCAGTCGGTGCCGGACGTTGAATTGTCGCCGCTGCGCGGCACCTTGCGCGTGATCAGCGATCCAGTCGGCGCCAGTGTCACTGCGGCCGGCACCTTCGTCGGTCGTGCGCCGGTCAACGTGCTGCTGCAGCCGGGCCGTGAAACCGAAGTGGTAGCCACGTTGCCGGGCCACCAGCCAATGACGCGCACCTTGACCCTGAACAGCGCTGCCGAGGCGACGTGGCAGCCCAAACTGGAGCCGATTGTCGGCGAGGTGCGGGTGACGGCAACCCCAGACGATGCCGAGTTGCTGGTCGATGGCAAATCACTGGGGCAGGCCAATCAGAGCGTGTCGTTGATCGCGTTGCCGCAGCAGATTACGGTGCGCAAGCCCGGTTATGTCGATTTCCAAACTACCGTGACGCCGCGGCCGGGGATGGCGCTGGAAGTCAATGCGCGCCTGCTCTCGCAAGCGCAGGCGGCTGCCGCACGCTCACCGGTGCGGATCACTACCGCTGCCGGACAGCGCATGGTGCGGCTGCCTGCCGGCCGCTTGCGCATGGGCGCACCACGGCGCGAGCAGGGCCGGCGTGGCAACGAGTTGGAGCGCAACGTCGAACTGACGCGGGCGTTCTACATGAGTGTTGCCGAAGTCAGCAATGCCGAATTTCGCGCGTTCCGCAGCAACCACTCATCGGGCATCATCAAGCGCACCACGCTCGACAACGACAGTTACCCGGTAGTGCAGGTAAGCTGGTCGGACGCGGTGGCTTACTGCAATTGGTTGAGCCAGCGTGATGGCTTGCCGCAAGCCTATCGCGGTGATGTTCTGCTGACTCCCGTCAACACCGGCTATCGTCTGCCCAGTGAAGCCGAGTGGGAGTACGCCGCGCGTTTTGCCGGTGGCCGCAACCTCAAATACCCGTGGGGCGATCTCGCCCTGGGCGGCGACGCCATGCCACCGGTCGGTATGGCTGGCAATTTCGCCGATGCCAGTGCCCGCAAACTGCTTGGCGAAGGACTGGAGAATTACGATGATGGCTACGAGGCAGTGGCACCGGTGGCCAGCTTCAAGGCCAATGCACTGGGTATTTTCGATCTGGGCGGCAATGTCTCGGAATGGGTGAATGATCGCTACAGCGCGGCATTGCTGCCCACCAGCGCGGTGGAGAGCGATCCGCTCGGTCTGACCAGCGGCTCGGTGTGGGTGGTGCGTGGCTCAAGCTGGCGGCACAGCCACATCACCGAACTGCGGCTGTCGTGGCGTGACAGCAGCGCCGCGCCGCGCGATGATTTGGGTTTCCGGATCGTGCGTTATGTGGAGTGATCTGATGGCTCGCAATCGGTTGCCGGGACGCTTCAAAAATGCGGCGCTGATCGCTCTGTGGGCAGCGTTGTGTTCCGCGTCGCTGGTCGCCGCACAGCAGCCGCCGCAGCGCGAGGAGGCCGCGCCTGCGGCGGCGACGGCAACACCGCCAGCCGGCCAGGCACCGGTGCTTGCCGGCAAAGGGCCGATGCGATTACCCGCACCGGCTGCGCCAGCGCAACCGGCTTTGCCGGTGTCACGGCCATTTACGCCGAGCGAGCAGGTGCGAGCCGATGCCGATGTTGCGTTTCCGGCGGATATTTGAGATGGGTTTTGATCGCAACCCTGGCAGCCTGTCGGATTGGCGCGAGTGTCCGCCGCAACGATCGCTCGGGCAGCTCGCCCACCGGGTGGGCTCCTGCAAAAGAAGGGTTGTGCTCACCGGCAGGAGCAACTGTGTTGCTTGCCGGTGCATGCCAGCGCATCTGTGGGAGCCGGCCTGCCGGCGAACAACTCTCGAAAGCTTCGCGCGCGAGGCGCGCTCCCACAACGGCACCTTGAGGCTCCCTTGCAGGAGCACACCCTGTGGGCGACCGAGCGCAGCGAAGGCGGGACAGGCGAAGCCGGTGTCGCGAAGCGACCGACCGAGCGCAGCGAA
>PFJA01000212.1 GCA_002782905.1 Lysobacterales bacterium CG_4_10_14_3_um_filter_64_11
ATGTGTTGGCGATGATGGCGTGGTGGACGGCGTGGTTGATCGGGCAGCACTGGCCAGCCTTGGCATTGCCGCAGCCGCCGATCCCGGCCGGTTGGGCACATGCGCTGATGATGCCGCTGCAGGTGCTGGCGCCATTCATGTTCGGATTTTTGCTGACCGTATTTCCGCGCTGGATGAATCAGCCCGCGCTCAGCCGTTGGCACTACCTGCCGGTGGGGCTTGGCCTGTTTGGTGGCCAGATGCTGATGCTGGTCGGCTTGTCGGGCTTCCCGCATCTGGTGCATCTGGGCGCGGTGTTCAGCATCGCCGGTTGGGTAGCCAGCATGGCCGCGCTGCTGGGCGTGTTGTGGCGCGAGCAGGGCCGCACCTGGCATGCGCTCAGCGCTTTCGCCGCGCTGGCGATGGGTTTGCTGGCCTGGCTGCTGTTTGCCGCCTGGCTGCACGCGCAATCACACCTATTGTGGATGTTCGCGGCGATCAAGATCGCGGTGTTCGGTTTTGCGTTGCCGGTCTTTCTCACCGTCTGCCATCGCATGTTGCCGTTCTTCGCCAGCGTGGTGATACCGGGCTACCGGATCTGGCGCCCGCTGTGGCTGCTGGCGGCGTGGTGGTTGCTGGTGTTTGCGCACTTGCTGCTGGAACTGATGCACGGCTACAGCCTGTTGTGGATTGCCGACCTGCCGATGGCCGCGCTGGCGGCGGTTACCCTGTGGCAGTGGTGGCCGAAGCACAGCGCAGCGCAGCCGCGCCAACCCATGCCCGGTCTGCTGTCGGTGTTGCTGGTCGGCTTTGCCTGGTTGCCGATCGCATTCAGCCTGTTCGCGGTGCAAAGCCTGGTGTTCGCGATTAGCGGTGAGTTTGTGCTCGGCCGCGGCCCGGTGCATGCCATCACCATCGGCTTTTTCGGCAGCCTGCTGGTGGCGATGGTTACCCGCGTCACCCAAGGCCATTCCGGGCAGCCATTGCAAATGACCGCTGTCGCCTGGTTCGCGTTCGTCACCATCGGGTGTGTTGCCGTAATCCGCATTCTGGCTGAAGCCGCTGCCGACGGCCTGCTGTGGCAAATCGTGGCCGGAGCAGGCTGGTTGCTGGCATTCACGCCGTGGGTATTGCGCTCGATGCGCATCTACCTCAGCCCGCGCGCGGACGGCCGACCGGGCTGAGTGCATGCATTGCGGCGCTGCATGCGTCGGTTCATTGTTGCCATGCAACAATCGGCGTCGGTGGTTGTCCAACATCCGCCACCTGTCCGCTGTGCGCTGCGCCGTCATCGTCGCGTCGTGCGCGCGTGTTGCCATTGGCATTCATCCCTGAACCCCCGCGAGGACATCATGCTCACGCACAAGACCGCACTCATCACCGGCTCCACCTCAGGCATCGGCCTGGGCATCGCCGAAGCCTTCGCCGCCGCTGGCGCCAACGTGATTCTCAATGGCTTTGGCGATGCCGCGCAAATCGAGGCGATCCGCGCGCGACTTGCAGCCGAGCACGGCGCCACCGTGCGTTACGATGCTGCCGACATGAGCAAGCCCGCAGCGATCGAGCAGATGATCAACGCCGCACTCGCCGAGTTTGGTTGCATTGATATTCTGGTCAACAACGCCGGCATTCAGCATGTCGCGCCGATCGACGAGTTTCCACCCGAAAAGTGGGATGCGATCATCGCCATCAACCTGTCCTCGGCGTTTCACACCACCCGCCTGGCGTTGCCGGCGATGAAGAAAAAGGGCTGGGGCCGGGTCGTCAACATGGCCTCGGCGCACGCGCTGGTGGCCAGCCCGTTCAAATCGGCCTACGTGGCCGCCAAGCATGGCATCGCCGGGCTGACCAAAACCGTTGCGCTGGAAGTGGCCGAGCAGGGCATCACCGTCAATGCGATCTGCCCGGGTTATGTGCGCACGCCCTTGGTGGAAAAGCAGATCCCGGCCACCGCCAAAGCGCGCGGCATCACCGAGCAGCAGGTGATCAACGATGTGATGTTGCTGGCACAACCGACCAAGCAGTTCGTCAGTGTCGAACAGGTGGCGGCATTGGCGAAGTTTCTGTGTGGCGATGACGCCGCCTCGATCACCGGCGCCATCCTGCCGATCGACGGCGGTTGGGTCGCGCAGTGACGACGGCTGTCGATAACCAAGGCCAAAGCGCGTGAACGCCACCGACATCCTCGCCCTGCCGTCGATGCCGATGGGCTCGCCATCCTATCCGGCCGGCCCGTACCGCTTCATCGACCGCGAATACCTGATCATCAGCTACGAATCGGATCCGGAAGCGATTCGCGCCGCGCTGCCCGACCCGTTGCAGCCCGATGGCAGCAACCGGGTGCTGTGCGAGTTCATCCGCATGCCCGATTCGTCCGGTTTTGGCAGCTACACCGAATCGGGCTTGGTGATTCCGGCGCGCTTCAACGACAAGCCGGTCAACTTCACCGCGCAGATGTATCTCGACGATCATCCGCCCATTGCCGCTGGTCGCGAGATCTGGGGCTTCCCGAAAAAGCTCGGTCATCCGAAATTGCAGGTGGTGCACGACACCCTCACCGGCACCCTTGACTACGCCGGGGTGCAGGTGGCGGTGGGCACCATGGGCTACAAGCACCAGCATTTGTTGTACGACCTGCAAGGCCGCAAGGCGTGCTCGGCGGCATCGATCATCGAAAAAATGAGTGCGACCCAGGTCAACCTCAAGCTGATCCCGGATGTCGATGGCACGCTGGCGATTGCCCAGTTGGTGGCGTATG
>PFJA01000100.1:0-12138 GCA_002782905.1 Lysobacterales bacterium CG_4_10_14_3_um_filter_64_11
GGGCGCCACGCATGAGCGTCGGGCCGTGGCAGCCGCTGTGGCTCGGCGAGCCGGAGCATCAGCTTTACGCGGCACTGCATCGTCCGGCCGGTGCTGACGCCACGCGCGGCGTCGTGCTGGTTCCGCCGCTGCTGCATGAGCAGCCGCGTGCGCGTCGGTTCCTGACGGAGGTCGCCAGCGCCTTCGCTGCGCATGGGGTGGCTGCGCTTCGCTTCGATTATTTTGGGAGCGGCGACTCGGCCGGCCACAGCGAAGATCTGACGTTGTCAACGATGCACGATGATATTGGGTGCGCCTGCACCGCTCTGCGCTCGCACTCCGGTGCGAGTACAGTCGCGGTCATGGCGTGGCGTGCCGGTGCGTTGGTCGTGTGGGACTGGCTTCATCGTGGCGGTGTTGCGTCTGAATTGATCTTGTGGGAACCAATCCTGGATGGTCGCGGCTGGTTGAATGATCTTGATCGTGCTGATGCCATTGAACGCTGCTCGCCGAGCCGATACACCGGTCACTGCCCGACGGTTGCCGAAACAAGCGACGGCCAGTTGATGGGATATGCGGTGACCCCATCGCTGCGCGATGCGTTGGCAGCCGTGTCCATCACTTCCACGACAGCGCCATCGGTTCCGTTGTGGCTGCTCGATCGTGCAGATGCGCTCGATGGCTGCGCTCGGTCGCTCGCGCCAATGCGCACACGGGTACTGCCTGATGACGCGCCGCGTTTTGGTGGCGGCATACGCATGGACGAATCGTTGTTCATGACGTCGCGGATGGAACAAATCGCCAACGAATTGGCGCTCGCACTGGCGGGGGGGCGTTGAGCATGGAAACCTTGGTGCAGTTCGGGCCACGCAATCAGCTCGTCGGCGTCCTCAGCGCGGGTGCCGAGGTCGCTCCGGTGCTGGTGCTGCCCAATTCGGGCATGGTTCCGCGCGCCGGTCTGTTCCGCCTGCATGTGAAACTGTCGCGCCGGTTGGAGGCGCTGGGTATGCGCACCTTCCGCTTCGACCTGCCTGGGGTCGGTGAAGCCGCACGCATTGTCGGTTGCGACGATCGCCAGGCCACGCGTGCCGCGTTCGATCATCTTGCAAGTCAATACGGATGCCAACATTTCGTGATTGGCGGGATATGCAGCGCTGCTGACCTGGGCTGGCGGATGGCGGTTGCTGATCCGCGTGTGGTGGGCGTGCTGATGTTCGATGGTATCTCATTCACCGGGCCGTGGTTTCATCTGGCGCGCAGCATGGCCGTGCTCAAACGCTCGCCATTGCAGTGGCCGGGGGTTGCGCTGCGCTTGTTGCAGCGCACACGCTCGGCGCAACCGGCACTGGTTGCCAGCGACTATCGCGATTGGCCTACGCGCGACGAGGCACGTCGCGAACTGGCGGAACTGGCGGCGCGCCATGTGCAGTTGCTGTGGATCTACACCGGCGGCGTTGCCGATCGATTCCTGCATCGGCGCGAGTTTTACTGGGCGTTTGGCAGGCCTGGCCACGACGACGCGAATACCGTCCTGCACTGGCCCGATTGTGATCACACGTTTTATACCCGCGCGCATCGCGAGCGCCTGCTGGACACGGTGTCGGACTGGCTGCGCGAGCGGTTTGTCGTCAAGGAGAATGCTGAATGAGCGCCGAGCGTGATGCTACGAGGCCAGGCGGCGCTGCGGGCGTAATCCCGACGCGACTGTATCCAGATTTGAATCCGGACGAACCCGCTTTGCGGGTAGTGTTGGTGGTACCGCGACACAGTCCGCGCTGGATCGCCGATCTGGCCGATCTGGGCCATGCTGGCCCCAGCGTATTCACGACGGTAATCGTCATCGACGGCGATTGGCCGAGCGACCCACCACCGTTACTGCCGCTGGATATGCGCATGTATCTGGCGCTGGAGCGCTTGCGTCATCGCGCCATCGGCGATCGTCTGACCCGCGTCGACTTGGGCGCTCGCGCTTGTGCCCAGGTGCGGGCTGATGATGGTGCGCACGCGACCTCGGCTGTCGTTGCTGTTGTTTCCAGTACCCGGCCCGACCTGGTGCTGCTCGATGGCCCCAGCGAATGGCACAGTGCGCTGGCCGTTATCGCACGTTACGGTTGCTGGCTGATCGACAGCAGCTTGGTAGATTCCCGCTATGCAGGTTTGTCGTTGGTGGCGCCGGTAGTCGCGGGTACTGACGCCAGCGCCATTGACTTGCAATTGATCGATGAATCCGGCTCTTCCACTGCGCTGGCGTCGAATGTGGGAATGACGCATCCGGGCTGGTTTCGCTTGCAGCGGGACAGCGCGTTTGCCAAGTTGCCGGCGATGCTGCTGCGCTCGCTGCGCCAGATCGCGCGCTCGGAACTTAACCTGCCAGGCGGCTCGCCATCGCGCCTGATATTGCGGCCGGGTGCGCCGTTTCGGCTGGGGCAGGGTGCTCGCGCGTTGCTGACGACAGTGCTGTACACCGCGCGCTGGCAAATCCAGAAGCGCCAGCACGAGGACTTGTGGATGCTGTTGCTGCGGCACGCCAAACAGGCGCTCGACCCGAGTAATCCGCACATTGACGGTGGCGCATTACTGGTTGCACCAGCCACCGACTACTGGGCCGATCCGTGCGTGGTGGAACATGATGGCCAGCACCTGATCTTTGCCGAGGAATATCCGCTGCGCACGCGCAAGGCAGTGATCATCTGCCTGCGAATGCTGGCCGATGGCCGCGCACAGCGTCTTGGCATTGCGCTGGATGAACCGGGCCACTTGTCGTATCCGCAACCCTTCCAGTGGCAGGGCCAGTGGTACCTGACCGTTGAATCGGGTTCGGCGCGCTGTGTTCGCTTGTATCGTGCTTCGGATTTCCCGCTGCGCTGGCAGCCGGTCACCGATCTGATCCGTGATCGCGTATGTGTCGACCCCACCTTGCATCACCATGATGGGAACTGGTACTTATTCGTCAACGTTTCCGAGAGTGGCGGCAGCACCTCGGAGGAACTGTTCCTGTTCGTGAGTGACCAGCTCACTGGCCCCTTCCGGCCGCACCCGGCCAATCCGATCATCAGCGATGTGCGCCGCTCGCGCCCTGCAGGCCGCCTGTTCGAATATCACGGACGGCTGATTCGGCCCGCTCAAGATTGCGCCGCCAGCTATGGCAGTGCCATCGTGTTCAGTGAAGTGCTGGAGCTAAGCCCGCAACGATACCGCGAGCAGCCGCTGGCGCGCCTGGATGGCAGTTGGTCAAAGACGCTGGACGGATGCCACACCTATAGTGCGATTTCGTCACTGGAAGTGTTTGATGCGCGCGGCAAAGTGCCGGCAGGCATGCGGCAGATTCCGATTGTGCATGCGTCCGTGGCGGAGCGCTCGAATGAGCGCGAAATCCCACTGGTCAGTATCATCATGGTAGTAGGCGAGGACGTGGTGCGGCTGGATCAGGCGATCGACGACGTGTTGGCACAGGGCTTCTGCGACCACGAAATCATCCTCGTCTGCAACGATGCGGCGGCGGTGGCAATGGATGTCGGCCGGTATGTTGTCGATCGACCGGATCGTATTCGAATCGTCCCGGTCGCCTCGCGCAGCCAAGCGCACATGTACGACGCTGCAATGGCGCAAGCACGCGGCCGTTACCTGGCTTGGTATGACATGCGCTACCGCTGGGTCGAGCAGCACCTCGAAGTGTGTATCGATCGTCTGGAGCGCGATGCCGCGCTCGGCATGGTGCATGCGCAACTACTGGCGCCCGCATCATCGTCCGATCTGTTTGGCCAGCCGCTGGCGCGTGCGCGGGTACCGCAACGCGTTGTCGATTGTTACGCGGCGTTGTTGTTGTGGCAGACGCATCCGGTACTTGCCGCGGTGGTGGTGCGACGCAGCGCCACTCAGGCAGTAGGCTGCTTTGATGCTCGTTTCGCATGCCTGGCCCACAGTGAACGGGACTACTGGCTGCGAATCGCGACAATAGCGGATATCGGAGAAATCACGTCGGGGCACGTGACTCCTGTTGCGCCACGGTCGCGGCAAGATATCAGCGACACGGTAATGTGGGGTTCCCGCAGGATGCTGATCGAAAAGCACGCCGACACCCGCAGGGGAAGCGCGCTGCGCCGGCGCGCGGTTAACGCTTTGGATGCGGATCAGACACTACAGCATGCGGCTCGCGTGGGCTATTGGCGGTCTGTTGCGGCTTTTGCCCTATCATTACGCCGCCACCCATGGCAGTTGCGAGGTTGGTGCGACATGCTTCGCGGGCTGTTTCGCCTGCCGATGACGAACAAGGGCCGATTACAGTAACAACATGATCGACGTCGCTGTTTGCCAGCACCAATGCATCCGGAGTCGGGATGCGTGATGCCCCTGCGTCATCGCACGTTTGACCGACAGCACTTGGCAAGCCCAGGATCAGAATGCTTTGAGCACCAACGACCGCAGCACGTCACCACCCAACCAGGACAACACGGCAACTGGGCCATCGAATCAGCAAGCGGTTGCGTCCGCACGTCCGATCACCGACGTTGGCACCCACTATCTGCGTTATTCCAGCGCCAATGCGTTGGTGCTATTGGCTGGCTTCGTTTCATTTCCGATACTGACGCGACTGCTCGACAATACACAATACGGCATCCTCGGATATTTCGAGACTTGGGTGATGCTGGCGGTGGCGATTGCCAAGCTGGGTGCGCAGCACTCGATCATCCGCTTCTATCCTCCCGAATCCGACGTTCGCCGGCTCGACCATTTCGCCACCAATCTGGTGTTATTGCCGATACTGGCGTCGCTCTCTCTATGGGCTGTTATTGCCGTTGCACTCGGTATTTTCAACGCTCTGAGTAGCGACAAGTTCTCGTTGGTGTTTTGGCTCGCCCTGTTTCTCATCCCGTTGGTGGTGGTTGGCAGTTTGGTGGAAATGGTGTTCCGCGCCAGTGAGCAATCGCTGTTGTTGACCAGGACACGTGTCGTAAAGCGCTGGCTGGAACTTGCCCTGATATTGACTGCGGTGATTGTGTTACAACGCAGCGCGCTGGCGGTGTATGGCGGCAAAGTGGCGGCAGCAGCATTGGTCGCGGTGTTTTATCTGTGCTGGATGCTGCGCAATCTGCGATTCTCCAGCCGTCTGCTCGACTTGCCTGCGATCCGTGCTTCGCTGGTGTATGGCCTGCCGCTGGTCGCCAATGAGGTGGCCGGGGTTACACTCGGCTCGATTGATCGAGTGATGCTCAAGCACATGCTCGGCGATTTCGCCGCAGTCGGCGTCTACACCATCGGCTATTCGCTGGCGATCAACGTCAGCCTGTTCATGAGCGCAACCCTAAATGAAGCCTTCATTCCTGTTGCCAACCGGTTGTTCGGCACCGGTGGTGAAGTGGCAGTGCGCGAACTCAAGGGACGGATATTGTTGCCGATGACGTACGTCTCGGTTGGCATCGCCATGATGCTGTGGTGCGTTGGCAGCGATGCGCTGGTGGCGCTCAGCGGCCCGAGCAAGGCGGCTTCGGGTGCGGTGTTCGCTGCCGTTGGCACGCTGTTCGCGTTGTATCCGTTGATCGACATCGGCGGTTATGGCCTGTTGCTGCAAAAACGCTCAATGACGGTACTGGCGATCACGCTGGGTGCCGCCGTGCTCAACATCCTGCTCAATCTATGGTTGATACCGATCATGGGCATCATGGGCGCGGTCTGGGCGACGGTCATCAGCACCATCGCCATCGGTGGCAGCCAGTGGCTGCTATGCCCAAAAGGCCTGTTGCGAACTCCGGATCCGCGCGCACTGTTGCTGTCGTGCCTGTTCGCGGTACCGCTGCTGGTTATCATCAAGGGGGCAAATCTGTTCGGGCTGGAATCGGTCTGGCTGCGACTGTTCGTTTCTGGCGTGCTGTTTATCGTCTTGTACGCGTTGCCGGTGTGGCGGTTCGACCCACGCCTGCGTGATGCATTGCGGCAATGGCGCTTGGCAAGGGCATCTTGAGTGCGCAATGTCGTGATGTGGCTGCTTTCGCCGCTATCGTGGGCGCTACTGGCGACGGTTGTCGGACTGGCAGCATGGCCGATGCGCGGCCGCGCACGCTGGTTATGGCGCGGTTGCATCGCCGTGCTGCTGTTCTCGTTGCTGGCGATGACACCACTGCTCGCCAATGCCTTGCTGTGGTACCTGGAGCGCATGGAGCCACTCGCTGCCAGTGCCACATGCCATGCCGATGCACCCGACACAGTGGTAGTACTCGCTGGCGGAATCGATCAACGGCCGCGCGACCGCAACGATTTCAGCGTTTTGAGTGCAGCCAGCCGACGCCGCCTGGACAGTGGGGTGGCCTACTGGCGAGGCGGTCCGGAGCGGACGCTGATCATCACCGGCGGTCCTGCGAAGCCTGGCTGGCCGGCCGAGAGCGTGTTGCTGTCGGCCTATGCAGCGTCATTAGGCGTGCCCGCGTCGGCGCTGCGTCTGGAAACCCAGGCAACCAACACGTGGGAAAATGCGCAACGCCTGACACAGATGCAACCGGCAATTGCGAGCCGCGTCATGCTGGCGACGTCGGCTGCGCACATGACGCGCGCGCGGTTGGCGTTTCGCGTTGCGGGCTTTGATGCCTGTCCGCTGCCAAGCGACTATCGATTCACACCCAATGACTTTCCGCAGGCACTGTTGCCACGCAGCAGCGCCTTGGCCAAGAGCGAGATGGCAATTCATGAACTCGTTGGACTGATTTTTTACCGGCTCAGGGAGCTGCGCCGCGCTGCGAGTGATTCCGATTGAGACGGACAACTAGCGTTGTCGGCGTTCCCTCAGCATCCGCTTCAATCGCCGCACCGCTGCGACGGCCCACTCAGGTGCCAGAACGCGCGCCAAAGCGCGCGGCGCATGGTGGCAAAGGGGGTGCAGACGCAGCCCTCTGGCCAGCAGCACAATTGCCGTGCGACGGTTTGTTGCGGCGATGCCGTCGGCTGCCAGGATCAGCGATTGTCCGACGCGCTCACGAAACAACGCCTGATGTGCCGCATAAATCGCTGGGTCGTCAACTTGCACCTTGCGCAGTATCGCCGCAGTTTCGAGCGGGATTTTACCGACCGCGGCAGCGTGCGACATCTGTGTGCTGCTGAGCCGATAGCGCAACAACGACTGCTCGATGAACGCAAATGCGCCAACGCGCGCGGCGCGGACAATGAGATCGTAGTCGCTGTTGTAACGCAGCGATTCATCGAAGTATCCGATTACCTCAAAAACGTGACGTCGCATCATCACGGTGGGTGGATGCACGAAGTTGCCGTGCAACAATTTTTTGTAAACCAGGCCATAACGCATGCTGACCGGTGGCGCGAGATATTGTCCGCTCCACGTCAATTGTGCGATTGATGGGTAGATGTTGGTGGCACCACCGAGTTGGCGTATCGCGTTGTAATAGGTGCCGATATAGGAGCCAGCGAAGTCTTCTTGGGCAACGGTAAACGCTGAAAAATCCGAGGACACCAGAACGACATCGGGCAGTGCCACCAGCGCTGCAGCCTGAACTGCGAGACGATCCGGCATCGCCAGGTCGTCGCCGTCCATCCACGCCACGAACTCGCCGGTCGCCGCGCGCGCGCCGGTGTTGCGTGCCGATGCCAGCCCGCCATTTGCCTGATGGATAATCTGAATCCGTGAGCCGAATCCATCCAGCACCGACGCAGTGGCATCATTGGAACCGTCATCGACCACGATGATCTCGGTATTTGTATATGTCTGGTCGAGGCAGCTCTGTACGGCAGCGGCAATGGTGCTCGCGCAGTTGTAGGCAGCGATGATCACCGACACGCGCCCGGCTACCGGCTTGTTCACAGGAATCCGTGTGGTATTGGCAATGGTTGCCGCTATATCGCTGGATGCCGGCGTAAGCGGCGCGCTGGCAATGATCATGATGTCGCCTCGGGAGCTTCGGGTGTGCGCCGGTGCTTGGCCAGACGTGATTTCAGCGCACGCAGCGCCAACACCAACCGCATCCAGAGCGTATCCCGGTAAACCACAGTCCAATGCAGCGCTCGGTTGCAGCCTGCCAGCGCGCGCTTGTAGGGGGCATCGCCGGCCAGCAGGTCGTACTCGCGGAACCCGCGCTGCCGATAGTGTTCGATGGACATTGTGTGGGTGAGCAGGCCGGGGCTGAGCCGGGTATCGCTGCCGTAGACGAACCCGGTCTGGAACACGCAAACCTTGTTCTCGCTGGTGAAATTGTAGAGGTAGCCGATCACCTGCAATCCGCCACTGACGCGCACCATGTCCACCGCCTGTTCTGGCCATAGCCGCCGAATCAAACACTCGTGGAATCTGACCACCGAATTGCTCGAAAATGACCCGTCCTGCCCCTTGGACCGCCAGCGTGCATTGTGGAGTACGGACAGGTCGCGGAAGTAATGCATCGCCTCGTCCAGCGAGGTGGCGGTAACGAGTCCCAAGTCGCCAAACTGCTTTTCGAACAGGCGCGTATTGCGACGAATGTGACTGCCGACCTTGCCCGCCAGTGAGGCGTCGAACCGACCAGTTGGCAATGCGGCGATATCGACATACCACGCTGGTCTTGAATCGACTTCCACGGCTGTTGCTGGCAATTTGGCGATGATCGCGGAGACCACCGCATTGTGCTCATGGCCCGATAGCAGCAATCTATCCCACGACATTGTGCCCAAAAGCGCGGAAAAATCGATGGCTACTGCCTGTTCGTAACCGGGTCGGCAAAGGATGTCGTTGAACTCAGCCAGTGGCGTACGCTCGCTGGCCTCGCCGGTGGCGTTGATGTACAGGGTTCGCAGGGGAATGAACTGCTTCCACACGACACGGCGCAGCAACAAGCATCCTGCCACGATTGTGTCCCCGTCTTGCCAGCGTATCCACCAGCCCGAAAAGTCGTGTGCATAAACATCCAGCCAGCTTTGCATCCACGCTTCGGACAGGAAAACCGAGCGAGTGCGGGACCGCTGAAACAAGGGTCCCCACCAGTGCGGCACACCCTCCTTGGCGACCAATGGCACGACAGTGGCGGCTACCATGCTGCTGCCTGCGTGTATATCCATGGGTTGTCGATATCCATAAGGGGTCGTGGTGCGGCGATCGAATGCGGGTTTGCGAACGAATGCTTGATCATGCGAATCGACTGTGGTCACCGGACTCGAGGTTCCATGCTGGCTGTGCATCTACAACCCGCACGTTGCGCTTCCATGTGCGGCGCAGGAACCGCATTGTATATCCGGTTACCTAGCCACCGCTTTGACGACGTGCCGTGCGGACACCTATCACAACGGCGCGTTGATCGCATTGCGGTCATCCAATACCGAAAACTCGACATAGGAATACTGTTCCGCACCATGGAAAACCCGGTTGATGGCAATGACGCCTTTGCTTTCGTCGAAATTGCTGCCACCGGTGTTGAGATTTCGCTCTAGCCGCGGGAAATTGCTGCTGCTGATATCCAGGCGCAGACGATGGCCTTTGGCCAAGCGCCAGGCGATGTCGCGCATCTCGATCACCAGCGTGGTGGCTTCATCGGGTGTCAGCAATTGCGGCTTGGCTATACCGTTGCGATAACGCGCACGCAGCGCGCCTTCCTGGATGTTGATTGCACGTCCATCGGGCCAGACATCCACCAGACGCGCCACAAAATCGGTATCCCGGGCTGAAGAGGACACCACCAGATGGGCGCGCAGCGGACCCACCAGGCGCAACGGCGCGGTCAATGGTTCCGAGGTGTACACCAGTACATCATCGCGTTGCTCCACATCACGCTGATCGACCGGGCCAGAACGGATTGCGGCATCCCCGGTGCAACAGACCGGGCCGCCGCGAGTGGGCACCGGATCTTCCGGATCGTAGCGGTAGCTGTCCACCGCGGACGTGGCCGATGGCTGCTGCTGCAAGACACCGTCGCCGCTGCCGCTGTTGGCACCGCCGGCACTGGCCAGATACCAGCGCTGCGCACGCGCTGCAACGGGCGGCCATCGTTGTGATCCCAGCCAGCGATTTTCGCCGACGACAAAAAACTGAAAGGCGGGCAGGGCGTTCAGACCGTTGCCCTGGCCACGCAACCAGTAATCAAACCAACGCAGATACCAATCGCTGTAGGGGCGCTCTGCGTGGCGCACCATCAGGTCACCCCAACGAGTGTCATCGCCCATTTCCTCGTGACGACAATGATCGCCGGGTGCCAGAATGACGCGCAGTGGAGTGGCTTCATCAGTGGCTTCGACGAGATGGGCCAGTGCAAGCGAATCCGCCAGCGTTTGATCGCCCCACGTGTTGATGATCAATGCCGGGGTTTGCAAGCGGTCTGTGCGCAACACGTAGTCGAGCGCATCCCAACGCGGATCGCTCAGCGGCATGCTGACGAAATCGTCGAAGGCATTGGCGCCGGGCTGAACGCGCTTGATGACATCGCGCAGCGGCAGGGTGCGTAGCGCCGTGGCGCGATCAAAGGCGGCCATTGGTGGCGCGGGACGCGTCTTGGCGCCATGCTCAACGAACCAGCCAAAGCCACTGGCGAGCTGAAATACGCCGCCTTCGAACAGGCCAAAATAGCCATGGCGATCACCCGCCGACCCGATGCCACCGCCAGCGCCACTGGCGATCATTGCAGCGTGCGCCGGGTGATTGGCGCGGGCAAGGGCAAACTGCAATTCGCCCAGTGCCGAGCAGCCAAAGGTTCCCACCTTGCCATTCGACCAGGGCTGCTCGACGATCCAGTTCACGCTTGTCACCCCATCGCCGGTCGCGTGTCGCCACGGTACAAAGTCATCACCCTGTGAGCCGAAGGTGCCGCGCACATCCTGCACCAGCACCGCATAGCCGTGGCGGGCAAAAAACAGCGCGTAGCCGAGGCCATCGGCGCTGGCCTGACGATCGTAGGGCATGCGCACGAAAATCGTCGGCAACGTGGCCGCGGCTTGGCGCGGGCGAAACAGCGTCGCCATCAACTCCGTTCCATCGTCAGCCCGAATGCGCACGCCGTCATCGATCTGCACGCCCCACCATTGCGCGCGCAATGGCACCTGTATCGACTCGGGTAGGCGATCACGATAGCGCCAGAGCAGTAGCGACACCGCCAACAGCATCAAGCTCGCGGCACCGAGCCAAACCAGCAAACCCCATCGCGATGACAATGGCGATGACAAGGGCATGGCGTCCTCCACGGTGTGCTGCCGACATCATATACAAGACTGCGTGATGCGGGCATGTCACACCACGGCCCAAGCACCTATCCGGACATCGCGACTGGGGGCACTTGCGTGCAAGTCAAAATCCCACAGGGCGACATAAAAAAAGCGGCGACCGGCCATTCAGGCCAGTCGCCGCCGATACCCCTGCTCCCAGACGGGTCTGTCGTTGTGCTTACTTGATCTGTTGCACCAGGTCGCGCTGGATCGCCACGTCGGCTTTCAGACTCTTGACCTTGCTGTTGCGCGTACTCATGGTTGCCAACGTCGCATCCATGCTGTCCAGACGCAATGTCATTTGCGCGATCACCACGGTGTTGTCAACCGCAGGGGTGATCGTGGTGTTGTTCACCGCGAAGCTCACCGAAGCCGAGGTGCCGACGTTGCCAGCGGCATCGTAAGCCTTGGCGAGCAGCGTGTGACCGGCATTGCTCAGGGTGGTCGAATCCAGTGCCAGCGTGTACGGACCGCTGCTGTCGGAGCCTTTTGCCACGTTGTCGACGAGGAAATCGACGCGGGTGACTCCGGTGTTGTCACTGGCTTCGGCGGCGAACGCAATCGTGCCACCAGTGCCCGTCACGGATGTCGAAACACTTGGCGCCGTGGTATCGGCGGTCACGTTGTTGACCGAAAAGTTGACCGTCGGCGACACCCCGGCATTGCCAGCGGCATCGTAGGCCACAGCCGACAGTGTGTGGGTGCCGTTAGCCAGCGTCGTGGAGTCGATGTCGAGCGTATACGGGCTGCTCGCATCGCTACCCGCCAATACGCCATCCACCAGAAACTCGACATCGCTGACGCCGACATTGTCGCTGGCATTGGCGATCACGGTGATCGTACCGCTGCTGCCGGCGGCCGAGGCCTCGACGCTGGGCGCGATGGCATCGGCAACCGCAGTGCTGGCGCCAAGCAGGTTGTCGGGCAACCGCACCATGAAGGCATCGACGTCGGTATCCGAGCCATTGCCCCAGTTGGAGGTGAACAACACATGCGAGA
>PFJA01000100.1:12163-13175 GCA_002782905.1 Lysobacterales bacterium CG_4_10_14_3_um_filter_64_11
CGATCTTGGGATTGGCCTTGAGCTCGACTGCCATCACCCGCTCATGCAACCACTTCTCGGCACCGAAACGGGCGTAGGTGGACATCAACACCCAGCCGGGCTTGGCGAAACTCTTGCCGGAGATGTGGTAGGCGGTGGCGGTGCCGGCGATGTAGGTCGGGAACAACACGGTTTTCACACCGCTATCGATGTCGAGCATGTACAGATCACCACCGTCACTCTGGTAATCCACTGCCACGTAGTAATCATGGCCATCGACGCCCAACGCCAGGTCGGAATGCTCGCCGCCATGATGCAACTGCACCGACTGGGTGAAGGTGCGATCCCAAGCCACGGTCTGGCTGCCGGAGATGGTGCACCAGCGCCCGGAAGCGGACATGCTGACGTGGTCCGGGCGTTCGCTGAGCGAGCGGGTGCCGAGCACGGTCTGCGTCTGCAAGTCGTAAGTGAACACGCCGCGAATGCCAAAACTGTTGGTTTCGGCCATGAAGCACCAGTAGCGGCCATCGGCCGAGGCGCTACCTTCGGACTTGGTCCAGATGCGGGCGACATCGGACCACGGCAGTTTGCCGGTGAAGTTGGCGGCAACGGTGCTGGTATTGGTTTCGACATTGAGCTTGTTGAGCACCATGCCGCCGTTGATCGGAATCCAGTACAGCGAGTTGGGCTCGGTGGGGTGCCACTGCGGCTCGGCATCGCCACCGGGGCCGTTCAACTCGCGCAGGTATTGCAAGCTGTTGGCGTCATACAGATGCCATGCGCCGTTGAGCGAATAGGCCAGCGCGCGAGTGTTATTGACATTGAACGCCTGGCGGCGCGAATAATCGTTGCGTGCGAAGCCCGACGGCGGCTCCGCGGCATGATTGGTGGCGCGCACGACGCAAGTGCCGAACGCCGGGTCCTTGAATGGCACGCCCTTGGCGGGACGCGACGAACTCGGTGCCGGCGAGGCGACCTGACCGGTTACGGCAGTGAAGCCGCTGCCATACATCGCCGCGCAATCGGCGTTGAC
>PFJA01000100.1:13199-20927 GCA_002782905.1 Lysobacterales bacterium CG_4_10_14_3_um_filter_64_11
GCCAGCGGCACTGCAACCAGGCTCAGAAGGGAAGGGAAAAAACGCTGGAAAAAGTTTGATGTGCGCACGGGGGGGCTCCGAGATTTCCGGTGATACGGCCCCCTGACCGTAGGGCGCATTCTCCCGGCGACCCGGATATCGATTTGAGACAGCCCACACACTTCGACGATGGCATTTCGAAAAAACCGCGATGGCGGTCACGGATTTGAAATGCCTTCGCGAGATTCACCCATTTTTCTCTCGTCCTGTGCGACCACGTGCACGCACTGCGCGCGAACCAGCGCTGGTGGGGGCCGGCCCCAGATCAAGTCTGGGGTAGGCTCTGCCGGCGAACGAACTGGCGAGAAGCTTCGCGCGCAGGCGCGCTCCCACAAGCGGAGAGCTGCGCCAAGCCACCTCGTGAGCGACCCGCGCGCGCCGCCGCAAACGCGCAAGGCCGGCATCTGCCGGCCTTGCGCGAACGATCCGCACGTCAACGCGCAGGATGACGGTTTTTTCCTCAGAGCGCGGCCGCCGTACCTTTGCTGGCGGTGGAGAGGTTGGTTAGAACGCCATTGGGATCACGCAGCAGGCTCATGACTTTGATCGGCTGCGATGCGCTGACGGTAAGCATCCACTTGCCGTTGCCATCGCCAATCCCGTTGCCTGTGCGCAGCGCGTCACCCGATTCAATATCGGTAGCGCTGAGATCGCGTGCGGCGCCCGCTGGCAGCAGCACGGTTATCGCGCCGTTCGGCGCCGGCTGTCCGTCGTCGTCTTGGCCGGTGATGGTGACCACAACGTCGACCAGGTTGGGATTGATCAGACGCAGCGAACTGACCTGATTGAGGTTCTCGGCAGGATTGAATGTCGGCACCTGGGTGATCAGGCCAGTACCGGAAACAATGTCATGAATCGTGGTGAGGAAGCCGTCCGGGGTGCGGATCAATGCCATCGGCAGCAGATCCAGATCGCTTTGCAGCAGCAGGCGCCAGTTGCCGCTACCCGCGCCCAGGTTACCGCTGAGTCCTTTGTCCGGATTGCCGTTCTCCAAATCCTGCGAATTGAACTGCCGCGATTCGTTCGGCGCAAGGGTCAGTGTCATCGTGCCCGGCGAACGCTGGCCGTTGTCGTCCACTCCCCAGACCTGCACCGCGCCACTGCGATTTTCGCGATTGATCAGTCGCACGAAACCCTGCTGCTGCGCATTGGAGGCGGGCGGCAGCAGCCACAGCACACGTTCGCCGGGTAGCGGTTGCGAGAGATCGGCAACGGTAGACAGATTGGTCAACTTGCCCAGCGGATCGAACAGCAGGCTCTGCACGGTAACGCGACCGGTCGCGGAAACATTCAATTGCCATTTGCCCGTGCCGTCGCCCAGCTTGCCCAGCAGGCCTTTGCCAGCGTTGCCGTTTTCCAGATCAATCGAACTCAATTCGATCGACGCCAGCGGCGCCAGGGTGGTGGTTACCGCGGATTGCCCGAACAGGCCGCTATCGTCACGACCGCCAATCTGCACATCGACCGCCTGCAGATTGGTGTTGATGATACGCAACCGACTCAACTGGTTGGGGTTCTCAGCCGGGTTGAAGATCGGCACCAGCCAGTCCATCCCATCGCCGGAAACAGAAACGCGATCATGCATTGCGGTAAGAAAGCCGTCCGGGGTGCGGATATAGGCCAACGGCTCCACGTTCAGATCGCTGCGGAGTACCAGCGTCCAACTGCCGACGCCGGTGCCGATGCTGC
Organism: Lysobacterales bacterium CG_4_10_14_3_um_filter_64_11; assembly: GCA_002782905.1. Classification (GTDB taxonomy): domain Bacteria; phylum Pseudomonadota; class Gammaproteobacteria; order Xanthomonadales; family Xanthomonadaceae. Next base: position 14,928 of record PFJA01000100.1, read on the forward strand.
CGCTCAGTCCTTTGTCGGTATTGCCAAATTGCACATCCTGACCGAATTCCAGATCCTGCGAGTTGAACTGGCGCGATTCATTGGGCCCCAACGTGAGACTCATCGTGCCAGGTGAGCGATGCCCGCTGGCATCAATTCCCCATACCAGCACTTCGCTGGAACGATTTTCGAGATTTCTGAGGCGTACGAAGCCCTGCTGCTGGCTGTTGAACGATGACGGCACCGTCCACACATATTCATCGCTCGGCAGCAGCGGCTGCTCCGTTGCCACGGGCAGGTCAAGGATACGCTCGGGCAGGCGGATCATGAACGCATCGACGTCGAGATTGGATGCGTTACCCCAATTGGATGAAAACAACACGTGAGTGAAATCGCGGCTGACCGATGCATGTGGTTCAGTCCAGTACTCGTTGTACGTGCTGTGATGGTGCGCCAGATTGATGATGCGCGGGTTGGCTTTCAGCTCCACCGCCATGATTCGCTCATGCAGCCATTTTTCCGTACCAAAGCGCGCGTAGGTGGACATCAGCACCCAACCCGGGCGCGAGAATCCCTTGCCGGAGATGTGGTAGGCGGTAGCCGTGCCCTGGATATAGGTCGGCAACAACACGGTTCGCACGCCGCTGCTGAGGTTGACCATGTACAGGTCGCCGCCGTCGCTTTGGTAGTCCACCGCCACGTAGTAGTCGCTGCCATCGCGGCCGAGCGCGATGTCCGAATGTTCTCCGCCCTGATGCACGCTGAGTGACTTGCTGAAGGTGCGATCCCAGGCGACGGTGCCATTGGAGACATCACCACCGGAAATCACGCAGTAGCGCCCGGACGGCGACATGCTGACGTGATCGGGGCGCGAGCTCATCGTGCGCGCACCGATAACACTCTGTGTTTGCAGATCGTAGGTGAACACGCCGCGGATGCCGAAGTTGGCGGTTTCGGCCATGAAGCACCAGTAACGGCCGTCAGCCGAGGGGCTGCCCTCGGACTTTGTCCACACGTGTGCAACATTGGACCACGGCAGTTTTCCGGTAAAGTCGGCTACCGTGGTGCTGACGTTGGTTTCGACATTCACCCGGTGCAGGGTCATGCCGCCATTGGTGGGAATGTAGAAAAGCTGGCTGGGATCCACTGGATCCCACTGCGGCTCGGCATCGCCACCGAGCGCGTTCAGTTCGCGCAAATAGACCAGCGAATTGGCGTCGTAGACATGCCAACCACCGTCGTAGGAATACGTCAGGAAGCGGGTATTGTCGACGTTGAACGCCTGGCGGCGCGAATAGTCGTTGCGCGCGAAACCCGATGGTGGCTCAGTTGTGTGGCTGGTCGCCCGCACCACGCAGGTGCCAAATGCCGGGTCCTTGAATGGGGCCCCCTTTGCCGGCCGCGCGGACGTCGGCGACGGTGCCGCAACCATCCCTTCCACGGTAGCGAAACCAGTGCCGTACAAATCCGCACAGGCCGCATTGAGATCGATGGCTACGGCGGTTTTCGAGTGAAACGCAAGAGTGGCCGCGAACAGAATCCCGATGAAACGATGGACAAGCGCATGCTGCGCCATGGGGTTGGTCACAGGAGGTACTCCGGGAATGGATGGGTGACGCGGCCCCCCTGAACCGCGTGCGCACTATAACGATATGCCATTAAAAATGTGTGACGCACAACTCTTAACTGACAACTGGCGTGATGTCAATACGTGATCGTCGTCACACGTTGGCGGCTGCCGTCGCCGGCATTCGGGATCAACGCACGCAGCAAGCGCCGGGATGACGGCGCAAGAATCTCGTTGCGGCTAGGTTCTGCACTGCGTGCCCGGCGAACCCCGGCAAGCGCACGGCTGACTGCTCGTCTCAGCGCTCGCACTCAAGTACCACCATCCACGCCAGCCAACGCGTCGGCGCATGTGCCGACAGCAGCAGCCGGTCAAGACCCGACAATACAGCCAGCGCCGGTCGAAACGCGGCGGTGTTGCGCAGGGGTACGGCAGCCAGCGAAAGGCAGTGGAAGAATCGTGGCCGCACCCTGCTGAAGTGGCGGGTACATTCACGCAGATCGTTGCGCAGCAGAGGATGTTCATCCTCGGTTCGCATCAGCGGAGTGCGATCACGGTACGCGTTGATCAGCGGGTTGTGCCCGAGCGGCTCCAGAAAAACGGCACGCCCACCGGGCCTGAGCAAACGCGCGATCTCCGCATACGCCTTGTGCAGATTCAGATGATGCAGAATGCCGCTGCCGCCGATGCGGTCGAAGCTGGCATCGGCAAACGAAGTTTGCTCGGCATTGTCGACCGAGAAGGCCGCATGAAGACCGCTCCCGGCGGCATGCTCTCTTGCCTGATTTATCGCGACGGGCGAGATGTCGATGCCATGCGCGACGGCACCCAATTGTGCCGCAGCGAAAGCGATGTCGCCAGGCCCGCAGCCATACTCAAGGACACGCAGTCCGCTGACATTCTCAAGCAAGCGCTGGTGATACCACGCAAATGAAGTCTGCGTGATTGCATAAAACTTGTCGGTGCTGGAGCGGGTGTTTTCACCAAAGCGGCGATCATGGTATTCGGCCTCGCGTTGCAGCCGTTGTCGCTCGGCGGTATCACCCGATGTTTTTCGACTGTGTGCGTCCATCCTTCGTTGCTCCTGAGCTACCTGATCGTGATGCATTGCATGACGGGAATGGGCTGCCGCGTGCCAATATTCACTTGCGTTGTGGCTGCGTGCGACCCGGCGATGCGCGTGCAGCCAACACGAATCGATTGCCAATTGGGTCGTGCGGTTCATCTGTCTTTCCAGAAAAACGTAAACTGCGGTGGCCGGCGGTCAAGGCGAAGTACCGCTCAAGCAAGCCGCACAGAATCCAGAAATTGGCCATCACGGCACCTTCCAGGAATGGGCTGCCGTAAACATTGCCCAAGGCCATCGCAATCACACTCACGCTAAAGCCCAATGACAGTGCAACCGCTTCGGAATTGCCCGACCTCGCCGCGGTGGCACGGAAGCCTGTGCAAAGCCGCCAGAGACGCCACAGTACCCACAACAACGTGAGTAGCCCAAGCGGCCCAAGTTCAGCGATGGTAAGCACGTAAAAGTTATGCGCGTCGTAACCTGCGTAACTCGTGTATTGACCGATGTAGCGTTTGAAACGATTGATGCCAACGCCAAGCGGATGCTCACTCCACATGCTGGCTGCGCCGCTCCATATCTCGAATCGGCTCGCCGTGCTGGTGTCCAGCTCTGCATCGCCAGCGGCAGTGCTTTGCTCAGTTTCCTCGACACGCTGGGTGACCGCGTCAGGCAACAAGGAGAGTGACGACAACATCAGCACCGATGCCAGCAACGCGATGATGATGTTGCGTCGTAGCAACAATAATGACAGCGCGAGGATACCAATGAGATAGGACTGCCGCGAGAATGTCACCATGATCGCAACAGCGAGAATCGCAGCACCGATGAACGCGGCAATGCGCCAGAGTCGCTGCTTGTGCAGGAACAGGGCAAGTGCCACCAGCATCGGCAGAAACATGGCGTAGAACACGCCCGCACGGTTGGCGTTGCGGTAATCCACGCCGAACGGCCCCGATGCGCGGCGTGTTTCGGCATAGTTGGCAATGCCGTAGTCGAGCCCTTCGCGCACGGCCTCCAGGCCTGCGATCACCGCCACCAGCAAGAGCACAATGATGAGCTGCCGGGTACCCGTGAAATCCTCACGGCAATTTCGAAACACAAAGTAAAACAACGGGTAGAACCACGCATTTTTCCAGTAGGTGAAGTCGGCCATGAAGTCGATCGGCAGGGTCGCCAGTGCCAGCAAGAAGCCGATCGTGAGGGCGAGCGACCAGCCGAGCAACGCAGGAGCCAGCGCGGCGCGCGCGGCGCTGGAAAAAGCGCGATCCTTGCCGCCGAAAACGATTGCCGCCAGCACCATCACAAACAGCACATTGGACAGGTTCAACCCGGGAATGCCGGTTTCCAACGGCACATGCAGGGCGTTGGGCAGATAGATGATCACCAGCGCCAACAGGCCGCGGCGCAACACGCTTACGCCCCTGCACTTGGCGAATCGACGAATCGCTGTGCCCAAAGCTCCAGACACAGCACCTGCCACAACGTCTCGCTGCGGTCGCCAGTACCGCTGAGATGCTCGCGCAGCAACGCATCAGCAGCGGCCGGGTCAACCAAGCCACGCTCGCGAAACGCGCTGGCTGCAAAGGTATCTTGCGCCAAGCTGCGCAACGGGCCGCGAAACCATTCGGCGATCGGAATTGCAAATCCCTGTTTGGGCTTGCTGAGCACATCGGCCGGCAACCACCGCGCTGCTACCTTGCGCAGCAGGTATTTGCCGCGCCCATTGCGCACCCGCAACGACCCCGGCAAGCGCAGCGCAAACTGTGCCAGACCAGGCTCCAGAAACGGCGCCCGCCCTTCCAGCGAGGTGGCCATCGCCATGCGATCGAGCTTCACCAGAATGTCGTCGGGCAGGTAGCTTTGCAGATCGATGGCGACCGCGCGATCCAGCGCCGAGCGGCCGGCGCCGAGATCGCTATCGGTCTGGCCCAGCAAGGGCAGGTGGTAATGGCCATCGCCACCTGCTCGTGCGCACAGCGCACGTGCCTGGTCGGGGCGGGTGAGGGCCACGCCGCTGAGATAGCGCTCGGCAAACGGCAGGCCAAGACGCTCACCGACACGTTGCCAGCGACCACCGCGGGGATTGGGCAGCAGCGCACCGGCCATGCGCAGCGCCGCGCCCGCCAAGGGCCGCAACGGGCCAAGGCGTTCCAGCGCGAGCAGGCGCAGGTAACGATCATAACCGCCGAACAGTTCATCGCCGCCATCACCGGTCAACACCATCTTGACCTGTTGCTGCGCCAATTGCGCTACCAGAAATGTCGGCACCGCCGAGGAGTCGGCGAACGGCTCGTCGAAATGCCAGACCAGTCGCTGCAGCAGTGCCACGGCATCGGGCTCGACCACCAGTTCGTGATGATCGGTGCCGAGGTGACGGGCAACCCGGCGGGCATCATCCAGCTCGCTGTACGCCGTTTCCTTGAAGCCGATGGTGAAGGTCTTGACCGGCTGCGCAAGTTGTTGCGCCATCAATGCCACCACCACACTGGAATCCAGTCCGCCACTGAGAAACGCGCCAAACGGCACGTCGGCCACCAGTCGGCTGGATACCGCATGCTGCAAGTGCCGAGCCAATGCGTCCTCGGCTGCCACCTCATCCAGCGCTGATTTCGGCGTGAGCGAGGCCTGCCAGTAACGCTGCAAACGCAGTTGACCATCGCGATAGCGCAGGTAATGCGCGGGCGGCAGCTTGCGGATGCCAGTGAAGATGCTCAGCGGGCACGGCACATAGCCATAGCTGAAATAGGCGCGCACCGCCTCCGAATCGATCTGCCGCGGGCAATCCGGTGCCTGCAACAGCGATTTGAGCTCCGAGCCAAACAGCAGTCGCCGTTCGTTGTGGGCGTAATACAACGGCTTTTCGCCGAAGCGATCGCGTGCCAGCAGCAGGCTGTGATCGCGGCGATCCCAGATGGCGATGGCAAACATGCCGTCGAGGCGCGTAAAGCAGTGTTCGCCATCGCGCAGATACGCCTGCAAGACGACTTCGGCATCACCGTGACTGTGAAAAACGTGACCATCGGCTTGCAACTGCGCACGCAGCTCGCGGAAATTGTAGATCTCGCCGTTGAATACCAGGCAGACATCGCCGCAAGCGCCATAAACCGGCTGCTGTCCACCCGCCACGTCGATGATGGACAGCCGCCGCATCCCCAGCAATGCGCGTTCGTCATGATGCAGGCCATCGTCGTCGGGTCCACGATGACGAATCACGGACGTCATGTCGCGACCCAGCGCGGGTGATGGCGCAGGTTGATTCGCGGCGACCACCAGCCCGGCAATTCCGCACATGGCTCAGAGGCTCCGATTCGATGTTGCGGCAGAGCGCAGATCGACCACGCCACCACTGCGGTACAGGTGCAGCAGTCGATCGAGTACGCCGTCG
>PFJA01000102.1 GCA_002782905.1 Lysobacterales bacterium CG_4_10_14_3_um_filter_64_11
ACCGCCGAGCTAAGCCAGGTGGTGGCCGACACCGTGCCGGTGTTGCCGGCCGGCGACAGCCGCGACACCCAGCCCACGCTGGGATTCCAGCGGGTGTTGCAGAGCGCGGTTTATCACGTGCAGTCCTCGGGCAAGAAGGAGGTGACCGGTGCCAACGTGCTGGTGGCGATCTTCGGCGAAAAGGATTCGCACGCGGTGTATTTTCTGCAGCAGCAGGAAGTGACGCGTCTGGATGTGGTCAATTATATTTCGCACGGCATTGCCCGCGTCGGCGATGAGGAACCCAAGTCGGCCAATCAAGGGGCGCAGGAGAGCGAAGCCGAGGGTGGCGAAGCGCGCGGCAACCCGCTGCACGAGTTCACCAGCAACCTCAACGAGGCCGCGCTTGCCGGCCGCATCGATCCGCTGATCGGACGCGAGGTGGAAGTCGAACGCATCATTCAGGTGTTGTGCCGGCGGCGCAAGAACAACCCCTTGCTGGTCGGTGAGGCCGGCGTCGGCAAAACCGCATTGGCGGAAGGGCTGGCCAAGCGCATTGTCGACAAGCAGGTGCCCGACGTGCTGCGCGACGGCGTGATCTACGCACTCGATCTGGGCGCACTGGTAGCCGGCACCAAGTACCGTGGCGACTTTGAAAAGCGGCTGAAGGCGGTGTTGGCGCAGCTCAAAAAGGAGCCGGGTGCGATCTTGTTCATCGACGAAATCCACACCATCATCGGTGCCGGTTCGGCGTCGGGCGGCACCATGGATGCCTCGAACTTGATCAAGCCGATGCTGGCTTCCGGCGATCTGCATTGCATCGGTTCCACCACCTTCCAGGAATACCGCGGCGTATTCGAGAAGGACCACGCGCTGGCGCGGCGATTCCAGAAGATCGATGTGGTTGAACCGTCGGCGGCCGAGGCGGTTGCGATTCTGTGTGGCCTGAAATCCAGGTTTGAGGAACACCACGGCATCCAATACACCAACGAGGCAATTCGCGCTGCGGTGGATCTGTCGGTAAAGCATATCGGCGACCGTTTGCTGCCGGACAAGGCGATCGACGTGATCGATGAAGCCGGTGCGCGCCAGCGCGTGGTGCCCGAAGCGCTGCGCAAAAAAGTTGTGGATGTCGAAGAAATCGAGATGATCGTGGCGAAGATGGCGCGGGTGCCGCCCAAGCAGGTGTCGGTGTCCGACAAGGACGTGCTGCGCAACCTCGACCGCAACCTGAAGATGGTTATCTTTGGTCAGGACCCAGCCATTGATACGCTGACTTCGGCGATCAAGATGGCGCGTTCTGGCCTTGGTGATCCGGTCAAGCCGATTGGCAGCTTTTTGTTTGCTGGCCCGACCGGTGTTGGCAAAACCGAAGTCACCCGCCAACTGGCACTGCAACTGGGTATTGAGTTGGTGCGCTTTGACATGAGCGAGTACATGGAAGCGCATTCCGTGAGCCGCCTGATCGGCGCGCCGCCCGGCTATGTCGGTTTCGACAAGGGCGGCCTGTTGACCGAGGAAATTGTCAAGCACCCGCATTGTGTGCTGCTGCTCGACGAGATCGAAAAAGCACATCCGGATGTCTTCAACATTCTGCTGCAAGTGATGGATCGCGGCATCCTGACCGACACCAATGGCCGCGAAGCCAATTTCCGCAACGCGGTGTTGGTGATGACCACCAATGCCGGTGCGCAATTGGCATCACGGCGCACGATCGGCTTCATGCGCCAGGATCATTCAACCGACGCGATGGAAGTGATCCGCAAAACCTTTACTCCCGAGTTCCGCAATCGCCTCGACGCCGTCGTCCAGTTCGGCAGTCTCGGCATGGAGCACATCCTGCGTGTGGTCGACAAGTTTCTGATCGAACTGGAAAGCCAGTTGCAGGAAAAGCACGTCGCGCTGAGCGCAACATCCGAGGCTCGGCAATGGTTGGCCGACAATGGCTTTGATCAGCAAATGGGTGCGCGCCCGATGGCGCGCGTCATCCAGGACAAGATCAAGCGCCCATTGGCAGATGAATTGCTGTTCGGCGAGTTGGTCAACGGTGGCCGTGTCAGCGTCGAGGTGGTGGATGGCGAACTGCACGTTGATGTGCATCCGGAAGAATTGCTGTTGCCGGCGACCATCGATTGAGGCAGGCGTGATTGCTGGCAGGGTGCCTGCGGCCGGCGGTTTGCGTACGCTTTGCGGCGATGTAGGATGCCCGGTTGTTACTCCCGTTAACCTCATTGCGCTTGAACCCCGCGTCTGCGCGTCACGGCACCGGGGGCAGCGCGCACCCAATAATCAGTGATGGTGTAAACAGTCATGCGCATAGTGCTGGCCCGCCACGGCGAGACTCCGTGGAACGCTGAAGGCCGCTATCAGGGCCAGATCGATATTCCGTTGTCCGATCTTGGCGAGCAGCAGGCACGTGCCTTGGGGCAACGCCTGAGCGATGTAGTGATCGATCGCGCCGTCGCTTCGCCATTGCAACGGGCGCGCCGCACCGCCGAACTCGCTTTGCGTGAGCGTGCCGGGATGCTGCGGTTGGAGCCAGGTTTGCGCGAGATCGCGCACGGCACCTGGGAAGGCAAGCTCGCCGGCGAAATTGCCGAGCGCTACCCGCAGCAGTTTCAGGCGTGGCGGGATGCACCGCAAACGGTGCAAATGCCGGAAGGGGAATCGCTGGATCAGGTATTCGCCCGGGTATGGCCGGCATTTGTGCGCGCCACGGCGGGCTTGGCGCCAGCCCAGACGCTGTTGGTGGTTGCTCACGACGCCGTGAATCGCTTGATTTTGTGTCACGTGCTGGGCATTGCCTTTGCCCAGTTGTGGCGGTTTCGGCAGGCACCGGCGACCTTGAACCTGCTGGAAGGACCAAGTGCCGAGCAGCTGGATGTGGTGCGCTTGAATGACTGCGCGCATCACACCGGCCTGTTCGGCGAGGCGGTGCATCGCGCGCTGTAATTGCCGCGCCGGGGCGGCAAGCACTCAGCGCATACGGTAGGTGATGCGGCCTTTGCTCAGGTCGTAGGGAGTCATCTCTACCTTGACCTTGTCGCCGGTAAGAATGCGAATGTAATGCTTGCGCATCCGCCCCGAGATATGGGCGATGATAACGTGGCCATTTTCGAGCTTGACCCGGAACACGGTGTTCGGGAGCGCTTCGAGAATGGTCCCCTCGAATTCGATGCAATCGTCCTTGGACATTTGTCACTTCAGTTGGTGGCGGCACCGCCGCGGTCATAAGCCGGGCATTGTGCCATGTCAACGCGCTGGGCGCAAAAGGAAAATACCTATGCCAAGGTATCCGCAGGCAGCATCCCGAATGCGGTCGAAAAATCGGATTTTGCCGCGGGCGATGCGGTCAAGCGCGCGGCCTCGGCGATAAACTCATGGCGCGCCATGGTCTTTGCGCCCAGGCTGAGCAGGTGCGTGTTCGATATCTGGGCATCGATCAGCGGCCATTGCCACTGCGCCATGCGCCACGCCAGCGCCGCCAGTGCCAGTTTGGAAGCGCCAGATCGCGCGCTGTACATGCTTTCGGCAAAAAACATCCGACCGATCACTACGCCGTAAAGGCCACCGACCAGGGTATCGCCATCGCGCACCTCGATGCTGTGCGCCCAGCCCTGCCGGTGCAGGGCGAGATAGGCTTCCACCATTGCCGGCGTGATCCAGGTGCCGTCCTGACCGCGGCGTGGGGTGTGCGCACACGCCGTGATCACGGCGCCGAAGTCGTGATCGGCGACGACATGCCAAGGACACTGGCGCAGGCTGCGACGGAAGCGTGATGACAGGTGCAGCGAGTGGGTGTTGAATACGCACCGCGAATGTGGGCACCACCACAAGATGGCTTGCCCTTCTGAAAACCAGGGAAAAATGCCGCTCCGGTAGGCGTTCAACAGGCGTGTCGAACTCAAATCGCCGCCGAACGCCAGCAACCCGTCGGGTTCGCTCAGCGCGCCATGCACCGGGGGAAACGGTGCGTCCGGCTCAGAGTTCAATTGTGGCAGTGGAATCGGCATGACGAAACGGACCATGAACCAGCAGTTGCTCACGATAGCGCGATATCGCTTCGCGTTCCTGAGCGCACCACGTGGCAAGGGCGTGCGCGAACGCCGGGTCAGCGACCCAGTGTCGGCTGTGGGTGCTGATCGGGGCGAAGCCTCGGGCGATCTTGTGCTCGCCCTGTGCACCCGGTTCGAACGTGCCAAGGCCATGTTCCAGGCAATATTCGATGCCTTGGTAATAGCAGGTTTCAAAATGCAACCCCGGCAAATCGACCGCCGACCCCCAGTAGCGCCCGAACAATCGGGTGTTGCTGCGCAGGCACAAGGCGCCGGCGATCGGTTGCTGCTCGATCCGAGCCAGGATCAGCACAACGTGCTCGGGCAGGGCGCTGATCAGATGCTGAAAAAACGCCAGCGTCAAGGCTGGCGAGTTGCCCTTGTCAATGAAGGTGCGCAGATAAAACCCATACATCGCTTCGCAGTCCGAGGCACTGACTTGCGCCCCCGACAGACGCTGAAACTGGACGCCCGCCGCATCCACCAGACGGCGTTCGGCACGGATGTTCTTGCGCTTCTTGTGGCTGAGCGCGGCGAGAAAATCGTCGAAGCATCGCCACTGGCCCGGATTGTGCCAGTGGTATTGCACGTCTTCACGGCGCAACCAGTGTGTTGTGTCCACGGCGGCAGCATCGTCTGCCGAGAGGAAGTTGATGTGTACTGATGACAATTTCTGCGCCGCGGCATGGGCGGTTATCGCCTCGATCAGCTCGGCGCGCAGCGCCGGCGAACGCGCCAGCAGGCGTGGCCCTGGCACCGGCGAATACGGTACCGCGAGCAGCCACTTCGGGTAATAGTGCTGCCCGTGCTGCGCGTAGGCAGCCGCCCAGGCATGATCGAACACAAACTCGCCATGCGAGTTGGTTTTCAGATAGCCAGGTGCTGCCGCGACCAGTTCCCCGTCACGCCATAACGTGGGGTGATGGCCTTGCCAACCCCAGTCGGCGCGCAGGCAACCGGTCTGCTCCAGGCCAGCGAGAAAGGCGTGGTCGAGAAACGGATTGTCGTCGCCACGCAGTCCATCCCATGCCGGAGCGGGAAGGTCGGACAGGGCAGAGAAGATGCGAAACTCGCACACGTCGGTCTGGCTCGTGGGTAATGCTCACTCGTGGCCGTCAAGAAAGCGCTCGGCATCCAGCGCGGCCATGCAGCCAAACCCAGCCGAGGTAATTGCCTGGCGATAGACCTGGTCGGCGACATCGCCGGCGGCAAATACACCGGGGATGCTGGTCTGGGTGGCATTGCCGTCCAGCCCGGTACGAATCACCAGATAGCCGTTCTTCATGTCCAGTTGGCCGCTGAACAACGCGGTGTTGGGGCTGTGGCCGATGGCGACAAAGAAGCCCTGTACGGCGATCTCACGAATGGCATCGCCACGGGTTGCGCGAATACGCATGCCGGTCACGCCGCTGTCGTCGCCCAGCACTTCGTCGACGGTGTGATTCCAGACCAGTTCGATCTTGCCCGCTTCAGCCTTGGCAAACAGCTTGTCCTGCATGATTTTTTCGGCGCGCAGGGTGTCGCGGCGATGCACCAGATACACCTTGCGGGCGATATTGGACAGGTACAGGGCTTCTTCCACCGCCGTATTGCCGCCACCGATTACCGCCACATCCTGATCACGGAAGAAAAACCCGTCGCAGGTGGCGCATGCCGACACCCCCTTGCCCTTGAACGCCTCCTCCGAGGCCAGACCAAGGTACTTGGCGGTGGCGCCGGTGGCGATGATCAGCGCATCGCAGGTGTAGTCACCACTGTCGCCGCTGAGGCGAAACGGGCGTTCGGACAGGACCGCGGTATGGATGTGATCGAACTCGATCTGGGTGTCGAAGCGCTCGGCGTGCGCCTGCATGCGCGCCATCAGGTCCGGCCCCATCAGGCCGTGGGCATCGCCCGGCCAGTTATCGACCTCGGTGGTGGTCATCAATTGCCCGCCTTGTGCCAGCCCGGTGACGAGCAACGGCTTGAGATTCGCGCGCGCGGCGTAGACGGCGGCGCTGTAGCCGGCCGGGCCGGAGCCGAGGATCACCACTTTGGCATGGCGCGGAGCAGGTCGTGGAGCGGTCATATAGTATCCTTGCCACCGTTAGGCGGTGCGTGAGTGAGAGGGTGATGAGCCATGCTGCGGCGCGCTGCGCAGACGGATTTGCAGCGCATACCAAAGCATGGCGGTCCGCTGTCGTTGATTCAAGCCCGTGTCATCTGTTGGTATCCCATGGGGCATTGCTGATCGCAGCGGCCGCAGGTCCCAGATGAGATTTTGGTATGACCATTATTTCCCTGTATATTCATATAATAAACGTATATTCATCAGGTAAAATCTAACCGTGATATCGAGCAAAGCCCCGCGCAGCAAGGTGTTCGCCGCCGATCGCCCGGCCAGCCTGTGGCGTGAGCTGCCGCTGCTGCTGGCGGCGCCGGTGGTGCTGTATCTGCTCGCTTGTCTGGTCAGCTATTCACCCGATGATCCGGGCTGGTCGCACGCTGGCTCGCTCACGGGCACGTTGCATAATTTTGGCGGTATCGCCGGCGCCTTTATTGCCGATCTCGCTTTTTATCTTAGTGGTTATGTCGCTTATCTGCTGCCCGTGGTACTGGGTGGTGTGGTCTGGCTGGCTACCCATGGCCGCGACGCCGATCAGCAACACTTGGCGCCAGCCCTGCGCCTGAGCGGCATGGTGTTGCTGCTGATCGTGGCGCCGGGACTGGCGCAATTGCAGTGGGGTTCGCCATGCGGTTTGTCCGCGCCCGGCGGCGAGTTGCCGGCCGATGCCGGCGGCGTGATCGGGCAAATGGTGGGTTGCGGCTTGGCGCACGTCGTCGGTGTGATGGGTGCCAACCTGTTTTTGTTTGGCCTGTTTTTTGTCGCCTTGACGCTCGCTACCGGGCTGTCCTGGTTCGCGCTGATGGATCGCATCGGCGCAGTCGTGCTCTGGTTGGGCCGGGTTTTGCTGCAAGCCACACGCGCGCTGCGGCAATGGCGGCAGAGCCGCATGCAGCGCGACGAGCGCAGCCAGGTGCGCAAGGTGGAAACCGCCAAACGCGCCAGACGCGAGCCGGTTCATATTGAGCCGCCGCCGACCCCGGTGGTGGAGAAGAGCGATCGCGCTCGGCGTGAGCAGCAAATCCCGCTGTTCAACGTCGATAGTGATGGTGCGTTGCCGCCGTTGTCGCTGCTCGATGATCCCAAGCCGCAACCGAAAGGCTACTCGCCGGAGACATTGGCAACGCTGTCGCGTCAGATCGAGTTCAAGCTGCGTGATTTCCGTATCGAAGCGCAGGTGGTGGGTGTCTATCCCGGGCCGGTGATCACGCGTTTTGAGTTGGAGCCGGCGCCCGGCATCAAGGGCAGCCAGATCTCGGGACTGGACAAGGACATCGCGCGCGGGTTGTCGGTCAAGAGTGTGCGCGTGGTCGATGTGATTCCCGGCAAGTCGGTGATCGGCCTGGAAATACCCAATGCCAGCAGCGAGATCATTTATCTCTCGGAGATTCTGCGCTCCAAGGAATACGACAAGCTGGCATCGCCTCTGGCTTTGGCCTTGGGCAAGGATATTTCCGGTCGCCCCAGCGTGGTCGATCTGGCGCGTATGCCGCATCTGCTGGTGGCGGGAACCACCGGCTCGGGCAAGTCGGTGGGCCTCAACGCAATGGTGTTGAGCCTGCTGTACAAGGCCAGCGCCAACGATGTGCGTTTGCTGATGATCGACCCGAAGATGCTGGAACTGTCGGTGTACGAGGGTATTCCGCACTTGATCGCGCCGGTGGTCACCGACATGAAGGAAGCCGCCAACGGCCTGCGCTGGTGCGTGGCCGAAATGGAGCGGCGTTACAAACTGATGGCCGCGGTCGGCGTACGCAACCTCGCCGGATTCAATCGCAAGGTCAAGGATGCCGCCGACAGCGGCCAGCCACTGACTGATCCGTTGTATCGGCCAAACCCGGACTCGACCGAGCCGGCACCGACGCTGGAGGGATTGCCGCATATCGTGGTGATCATCGATGAGTTCGCCGACATGATGATGATCGTCGGCAAGAAGGTGGAAGAACTCATTGCACGACTGGCGCAGAAATCGCGCGCCGCCGGCATGCACCTGATTCTGGCGACGCAGCGGCCGTCGGCGGATGTGATCACCGGCTTGATCAAGGCCAACATTCCCACCCGCATTGCGTTTCAAGTGTCGTCGCGGATCGATTCGCGGGTGATTCTCGATCAGTCCGGCGCCGAAACCTTGCTCGGCCACGGCGATATGCTGTATCTGCCGCCAGGCACGGCGATGCCCGAGCGCGTGCATGGCGCTTTCGTCAGCGACGAAGAAGTCCATCGCGTGGTTGAGCACCTCAAGCAACGCGCCGGTGGCCCGAATTACTACGATGGCGTGCTGGAGGAATCGCACAGCATGGGCGATGGCGTGGTGGTGGGGCCGACCGGGCTGCCCGAATCGGTGAGCAACAACGACCCCGAGTCGGATCTGCTGTACGACGAGGCGGTGCGGATCGTCACCGAATCGCGGCGTGGATCGATATCCGGCGTGCAACGGCGGCTGAAGATCGGCTACAACCGTGCGGCTCGCCTGATCGAGGCGATGGAGGCCGCTGGCATCGTGTCCGCGCCGGAGCACAATGGCGATCGCAAGGTGCTGGCACCGCCACCGCCACGTTAAGAAGCACTTCGCGATTTGCGGCACATTCAGCAGTCACCCCCCACACTGTCCCGGCTGGCACTTGTAGCGCCGTCATGCCAGCGAATGCTGGCATCCAGCGCCTTTGGCTCTTGCGCATTCTCTTGAAGTCACTGGATTTCCGCCTTCGCGGGAATGACCAGCCGATGGAGTTCTGGCTTGAGCAAGTGTCATTCCACACCGTCCCTCAACTCTACTGGCACAGCCGATGCGCTCGATGACCTCACTGTTTTTCACGTTCGTGTTGCTGGCGATCTGCGCATCCGCGAGCGCTGCCGCGCGCGATCAACTGGAGCGGTTCACGAGCGGCATCAAGGCACTCGATGGACAGTTCAGCCAGCAGGTGTTCGATTCGCAGGGCCAGCTCAGCGAATCGTCCACCGGTCGGATCGTGTTGGCCAAACCGCGCCAGTTTCGCTGGGAATATGCACAACCGTTTCCGCAGTTGATCGTGGCCGATGGCAAACGCGTCTGGGTATTCGACCCCGATCTGGAACAGGTGTCCGTGCGCCCGCAAAGCATGGAGGAGCAGCAAAGCCCGTTGGCGGCGTTGATCGATCCCGCCGCGCTCGATCGCCAGTTCAAGATCAGCGAGGGCGGTGACCATGACGGGCTGAACTGGCTGGTGCTGCTGCCGCAACAGGCTGAGGACGCGCAACTGCGGCAGGCCTGGCTCGGCTTCAGCGACGGCGAATTGCGTCAGATGGAACTGCGTGATGCACTGGATCAGCGCACCGTTATCGTGTTTTCGCAGTGGCAACGCAACCCGGTGCTGGCTGCCGATACCTTCCAGTTCACGCCGCCCGCGGGTACCGATGTCATCGGCGACATGGGCGAGGGTGCCGAGGTGTTACCGCTGCGTTGAGCCAGCGCATCGGGCATGATGGGCGCATGGTCCGTCGCAGCAAAGCGCCAACCCCGGAATTGTTTACCCCCGCTACTGCCAGCATGCCGCTGGCCGAGCGCATGCGCCCGCGCTCGCTCGATGAAATCGTCGGTCAGCAACGGCTGGTTGCACCGGGGCAAGCGCTGCGCCGTGCGGTCGAAAGCGGGCATCTGCATTCGATGATCCTGTGGGGGCCACCGGGCTGCGGCAAGACCACGCTGGCGCGGCTGCTGGCGCGTTATGCCGACGCCGAGTTTCACGCGCTGTCGGCGGTGCTGTCGGGCTTGCCGCAGGTGCGTGGCGTGCTCGCCGACGCCGCGGCGCGGTTCGCCAGCGGTGGCCGCACGGTGTTGTTCGTCGATGAAGTGCATCGCTTCAACAAGACCCAGCAGGATGCCTTTTTGCCGCATATCGAACGCGGCGACATCGTGTTCGTCGGTGCCACCACCGAGAACCCGAGCTTCGAGCTGAACTCGGCGCTGCTCTCACGCTGCCGCGTGCATGTGCTCGACGCGCTTGCTGCCGACGATATCCTGGTGGCGCTGGAACGGGCATTGCACGACGCTGAGCGCGGCATTGCGCAACTGCACGTGTCGATCGCGTCGCCGTTGCTGCGGCAGATTGCGCTTGCCGCCGATGGCGATGTGCGCCGCGCGCTGACCTTTCTGGAAATCGCCAGCGAGCTGGCAGAGCCCGATGGCGCGGGGGGGGCGCACATCAGCGAAGCCACGCTGGCGCAGGTGCTGGCCGATCGCAGCCGGCGGTTCGACAAGGGCGGCGAGCAGTTCTACGACCAGATTTCGGCATTGCACAAGTGCGTGCGCAGTTCCAACCCAGACGCGGCGCTGTACTGGCTGCTGCGCATGCTCGATGGCGGCTGTGACCCGGCCTATCTGGCACGCCGGCTCACCCGCATGGCGGTGGAGGACATCGGCCTGGCCGATCCGCGCGCGCTGGAGATGGCGATTGCGGCATGGCAGGCATTCGATCGCATTGGCAGCCCCGAAGGCGAGTTGGCGCTGGCGCAGGTGACGCTGTATCTGGCCTGCACCGCCAAGTCCAACGCCGGTTATGTCGCATTCAACGCGGCGCGCGCCGAGGTTTGCGCAGGCGGTAGCGCAGCGGTGCCGCTGCATCTGCGCAACGCGCCCACGCAATTGCTGAAATCGCTGGATTATGGCAAGGGATACCAATACGATCCAGATCTGCCGGAAGGCGTGGCGCTGGATCAGACCGGGTTTCCCGATGAACTCGGCGAGCGTGTCTACTACCGGCCGCTGGCGCGCGGCATTGAAGCCAAACTCAAGGAAAAACTGGATGCCTTGCGCGCACGTCGCACGCAAGCGCAGCGACAACCGCCGCACAAGGATTCTGGCAAATGATCGCATCGTGGTGGCAGCAGTTGGCCTTGGTGATGGCGGGCGGTGCGGTCGGCGCCGCCGGTCGCTTCCTGCTCAGTGGTTGGTTGCTGCGCCACGAAGGCAACGTGTTGCCGTGGGGCACGCTGGCTGCCAATCTGATCGGCGCGTTGCTGGCCGGCTTTTTGGTGGTGTGGCTGGAAGCACGTGGCCCGAGTGCCCTGTACTGGCGCGCGTTGTTGATTGTTGGCCTGCTAGGCGGCCTGACCACATTCTCGGCGCTGATGATCGAATCATTGCTGTTGTCGCGCAGCGCGCGCTTGCTCGATCTGAGTGGTTACCTTGCGCTGACCCTGATTGGTGGTTTTGCCTTGGTGTGGCTGGGCGCGCAGATCGCGCATTGGCTGCGTGGGCCGATTCAGTGGCCGTGATGTTGGAAGCTCTGAACAAGCCACATCGGGCGTCATTGCGAGCGCAGCGACGCAATCCAGCGCCTTCATTCTCTGAACATTTCTGGATTGCCACGTCGCTTCGCTGCTCGCAATGACAGCTTGTTCAGACCATCCTTAGCCGCCGAACTGGGTGTCCTGGATCCGCCGAAAATAGAAACCGTGATAGCGGTCGATATCGCATTCAGGATGAAATGGCACCCGCACATTGCGTTCCAGCGATGCCCATTGATCCACCAACTCGTAGCCCAACGCCTGTATCGCGGCAGTGAACTCCGGCACTGCGCTCACCCGATACGGACAGATTGCAATGCCGATGTGTTGCAGGGTGAAATAACTGCGGACGGGATGCATCGGGGTCAAGTTCACCAGCACGTGCCGTGGCCGCTGCGGTAGTCGCGCCAACAATGCGGGCAGGGTGTAATCGAGATATTGCAGAGCGCCGGTAGACAGCAATGCATCGCAACCGCTGGCTTGTTCCGGGCTGGTGGCAAAATCGAGGTGCCGCTGCGAATCGTGCTCAGCAGCATACTGCCGCCCCGCAG
>PFJA01000160.1 GCA_002782905.1 Lysobacterales bacterium CG_4_10_14_3_um_filter_64_11
CCCCCGGGTTACGGCCTGCGGCCTAACCCGGGCTACCACAGCGTGCGAAAACTGGCACTACGGCAAGCCACAACCCCCGGTAGCCCGGGTTGAGGCAACGCCGAAACCCGGGGCCCCACACCGGTTCACGCGACCATCGAAACCCGTGACCCCGCCCCCGTTCACCACAACCGCGCGCAAAATCCCGGGTTACCTCGCCAGATACGCGGCCACACCATCGAGCAGCATCTGCACCGACAGCGCCACCAGCAACATGCCCATCAAACGCTCCACCGCGATCAACACGCCGCGACCCAACAAGCGATACAGATAGGTTGCGGAATACAGGATCACCGCCGTCGCCAGCCACGCGATCAACAGCGCCGTGGTCCACTCCAACATCCGCTCCGGCGCCTGGCTGCCGAGCAGCATCACCGCCGCCATGCCCGAGGGCCCGGCGATCATCGGAATCGCCATCGGCACGATGAACGGCTCGCCCTCCGGGTTGTCACCGAACAGCCCTTCGCCGGTCGGAAAGATCATGCGCAGGCCAATCAGAAACAGCACGATGCCACCGGCGATGCTGACCGACTCCTGCCGCAGGTGCATGGCCAGCAACACCCACTGCCCGAGCCACAAAAACACCAGCAACACCGCCAGCGCGATCAACAACTCACGCACCAGCACGCGGCGCCGACGCGCCGGTGGCAGCGGTTTGAGCAAGCTGAGGAACACCGGCACATTGCCGAGCGGATCGAGAATCAGAAACAGCAAAATGGCGGCAGCGGCAACGCTCACAGGCTGGGGCTCCAGATCCGACCACGGTGCTCGGCGCCCGCCGCCGACAACAGGTGCACCAGCGCAGGCGCGTAGTGTGCCGGCTCTGGCCACTGCGCCGGATCGACGCCAAAATGCGCACGCGCACGCAGCGCGGTGCGCATTGGCCCGGGCTGCAATGCCGAAACCCGCACCGGGCTGTTGTCCAGCTCATCGGACAAAATGGCAACCAGGCCGGCCAGCGCATGCTCGGCCACGCCATAGGCACCCCAATACGCGCGCCCAACCTGCTGCCGATCATCGAGCACAAACACCAACGCCGCATCGCTTGCTTCACGCAGCAACGGCAGGCAAGCCTGGCTGAGCAGCCACGGCGCGGTCAGATTGACATGCAGCGTACGCGCAAAATCGAGCGCTTCGGTCAACTCCAGCGGACTCAGCCCGCGAAACTCGGCGGCGCAATGCAGCACGCCATCGAGCCGCCCGAATTCCCCGCGCAGGCGCTGCACCATGTCGGCGTAATCAGCCGGCGACGCGCCTTCCAGATCGATCGGGAAGATCGCCGGCTGCGGCCCGATCGCAGCCAGCTCATCGTAGACCCGCTCGAGCTGTGGCACACGCCGGCCCAGCAGCACCACGTTGGCAGCAGCCGCGGCGCAGGCGCGCGCCGCCGCCGCACCGAGTCCGCCATGCGCGCCGCTGATCAGAATGACGCGCCCTGCCAACACCGGCACGCCTGCCCTCGCCTCGTTGGGCTCACACGTCACCGCGCGCAGCCTCCTGCACCATGCGCTGCAACTCGCCGCTGTCGTACAGCTCTACGCAGATATCGCAACCACCGATCAACTCGCCGTGGATGAACAACTGCGGAAACGTCGGCCAGTTGGAATAGCGCGGCAAATTGGCGCGCACTTCCGGGTCTTCCAGCACATTGACATGGTGAAACGTGGCACCAGCCTGCTTGAGCACCTGCACCGTGCGCCCGGAAAACCCGCACATCGGAAACTGCGGTGTGCCTTTCATGAACAACATCACCGGATGCGCCTTGGTCAGCGCCGCAATACGTTCCAGAACAGCCATCGTTGATTCTCCTGATCGGTCAAGGCAATGTCTGCCAACCGGGTTAGAATTGTACGTGCTTCGGCATCGCCGATGCGTGCCCCCTTCACGGAGATTGATCATGGCTATCGAATTACCGGCTCTGCCCTACGCGCGCGACGCGCTGGCACCACACATCTCGGCGGAAACCCTCGACTTTCACTACGGCAAGCATCATCAGGCCTACGTCACCAACCTGAACAATCTGATCAAAGACAGCGAATTCGCCGACCTGTCGCTGGAACAGATCATCGCCAAGGCGCAAGGCGGCATGTTCAACAACGCCGCCCAGGTGTGGAACCACAGCTTCTACTGGAACTGCCTGTCGCCCGATGGCGGCGGCGAACCAAGCGGCAAACTGGCCGACGCCATCAACAAGGCCTTTGGCTCGTTCGACCAATTCAAGGAGCAATTCACCCAGACCGCAGTCACCACCTTTGGCTCGGGCTGGGCGTGGCTGGTGCAACGCGCCGACGGCAACCTGGCGCTGGTGAGCACCTCCAATGCCGCCACCCCGTTGACCGGCCCGGACCACGCACTGCTCACCTGCGATGTGTGGGAACACGCCTACTACATCGATTACCGCAACGCCCGGCCCAAGTACGTCGAAGCGTTCTGGAACCTGATCAACTGGGAGTTCGTCACCAGCCGCCTGCGCTGATTGCCTAGCCGCGCGAAAATCGCAGCACCGCGCGCCCCGGGTATCGGCGTCGCCTCAACCCGGGCTACCACAGCAACGTGGATAACCCGACCCCACCGTACCCCGAAAACCCCGGTAG
>PFJA01000274.1:0-890 GCA_002782905.1 Lysobacterales bacterium CG_4_10_14_3_um_filter_64_11
GCGCCGCTGTCCACCGCGTCGTAGCTGCCCCACGGGCGATACACCTTGCGGTGAACGCCGGCCTCGGGCCGCTGCGCCTGCTTGAGCGTTGCCACGATGTCCTTCACCTCTTGCACCTTGTCGCGATGCGCCACCAGCAGCGCATCGGCGGTGTCCACCACCACCACATCGTCAAGCCCGATCAGGGTGACCAGGCGGTGATCGGCCCAGGCCAGCGTGTTGCGGCAATCGCGCGCGAGCACATCGCCATGGTGGGCATTGCCACCGCCGTCTTGGTCAGCCACCGACCACAGCGCCGCCCACGAGCCGACATCGTTCCAGCCAACATCGATTGGCAACACGGCGGCGCGGTCGGTTTTCTCCATCACCGCGTAGTCGATCGAATCGGCCGGGCAATCAGCAAATGCCTGTGCCCCCAGCCGCACGAAATCGACATCGTGGCGAGCGCTGGCGACGGCCTGCCGGCAAGCCGCCAGCATGGTCGGCGCGAGGCGCTGCAGCTCATCGATGAAACACGAGGCGCGCAGCAAAAACATGCCGCTGTTCCAGTAATAGCCGCCCTGCGCCAGATAGGCTTCGGCGGTGATGCGATCGGGTTTTTCCACGAACGCGCGCACCGCACGCACCCCGTCGGCATCGGCCGTGGCATCGGCACGGATATAGCCATAGCCGGTTTCCGGGCCGCTTGGCAGCACACCGAAGGTGATCAGGCGGCCACTCGCCGCCGCCGCCGTGGCCGCCAGCACCGCCGCACGAAAGCCAACGTCATCGGCAATCACATGATCCGAGGGCAATACCAGCAGCAACGGGTCCTCGCCATCCGACAGCGCCAGCAACGCCGCCGCCGCAATCGCCGGCGCGGTGTTGCGGCCGACCGGCTCCAGCACGAT
>PFJA01000274.1:955-3310 GCA_002782905.1 Lysobacterales bacterium CG_4_10_14_3_um_filter_64_11
AGGCCCTGCACGCGCAACCAGGTGGATTGCAGCAGCGAGCGTTCGCCGAGCAAGGGTAAAAACTGTTTGGGATGCGCCTCGCGCGATAGCGGCCACAACCGGGTGCCGGCACCGCCGGACAGGATCACCGGCAACAGCGGTGGAAACGCTGACATGGACACTGCACTCATCGACGACCGCTTCGCAGCCAAGGCGACACAGTTTACAGTGTCGCCTTTCCCGCAGCGTCGCGACCATGACCCCATCCGACCGCAGCAGTGCCCGCCTGGCCTGGGCCAGAGCCGCCCTGAACCTGCCATACGCCGTGCTGGAACCGGCCTCGGCCGACGCCAGCTTTCGCAGCTACTGGCGGGTGAATGCGGGCGATCACAGCCTGATCGTGATGGACGCGCCACCCGCGCAGGAAGACATCCGGCCGTGGCTGGACGTGGCCGCGCGCCTGGCCGCCGCCGGGTTGCAGGTGCCGCAAGTGCACCGCGCCGATGCCGAATACGGCTTCGTGCTGATGAGCGATCTGGGCAATGCACTGATGTTGCCGGCACTGAACGAGGCCAGCGTCGATGCCCTGTATGGCGGCGCGCTCGATGCCCTGCTGCGCATGCAAACATGCGCCGATGCGACTGGGCTGCCGCCTTACGACGAAGCGCGTCTGGTGGCCGAAATGGAACTGATGCCGACTTGGTTTGTGCAACGTCACCTTGGCGTGACGCCCGAATGCGAGGACTGGGACATCATCGAGAGCGCGTTCCGCGCGCTACTCAACAATGCCGCTGCGCAGCCGCAGGTGTTCGTGCACCGCGATTACCATTCGCGCAACCTGATGCTCGGCAGCGGCAAGGCTCCTGGCATCATCGATTTTCAGGATGCCGTGCGCGGCCCGCTCAGTTACGACCTGGTCTCATTGCTGCGCGACTGCTATATCGCCTGGCCGGAGCAACGCGTTTATGCCTGGGTGGAAGCCTATCGCCAGCGCGCGCAGGCGGCCGGCCTCACCAACGCCGACGGCGCCACGTTCCGCCGCTGGTTCGACCTGATGGGTCTGCAACGCCACCTCAAAGTGCTCGGCATCTTCTGCCGGCTGTGGTATCGCGATGGCAAGCGCGGCTACCTCAACGACCTGCCACTGGTGTGGCGCTACACCCGCGAGGTGGGCCGCCAATACGAAGCCACCGCGCCACTGATCGCACTGCTGGAGCGCGCCATCGACGAGCGCGATCTGCGCCATGCCAACGAGGCGGCGTGAAAGCGCTGATCTTCGCCGCCGGCAAAGGTGAGCGCATGCGCCCGCTGACCGCGCACACGCCCAAGCCACTGCTCAGCGTCGGCGGCAAGCCGCTGATCGTGTGGCATCTGGAAAAGCTCGCTGCGGCCGGCATCCGCGACATCGTCATCAACAGCGCGTGGCTGGCCTCGCGCCTGCACCACGCGCTGGGCGACGGCTCGGCCTGGGGCGTGCGCATCGTCTGGTCGCACGAAGGCGCCGAACCACTGGAAACCGGCGGTGGCCTATTGCACGCCCTGCCCCTGCTCGGTGATGCGCCGTTCCTGGTGGTCAATGGCGATGTCTACTGCGATATCGATTTCGCCACCCTGCCGCGCGCCTCGGCAACGCTCGCGCATCTGCTCATGGTCGATCCGCCCGCGCACAGCGCGCGCGGCGACTTTGCCCTCGGCCCCGAGGGGCTGCTGCATTCCAGCGGCGATCGACTGCTTACCTACAGCGGCATCGGCGTCTATCGCCGCGAACTGTTCGCGCACTGGCAACGCGATGTCGCCGGCAGCCCCGGTGCCGACGCCACACCACCCACATTCCGCCTCGCCCCGCTGCTGCGCGCCGCGATGGCCCGCAACGAAATCAGCGGCGAACACTTCAGCGGCCACTGGGCCGATGTCGGTACCCCGGAACGGCTGGCGGCACTGGATGCCGCGTTGCGTGGTAAGCGCGGGTAATCGCTCGCCAGCGAAACGGGGCCGCGCTACCCGCGCAGCAAAAACACACGGAGCATCAGCGCACGAAAACCAACTCGGTAGCCTGGGTTGAGGCCAACGGCCGAAACCCGGGGCACCGCGAAGCAAAAACACCCGGGGCACCAGCGCAGGAAAACCAACCCGGTAGCCTGGGTTGAGGCCAACGGCCGAAACCCGGGAGCACCGCGCAGCAGCGGCACACGGAGCACCGCGCAGCGGCGATACCCGCCGGATATGGCGCGGTAATGTGCAAACCGAATTGGCGAGATTACAAAAACACGGGTCAGAGTGCACTTTCTGGCAAAGATGACGGCAAGGATGTCTTGCGCGGACGCCCGATCTTGGCTGGGCCGGCGCGTCGCGCCAATTGCGTCTCGATGAGGTTGC
>PFJA01000274.1:3337-3634 GCA_002782905.1 Lysobacterales bacterium CG_4_10_14_3_um_filter_64_11
GGCGGATCGTTTCGATCTCGCCGGTATCGGTTGGCTGGTCGAACAGGGCGCGGTAAGCGCTGCGGCGTTCGTCAGGATCACGGGCAAGCGCGAGGTATTCTTGATGCGGGCGGACTAGCGGATCGGGGCGTCCGTAGGCATTTGCCGCGAAGCTCGACCAGCGGTAGTCACCCGGCGTGGCAACCATGCCGGCGCGAACTGGGTTGCGTTCGATGTAACGATAGCAACGCAGCAAATAGCTGTCGGTGTCGATCAGGCAGGCTTTGTAGCGCCCCTCCCACAGGGTGCCGGTGCGGT
>PFJA01000274.1:3686-15415 GCA_002782905.1 Lysobacterales bacterium CG_4_10_14_3_um_filter_64_11
TACGTTCAGCGGTGAGCAACAGGTGCACGTGGTTGGTCATCAGCACGTAGGCGTGGACGGCACAGCTATGCATGGCGCTCGCATCCCGCAGTTCGTCCAGATATCGAACGTGGTCGATCTCGGTGAAGAAGCAGGGCTGACGATCATTCCCGCGTTGAACGACATGCTGCGGCATGCCGGGCATATCGAGTCTGGGTTGACGTGGCATGCAGGCTCCGGCGCGATGAAGTGCAGTCGATGGTGCGCTGGATTCCACGCATGGTCTGTAGGAAGATGTCGGCACGTGGTGTAGGAAAGTTCTGAAATTGTGAAAGTGCACTCTGACCCGGGTTTGGTTGTGAAAGTGCACTCTGACCCGGGTTTGGCACGTGGTGTAGGAAAGTTCTGAAATTGTGAAAGTGCACTCTGACCCGGGTTTGCGGGTTTGGAAAGTGCACTCTGACTCTGGTTTGACCCGGGTTTGGTTTGGCCCCGGGTTTCCTCCTCAATCGCGGTTTGTAGACGGGATTGCACGCGTCTGCAACAACCGCTCGACATAGCGTGCCACCACGTCCACCTCGATGTTTACTGCGCCGCCGACGGCGTTTTGCGCGAACGCAGTATGGGCAATGGTGTGCGGCACCAGATTGACCTCGAAGCCAGCCTCATCGACGGCGTTGACGGTGAGGCTGACGCCGTCGATGGCAACCGATCCCTTGCTGGCGATGAAACGCAGCACGTCCGATGCGGCGCTGAAGCGCCAGCGTTGCGAGCGGCCGTCATCGCTGATGCCGGCAACGTGACCAATGCCATCGACATGCCCGGATACCATGTGTCCACCGAGGCGATCGCTGGCACGCAGCGCGCGTTCGAGGTTGACCGCGGTACCGACCGGCAAAGTACCGAGCGTAGTCAACGCCAGAGTTTCGTTGGAGACATCGGCCGCAAACGTTTCGCCATCGAAGGCGACCACGGTTAGGCAAACACCCGAAACCGCAATGCTTTCGCCAAGCACAATATGGGCACGTTCAAGATCGGCAAAGCCGATCTGCACGCGCAGATCGCCGCCGCGCGGCTCGTGCGCCACGAGCCGGCCAACCGCCTGAATCAAACCGGTGAACATCAGGCAGCGCGCTCGGTAGTCGGCGCCAACAGCAGGCGCAGGTCGGGGCCAATCTGACGCGAATCGAGCAAGCTTAGATTCAAGCGCTCGGCCATCGTCGCCGGGTTGATGCCGGCCAGCAGCGGCTGCCCTTGATCGCCGAGAATGACCGGCGCGATATACAGCAGCAACTCATCGACCAGGCCTTCGCGCAACAGCGCGCCGCACAGTCGCGGGCCGGCTTCCACCTGTACCTCATTGACGCCACGCGCCGCCAGTTGTGCCAGTACGGCGGCCAGATCGAGGCCACCGGGCACCCGGCGCACGGCAAATCCCTGCACGCTGTCGGCGTAATCGGGCACGATGTCGTCGGCATACACCAGCACGGTCGGTGCATCGTCGGTGCGCAGGATTCGCGCCTCGGCCGGCAACCGGCCACCGCTATCGAGTACGACCCGCAATGGCCGCTCGAATGCGACGTCATCGATGCGCACGGTCAGCAGTGGATCGTCGGCACGCACCGTGCCCGAGCCGGTGAGAATGGCGCCGCTGCGCGCACGCCACTGCTGCACATCAGCGCGCGAAGCGGCCGAAGTGATCCATTTGGATTCACCCGATGCCAGCGCGGTACGGCCATCGATGCTCATCGCCAGCTTGACGCGCAGCCACGGCCGGCTGCGTTCGATGCGGGAGAAAAAACCGCGATTGAGCGTGCGTGCGGCCGCCTCCAGCAAACCCACTTCCACCGTGATGCCCGACGCGCTGAGCGTGGAAAAGCCGCGTCCGGCGACGTGCGCAAAGGGATCGAGGGTGGCGGCCACCACCCGCGTGATGCCAGCGGCCACTAGCGCATCGGCGCACGGTGGCGTGCGGCCATGATGGGCACAGGGTTCCAGCGTGACGTATGCGGTGGCGCCGCTGGCCGACTCTGCCGCCGCGCGCAGGGCAAACACCTCGGCATGCGGGCCGCCAGCGCGCTGATGCCAGCCCTCGCCCAACACCTGCTCACCGCGCGCAATTACGCAGCCCACCATCGGGTTGGGCCGGGAAGTAAACGTGCCACGCTCGGCCAAGCGCAACGCGTGCGCCATGTGGACGTGGTCGATGGCGGTGAAAGCGGGGGTGTTCATTTCAGTCCTAGTGTAATGCGTCCGTCGGTGCGGACCGGCGGCTGAATCGCAGAATGGGTATGCGTTGCACCGATCGTTGCGATTCGCGCACAGGGTGCGCTCCTACAGGGGGCGCACCCTGTGCGCGAATCGCTGTTGCACGATGTTGCCGAGTGCCGCAACCCTGCAACCCGGCAACCCCCATCCGACCCACCGCCTCAAGGCGACGCGGGCACGTCGGCTTGTCCAGTCTGCATCGTCATGATCGCCACCGGCTGCTCGCCCAACGCGCGCATTTCCAGCAAGCGCCAGCCGTGGCAGGCATAGAAGTCGCGGTGCTCCGGGGTGAACAAGTACAACGTCGCCACCCCGCAGCCGCGGGCATGGCTTACGGCGGCGCTGAGCAACCTCTCGCCGAGACCTCGCCGGCGCAGCGTCGGCACCACGTACAGGCTCGCCAGCCACGGGCCACGATCGGCAAACTCGGGCACGTCGTTATCGAGCAGGCTCACCGAGCCCGCCAACGCGCCATCGACGTGCAGCACCAGCGTGGCGGGCATTGCGCGTTGCGCGGCCTGCGCCTGCAATTCCGCCTGCGCGGTAGCCAGCGACCAGTCGCGGATCAACGCGCCCCATTGCGCGTGATGCCAGCGCGCCAGCACCGGCACGCATTCGGGCACATCGGCCAGCAAGCAGATCCGGGTGGCGCGCATCACTTGCTCTTGTCGACGGACTCGAGTAACGACAACTGCACGTTGTCGAGGCCCGGCAGGTCGCGTTCGAGCCGCTCGATCTCCTCACGAAATGCCTGTACATCCTCGAACTTGCGATACACCGAGGCAAAGCGCACAAACGCCACCTGATCGAGCTGCTTGAGTTCGCGCATCACATACTCGCCCACCCGCAGCGAAGGCACTTCACGCTCACCAAGCCGGCGCAGGTCATGAACGATCGCCGCCACCGCGTCATCCACCTGTTCGCCCGACACCGGCCGCTTGTGCAGCGCACGCTCGAAACTGGTTCGCAGCTTGCGCTCGTCGAACGGCTCGCGGCGGCCATCGCTCTTGACCAGGCTTGGCAGCTTCAGTTCGGCCACCTCCACCGTCGAAAAGCGTTCGCCGCAGGCCGGGCACTCACGGCGACGGCGGATGCTGGCGCCGTCTTCGCTGACCCGCGAATCGATCACCCGGGTGTCTTCGTGCTGGCAGAAGGGGCAGTGCATCAGCGGTACATGCTCGCAATGAACGAGGAACGCGCGAAGTTGGGATGCAGTGGCAGGCTCGCTGCACCGTGGCAACGGGGCCCGGGACCCGGTCGCCTAGCCATATACCGGCAGCCTGCGGCACTGCGCCATCGCCACGTCGCGGGCACGCGCAATCACGGCGTCATCCGCGGGCGCGTCGAGCACATCGGCGATGGCGTTGGCCAGCTCGATGCAATCGGCTTCGTTGTAGCCGCGCGTGGTCACCGCCGGGGTGCCCAAGCGCAAACCGCTGGTGACGAACGGCGAGCGCGGATCGTTCGGCACCGCGTTCTTGTTGACCGTGATGTGCGCCCGGCCAAGCGCCGCCTCGGCGTCCTTGCCGGTCAGTTCGCGGCCGATCAGATCAAGCAGCAACAAATGGTTGTCGGTACCGCCGGACACCACCTTGTAGCCGCGCGCCATCAGCGTTTTCGCCATCGCCCGGGCGTTGTTCACCACCTGCTGCTGGTAAGTGGTGAAGGCCGGCTCCAGCGCTTCCTTGAAGGCCACCGCCTTGGCCGCGATCACATGCATCAACGGGCCGCCCTGGGTGCCGGGGAACACCAACGACTGCAACTTTTTCTCCAGCGCCTCGTTGCTGCGCGCCAGGATAATGCCGCCGCGCGGGCCGCGCAGGGTCTTGTGGGTGGTCGAGGTGACCACATCGGCATGCGGCAGCGGGCTCGGATACACGCCCGCCGCGACCAACCCTGCCACATGCGCCATATCGACGAAGAAGTACGCATCCACCGACTTGGCGATCGCCGCCATGCGCGCCCAATCGATCACCCGCGAATAGGCGCTGAAACCACCGACCAGCATTTTCGGCCGGTGCTCGGCGGCGAGGCGTTCGATTTGATCATAATCGATCAAGCCATCGCCATCGACGCCGTACTGCACCGCGTTGAACAGCTTGCCACTGAAATTGACCTTGGCGCCATGGGTGAGGTGGCCGCCGTGCGCCAGACTCATGCCGAGGATGGTATCGCCCGGTTGCAGCAGCGCCAGATACACCGCCGCATTCGCCTGCGACCCCGAATGCGGTTGCACATTGGCATAGTCGGCAGCGAACAACTGCTTGACCCGCTCGATGGCGAGGCGCTCGGCGACATCCACGTATTCGCAACCGCCGTAGTAACGCTTGCCCGGATAGCCCTCGGCGTACTTGTTGGTGAGCACGCTGCCCTGCGCTTCGAGCACCCGTGGACTGGCGTAGTTCTCCGACGCGATCAGTTCGACATGATCCTCCTGCCGCTGCCGCTCGGCAGCGATCGCCACCGCCAGTTCATCGTCATAACCGGCAATCTGCATCTGGCGCGCAAACATGGTGACCTCGTCAGGGGGAATGACCGCCGATTGTAGCCCGGATCAGGCCGCAGGCCGTGATCCGCGGTGGCGCGCTGGGCACACTGATTACGCTCATCCCGGTCGCCCGGTTGCATTGAGCCGATACCAATCCAGGCGCCGGGTCAGCAGCATCACCGTCGTGAGCGCTGCAAACAGGGCCAGCGCGCCGATCAGCAGGGCGTAGTCCTCCGATTGCAGCAGCCCGAACAACAGGCCGAACAGCAATCCCAGCAAACCGGCAAACCCCAGCGCGCGCCGTCGGCTGCCGAGTACGCCACCCATGTAGGTGGCGATCAGCACGATGCATGCAACGGCGGCAAGGCCGTAAGCCGGGCCGAAGCCGAGATGCTCGGACAGCGCCAACAGCAAGAGGAAGAAGATCGCCAGCGCCAGTCCGCTGAGGCCGTATTGCAGCGGGTGAACCGCCACCCCCTTGAGCACTTCGATGAAGAACACCGCGCCGAACACCAGCACCAGAAACAGCAATGCGTACTTCATCGCGCGATCGGTCTTCAGGTAGCGATCCACCGGATCGACCAGCGCCACCGCGAACGCCGCGTTTTCCATGCCCGGACAGCGCGCCCCAGCCAGCGGACATTCCTGCACCGCGCCATGCGCCTGGCTGGACAGCCGCGACAGCGCCCACTGCGCGCGAAAGCCGTGCTCATTGATCTCCGGCGCCTGCGGCAGATAATTGCCCTGGAAACCCGGATGCGGCCAATCGGCGCGCACCGTGATCTGCGTCTCGCCGCCCACCGGCACCCAGCTCAGCCGTTCGCTGCCGCTCAGTTCGAGTGTGCCCCCGAGGTGCAGCGCGTCACCCGCGTGCAATCGCGCCAACTGCGTTGCCGACAGAGGCAAGCGCACGCCCTCTGGCAGCCAGGCGATGCCGGTTCCCGGTTCGACACCCAATTCCTCGCCAGCCAGCGCCAGTGCGATGTGGCCGATGCCGCGATTGTCGCCGAGGCCCAGCACGAAATCGGCGGCAATGATCTTCGACGACAAACGTTGCTCGTCCAGCACCGGGGGCGCCGGCCACACGAAATCGGCGGTGAGCTCGGCAGCGTCGTGATACAGCATCGCGCTGAACAGGCCGCGATGCCGCGTCTCGGTGCGCAGCGTGTTGTGCATCGCCAACCGTTCCGGCGCGATCACCCGCACATCCACTCGACGCAAGTCCTCAACCGCCTCGCGCTCCATCCCATTGGTCACGATCTTGCGCCGTACCCGCACCACTTCCTCGAGCTGCACCCGCAGCAACGGCCCGACCAGCCGCTGCTCGCGGCTGGACGAGCCCGCAATCTCGGCCCGCACGGCATCCGCCCGCTGCTGCCGCTCCTGCACCAGCCCGCGCAGCATCAGCAGCGGAATCAGCAACACCAACGTCAGCACCCCGATCAGCAACACCTTCCAGCCATACCGCATCGCCCGCTCCTGTCCGGCGCCATCGGCGTCGTTGTGAATCGCTATTGAAAACGGCAATTGCGGCGAAATGCGGGCGCGCTGTGGCGATTCTCGGGTAGTGCGCCATGCGTCCGCAACGGTATCTGGCTCACGCCCGCAGCCAAATCGGTGTATCTGGACGGCAAGCCGGCAACAGCGCATTGTGTCCCATTGCCTGGCGGCAAGGCCGCGCGTTAAACCGAACCCCACCGGTTAGCTTCGGTCGCAAGGGCTTCCGGTTTTTCTTCTACTCCAATGAGGAAAGCCCGCGCGAACCCCTGCCTGTGCATATAAAGAAAAACGCCGTTGAGGCGAAATTCTGGCTGCGCCCCGACGTGCACATCGCCTACAACGACGGCTTCAACGCCAAGACGCTGAACGACCTTCTGGTCATCGTCGAGCAGCATCGCGACCAGATCGAGAGGGCCTGCAATGAGTTCTTCAGTGAACGCTGAAAGTGTCCGCTTCGACCGTGACAGCCTGTGGGTCGAGCTTTCCGACGGGCGCGTGTTGGGCGTTCCACTCGCGTGGTTCCCGCGCCTGCTGCACAGCTCCGCAGCGCAACGCAAACAGGTGCGCATCAGCCCTCGCGGGCTGCACTGGAAAGCACTCGACGAGGATATCTGCATCGCTGGACTACGCGCTGGACAAAGCTATTTGACCGGCGATCGCGATGTCGCCGCGTAGCTTGGCGCGCTGCGCCTTGGCCGCTTTTGCGTAGCCCGCTCGCGGCGCAACGACCAGAACGCAATCTCGTGACGCACGCGGTAGCCATTGCTGGCGTACAACGCGATCGCGCGGGTGTTGTGCGGGCGGACATGCAGAACCGGGTGTCGAGTGCGTTGCTGCTCATCGCGCCGGCATAACGCCACCGCCACGCCGCCCTGTATCCTCGTGCGAACCTCTCACTGGAAACCGGCCATGACCCGCACCCTGATCAGTTCCGGCTCGCCGTACGAGCATGACATCGGCTATTCGCGCGCGGTGGTCGATGGCGAATGGGTATTCGTGTCCGGCACCACCGGCTTTGACTACGCCACCATGACCATCAGCGAGGATGTCGCCGAGCAGGCCGAGCAATGCCTGCACAACATCGCTGCGGCATTGGCACAGGCCAACGCATCGTTCGCCGATGTGGTGCGGGTGACCTATGTACTGCCCAATGCCGCCGACTTCGCGCCGTGCTGGCCGGTTTTGCGGCGCTACTTCGGCGAGGTGCGCCCGGCAGCGATGATGCTGTCAGCCGGGCTTGCCGATCCACGCATGAAGATCGAGATCGAGGTAACCGCACGCAAGCGGGTTGGGTGAATGCACTGCGGCGCGTGCGTGGGCGCGCAGCGTCGGCGACAATGACGCGGCCATGTGCGCATCAGGAATCAGCAGCCGATGAAAAAACGGAAACCCACGGGCACCAGCAAAGCATCCGCTGCCGATGCGCAGCCGAACACGTTTTGTGCCTGGGACGGCGGCACCCTGGTGCTCAACATCCTCGGCAAGCCCAGCGCCAAGCGCGACGCCATCGGCAAGGCCAAAGGCGATCAGCTCAAGGTCAGCGTCACCGCCACGGCGGTTGCCGGCAAGGCGACCGATCACATGGTCGCATTTCTGGCGCGCGAGTTTGGTGTGACCGGCAAGGACATCACAGTGGTGTTCGGCCGCTTCAACGTCAACAAGCAGTTGCGTATCGCGGCGCCGAAAAAACTGCCCCCAGTGATTGCAGCGGAACTGGCGAAGCTGACGCTGGTTTAGCGCTGCACTGCGCTCGATGCTGATCCATGGACAGTGGTTGCGCACGCCTCGGCGCCAGCCCGCCGGCCTGCGCCGAGTGCTGGCTGCCGAAGCCATGTCGGTTCAAGCGCCAATGGCGCCGAACCGACTGCGCTCCCACACGCCAATCAGCACTGTCCTAGCGACACTGCGCCGACTGCGATAGCAATTCCACCGGGCGATCCTGATTCCAACTGCCGCTCAGGCCGTTGCCGAGCGTGGCACTGACCGCCATCTGGGTCACCGTGTTGCCAACCAGCGTGCGGGTGCCGTTGCCGGCGCTGCTGCCCACCAGCGGCAGCGGCGCGGCAAAGGGACTGAAGCCCTTGAACCAGCTCAACGCCAGCGTGCTGCTGGCGTCGCTGAAAGGGCGCTGGGCAAACAGCCAGCGCGGAAACCCCTGCGCGTCGTAGACATACGGGATGAACACTTCCTGCGGGTTGCTGCCGCCAGTCACCAGGTAGGTATAACCAAAACCGGGCAAGCTGCTTGAATACCAGTGACCGCTGACATCGAGCAATTGGCCGTTGCGGGTGGGGCAACCACCGCCCAGACGCTGCATCGGTTCCGAACCGCTGCGGCCATCAAGGTTGTAGCTCATCATCACGCGCGGCTCGCCGCTCGGCGCATTGCTGATCGGGGTCAGGATCACGTCACCGACATCACTGGTGGTGGTGGCGGCACCGTTCCACGTCACCCGCAACAGATCGGCACGCCACACGCCGTCGCCAGCGGGGATCGGTGCGATGGCAATGTACCAAGTAGGGGTCTGATCATCGAGATAGGAGTACCACAACACCACCCATTGATCGGGCGGCAAGCCAGGCGGACCGGAGAAGTCAATGAAAATGCCATGGCCATCGCGATTGGCATTGGCATACTGGCCTGGCGGCAATGCCGGCGGGGCGTCATGCGCAGTGATGGCAACGCTCACGCTCAGTGCCACCGGCGCAGCACCCGGATTGACTGGCGTCACATACCACCGCCCCGCTTGCAGGGTGGCTCCGGCGAGCACAATGGTCTCGTTGCCGGACGCCGTTACCGCCGACGCCTGCGCCTGATTGCGCGGCGGCGCGGCCGCAATGTTGGCATCGGCCGGGTTGGCCGCGCTCACCGATCGCGCCAGGTACAGATCGACATTACCCGCACTTTGCGTGCGGAAGGTGACCGCGGTGGCGTTCACCGGCACCTCGAAATACAAGCGATCCTGTGCCGCGCCGGCTGCCAGCGTCAGCGTATGTGCCAGCCCAGGGGTAAGGGCAAAGGCGGCAGCAGCATTGCCGCTGCGGCTGATCCGTATCGGGATCTCGGCAAGCGTGTTGCCGGCGACGTTCTGCGGACGCAGGAAGCCGATCCGGCGCTGCCCCGGCAACAAGCTGGCATCATCGTACGCAATCCGCACAGGCACGTTGGCACCGCTATCGGCATGGCCCGGCCCGGTTGCCACCAAGCTGCCATTGCTGGCTTCCAGCGGTGCGGCATACCACTCGACATCGACGCGGTCACTGCCGCTGTTGCCTGCCCTGAAACTCTGCGCCAACAACCAGTAGGTGGTTGCCGTGGCATTGCTGCGCACAATGAAATCGCAACTTTCGGTGGCGGTGATCGACGTCGCGGCACACAGTTCTTCGGCACTGGCCGGCAGGCCGTTGCCATCGTCGTCGCGGCCAACGAACAGATCGATGTCGCCGGCACTCGGCGCGTTGAGATTGACGCGGATACGGTAACTTGTTCGGCCGCTGGCCGGCGTGGCCGGGATGGTAATGGTGCGCACAAAGGTGCCGACGCCGAAACTGTCGTATTCCTGCACCGGGGTCGGATCCTGCGCCAACAGCGGCGACTCGGCGAGCAGCGGTGCCAGCGGCGTGGTCAGGAAACGCGCATCGGGCAATGCCACCAGGCCCGACAGGCTGGTATCGAAAAAGCCGCGTTCACCGGCAGCAGCCGGCACCGTGATGCTCAGCGGCACGTTGCCCGGGCTGGCGAACACCGCGATCGGCAGGCTCAGCGTCGGGCGGCCAGCGCCACTGGCGTCGGTGAACATGGCCTGGCCATAGAGCCAATGCCCCACCAGCGCCGGATCGACGATCACAAAATTGAACGTGATACTGCGGCTGGCGGCGTTGCCCAGGGTGAATGCGGCCAGCGACGCGCTGGCGTTGACTCCCGCCGGCAGGTTCAGCGTCAGATTCCAACTGCCGCCGCCAGCCATGTCGGTGACGGTGCGGCTGAGCGTGCAACTTTGGAAGCACTCCGGATGCGCCAGGCTCGGCAGGTTCAGGCCCTGCGCGGTGTTGACACTGGCTGCACGAAATTGCGCACCGCTGACATTGAGATACAGACCTGCCGCGTTGGCGCGCTGCAGATCGATCATGCCGGCGCCCTGCTCATGCGCGTTCACCGCTACGCCATTGGCATCGAGTACCGACGCGCGCGCACTGAGCACCAATGCCGAGACAATCTGGCTCGGATTCCAATTGGGATGTGTCGATTTCAACAATGCGGCGGCACCGGCAACATGCGGCGTTGCCATCGAGGTGCCGCTGAGAAAGGCATGTGTCGCGTTGTTGGCGGTACCAGTGCCGGTTTGGCTGGCGGCAATGATGTTCAGGCCGGGCGCACTCAGGTCTGGTTTGATCACCCCCATCGGCAACACCGGGCCACGCGCACTGAAGTTGGCCAGGCGGTCGGCGTAGGCACTCTGGCGATCGCTGCGCGACCCTTGCAGACGGCCAAACTGGCCACTGCCATTCGCCATCCAGGCGCGCAGCACTGCCGCATCGGCGACGCCGAGGTGAATGCTTGGCAGCGGGTAATCATCGGCTTGCGTGCTTTCGCCATCACCGCCGTTGTTGAGCAGGATCATGCCGCTGCCGCCGGCTGCGCCGACATTGAATGCCTTGGCCTTGCGTGCATAGAAGCCGCGCTCGCACAGCACGTTCTCGCCGGTCCAGCGCCCGGCCGGCCACGGATTGCTGCTGCCGTTGGCGCCGTTGTCGACACTGCCACCCGTGCCGCACAAGGGAAACAGCGGGTCGCCCGCCAGCGCGACCATGCCGGTGGCCGAGGCACCCGCCCTGTTGCCGGCACCGACGAGCACACCGCCGCCGGGCAACGGTGCGTTGCCACCGGACAGCTCAAGCGTGTTGACGATGGCACGATCATGCGAAGCCGCCGCCACCGCCAACACCCACGGCGCATTGGCCGGGTCGCTTATCGAGCCTGGCCCGGCAGAACCGGCATTGCCCGCCGCCACCGCCGTTACCATGCCGGCATCGCGTGCGTTGAGCAAGGCCTCGGCATCTTCGGCGGCCGCATCCGGCTGCGCGCCAACGCCCAGCCATGGGTCGCCAGTCACCGCTTCGAGCTCGCTGGTGACCGAATAATTGAGCACCTGCACGCCATCGCTGATCGCCTGCTCGATCGCCGCCAGCAACCAACTGCCACGACAACCGGCCACCACTTCGCACGCTTTGTAGCTGATCAGGTTGGCGCGCGGCGCCACACCCGACATGGTTCCGGTGATTGGCGGCGGACCGGCAATGTTGAAAGTCACCGGATTGCCGGCAGCGGTGCTGGCGATGTGGGTACCGTGTCCCTCCCCATCCAGCCCGTTGTCGGCTTCTGCACTGCGGCTACCACTGGTAAAGTCGTAGATCCCGATCAACTTGCTGTTGCACTGAGCCTGGCCACTGCTGCACAGGCCGAACAGCCGCCCTTTCGGGTTGCTGTGGGTAAA
>PFJA01000092.1:0-11822 GCA_002782905.1 Lysobacterales bacterium CG_4_10_14_3_um_filter_64_11
GGCAACCACCACGTCCATCGGCAACAGTGATGCGACGACGGGCAGCAGCATCCGCCAGCACAGTAATCGGGTGAATCGGTTCATCGCGCCTCCCTTTGCCCACCGTGTCGTGGTTCGGTTGCGGTGACTGGCGCCCGCCGTTCACCGCGCATCGCCTGCGGGTCGTTCTGCATCATAGGTGCAGTGCGCCGATCACCAACGATTTGCATACGTATTCATTGCTGCTGCCGGCGCTGCTGCACCCTGCGCAGGGCGGCCAACAGGCGCTACAGTGGTGCCATTGAGGCGAGGATTGATCATGGAAAACGCTGATCGCGCGATTCGCAGCATCGTCATCCTCGGTGGCGGTACCGCCGGCTGGATGACCGCCGCGTCGCTCGCCAACACGCTGGGCAGCAATTGCCGGATCGAGCTGATCGAATCCGAAGCGATCGGCATCGTTGGCGTCGGCGAGGCCACGATCCCACCAATCAAGCTTTTCAACCATGCGCTGGGTATCGACGAAAACGTCTTTCTCAAGGCGAGCAAAGGCACCTTCAAGCTGGGCATCGAGTTCGTCAACTGGACACGGCTCGGGCAACGTTATTTCCATCCATTTGGCCAGTTCGGCGCCGAATTCGATTCGGTGCCGCTGTATCAGTATTGGCTGCGCGAGCGTGCGCGTGGCGATGACACGCCGTTGCAGGATTACGCCATGGCCTGGGTCGCGGCGCGCGACAACAAGTTCGCGCCACCGCTGGCCGACCGCCAGCGCATCCAGTCAACCTACGACTACGCCTATCATTTCGACGCTGGCCTGTACGCGCAATTCCTGCGCGTTTACGCCGAAGCGCGCGGCGTGCGCCGCAGTGAAGGCAAGGTGGTGGATGTCGCGCTGCGCGCCGAGGATGGCTTCATCCAAAGCGTGAAGCTGGACGCCGGCAGCGTCATCGAAGGCGATCTTTTCATCGATTGTTCGGGCTTTCGCGGCGTGCTGATCGAAGACGCCCTGCACACCGGCTACGAGAATTGGCAGCACTGGCTGCCCTGCGATCGCGCGGTGGCGGTGGGCTGCACCCACGGCAGCGGCCCGCTCACGCCATACACCCGTTCCACCGCGCATCAGGCCGGTTGGCAATGGCGGATTCCGCTGCAACACCGCATGGGCAATGGCCACGTGTATTGCAGCCAGTTCAGTAGCGACGATGAGGCAACGGCGGTGCTGCTGGCGAATCTGGAAGGCGAGCCGTTGGCCACACCGCGTCCGCTGCGCTTCACCACCGGCCGGCGCAAGGCGTTCTGGAACCGCAACTGCATCGCCATCGGTCTGGCCGCCGGCTTCATGGAACCACTGGAATCGACCAGCATCCACTTGATCCAGAGCGCCATCGCTCGCTTGCTGGCGCTGTTCCCGGATCGTCATTGCGAACCGCTGCTGGCGCACGAATACAACCGCATCACCGGCCAGGAATACGAGCGCGTGCGCGATTTCTTGATCCTGCATTACAAGGCCGTCGCCCGCGACGATGCGCCGCTGTGGCGTTACACCGCCGCGATGAACATCCCCGACACCCTGCGCTACAAGATCGATCAGTTCCGCAGTTCGGGGCGGATCGTCGCCGAACCGCTGGAGCTGTTCCAGAACCCGAACTGGCTGGCGGTGTTGATCGGCCAGGAGGTCTGGCCGCAGCACTACAGCGCGCTGGTGGACCTGCGCAGCGCCGTGGATGCCCCATGCCTGCTCGCCAGCCTGCGCCGCGTCAGCGCACAAGCCAGCGCCGCGCTGCCCGACCATGCGCACTACATCGCCCAGCATTGCCGCGCGGGGTAGATATCCGGGCTCGGGACTTTGCCGCGTGATGGGTTTCGCTGTGCTCCACCCATCCTGCGGACGCGGGGCGCGGGGCGCGGGAAAGGCGCACACCCACACCAACGGCGTCGAATGTGCCGGAACGGAATTGCGCCGTGGCCGCGCGATGAAACGAGCAAGCACATTCACAGCACATGGATGTGCGGGCCGAGTGCGACATCGCGCCGTAAAGCACGCCGAGCATCGCAGTCGAATGCGGGAGCAAGGCACCGTTGTCTGAGCACAAGGATGTGCGAGTTGGTGCCGGCCCACATTCGGCGAGACGCACAGGGCACCGTCGAGGCAGGAGACGAGACGGCGTGCGATCCGGCGCAAGGCGTTTTCGGCACTTTTCCGCCGTGAAAAGAGCTGTGCCAGGCGCAGGCCGGTGAAAACGCGCTACACAGCTAACGGAACTGCGCAAAACCGACACAACCTCCCGCACCGGTATAATTCCACGCCTACCGCACGGGCATCGCCATGAACCCCCCCACCGCAAGCCAACACACCGCTGAGGCTGTGGTCGCCGAATTGGTTGACCTGCTGAACCTGGAGCGGCTCGAAGACAACCTGTTCCGAGGCCAGAGCCGCGACATTGGCACCAAGTACGTGTTTGGTGGTCAGGTACTCGGGCAATCGCTGTCAGCGGCACAACAAACCGTCGCTGGCGATCGCGTGGTGCATTCGCTGCATGCCTATTTTCTGCGCGCCGGTGATGTCGATCATCCGATCATCTATGACGTGGATCGTGCCCGCGACGGCAAAAGCTTTTCGGTGCGGCGGGTGACCGCGATCCAGCACGGCCAGCCGATTCTGGTGGCGGCGATTTCGTTTCACCATCCCGAGCCGGGCGCCGAACACCAGATTTCGATGCCCGAAGTACCTCTCCCCGAAGACCTGCCGCCGGCCGAGCCGCTGGATGCCGACACCCTGGCGCTGTTGTCGCCCAAGTTGCAGCGCTGGGTCGATCGCGGCGGCCCGTTCGAGTTTCGTCACGTCTACCCGCGCAACGAGTTCAAACCGAGCAAGCGCCCACCGTATCAGCAGGTCTGGTTCCGGCTTGCTGGTCGCATCGGCGACGACAGCGCGCAGCACCGCGCGATGCTTGCCTATGCCTCGGATTTTCACCTGATCGGCACCACCACCTTCCCGCACGGCATCAGCTACTTTCTGCCCAATGTGCAGATGGCCAGCCTCGATCATGCGTTGTGGTTCCACCGCCCGTTTCGCATCGACGAATGGCTGCTGTATGCCTGTGACAGCCCCAGCGCACAGGGCAGCCGCGGGCTGGCGCGTGGCATGATTTACGACCGCAACGGGGTGTTGGTGGCGTCCACTGCACAGGAAGGTTTGATCCGCGTACTGGCAGACTGACGGTCATGGCACCGCTCGCCGCGCCAGATCATGAAAATCGCTCGCAGCCATGACCGTTTCCCGCTCCCTGCCCTCTTCCGGCGGGAGAGGGGGCAACGAAACGCTTCGCGTTGTTTCGCGCTCAAGGAGTAAACGATGCGTCAGGTTTTCAGTTCAGCGCGTCTGGAAAATGTCGAAGGTGTGGCCCGGCTGCTCAACGAGCAGGGGATTGAAACCTACATCAGCCAGTCGCGCAGCTACAAGGGCAATCGCCGCGCCACGTTCAGCTATGCCGACAGCGGTCGTAGCGACAGCTCGCAATGGCCAGCGGTGTGGATCGTCCGGGCCGAGGATCAGCCGCGAGCGCGCGAGCTGTTGCGTGAAGCCGGGCTGCTGACCGCAACGAGCAAA
This sequence comes from Lysobacterales bacterium CG_4_10_14_3_um_filter_64_11, assembly GCA_002782905.1. Classification (GTDB taxonomy): domain Bacteria; phylum Pseudomonadota; class Gammaproteobacteria; order Xanthomonadales; family Xanthomonadaceae. The sequence continues at coordinate 3,593 of PFJA01000092.1, forward strand.
CCAACCTACCTGCCGCAGGTGGAGATCGATCCAGCGCGCGTCGCAAACCGGCCGCTGAGCGCAGCCTGGGTGTTGCGCCTGCGGCTGCTGGTGCTGGCGGCAATCGCCGGGCTCACGCTGCTGATCTATCGCCACGTGATGTCCGGTTGAGGCAAACGCCCGCGAACCCTCGACAACCGTCGGCGCAAGCGGCGCGCAACGGCTGCAAGCCAGCACATGGGGTTACGATGCAGCCATGCAACAGCGCACCACCATCCGATTGTTCCAGACCGGCGAGCATCGCTGCGGCTATTTCGTCGAGCGCATGGCACGCGACCTGCTGCTCGATCCGCACGACGCGCATATCGCTGATGCCTACCCTGCGGCGCTGGCCAGCGGCTTCCGCCGCAGTGGCGGCCACGTCTACCGGCCGCATTGCCACGGCTGCAGGGCCTGTGTCGCAGTGCGGCTTGTGGCCGCCGCATTCAGCCCCAGCCGCAGTCAGCGCCGCTGCCTTGCCGACAACCGCCACGTGCAGGCGCAGGTGGCACCGGCGCAGCGCAGCGATGAACATTTCTCGCTGTACCGGCGCTATTTGGCGGCGCGCCACGCCGGCGCCGGCATGGACGATCCGACACCGGAGGATTTCGACCAGTTCCTGTGCGGCCGCTGGAGTCAGACCCGCTTTCTGGAGTTGCGTGAATCCGGGCGTCTGCTGGCGGTTGCAGTCACCGACCAGTTGCCCGATGCGCTGTCGGCGGTATACACCTTTTTTGAGCCGGAATTGGCCGCTCGCAGCCTCGGCACGCTGGCGGTGTTGCACCAAGTACGCTGGGCGCAACGTGCCCACTTGCGTCATGTGTACCTGGGCTACTGGATCGCCGGTCACCCGAAAATGGATTACAAGGTGCGCTTCGCGCCGCTGGAGTGCCTCGACAACGGGCGCTGGGTGCCCCGTGCCTGATGCCACACGCGCCTGCCATGCGAGAATTGCAGCATGACCCGATTACTCGTGCTTGCCCTGAGCAGCCTGCTGCTGTCGTGTTCACCGGCCAACGGTGACATGACCACACCCGTCACCGTGCGCTTCGCCACCTTCAACACCTCGCTGTATGCCGACAGCGACGGCGGCTTGTTGGCGCGGTTGCAGAACAACGACCTGGCGGCACGCAAGGTCGCAGCCATCATCCAGCACCAGCGCCCGGATGTGCTGTTGCTCAACGAGTTCGATTACGACGCCGAGGGCAAGGCGGCCGAACGGTTCGTGCGCGATTATCTGGCGGTCAGCCAGTTCGGCGCACCGGCGATCAGCTATCCGCATCGGTTCAGTGGTCCGGTGAATACCGGCGTCCCCAGCGGCCTGGATCTGGATGGCGATGGCCGCAATGATGGCCCCGGCGATGCCTGGGGCTTTGGCCGCCATCCCGGGCAATACGGTTTGCTGGTGTTATCGCGCTATCCGCTCGATGCCAGCGCCACGCGCAGCTTCCAGCACTTTCGCTGGGCCGATCTACCCGCTGCGCTGGCACCGAAAAACCCGGCGACCGGCGCGGCGTTTTACCCCGACGCGGTCTGGCGGCAACTGCGTCTGTCATCGAAATCGCACTGGGACGTGCCGATCCACACACCGCTGGGGGTGATCCATTTTCTGGTCGCGCACCCGACACCGCCGGTATTTGATGGCGCGGAAAACCGCAACGGCCTGCGCAACCACGATGAGATCCGCTTGTGGGCCGACTATGTGTCCGGCGAAACCATCGACTGGCTCTACGATGATGCTGGCGTGCGGGGTGGCTTGGCGCAAGATGCCGCCTTTGTGATCGCCGGCGACCTCAACGCCGATCCGGTCGATGGCGATGGCTACCAGCAGCCGGTGCGCTTGCTGCTCGATCATCCACGCATCGATGCGCGTTTCGTGCCCACCTCCACCGGCGCACGCGCGCAAGCCGCACGTTACGGCCTGGCGCGCACGGGCAACGTAGCCACCCACACCGGTGATTTTGGCCCCAGCGCCGGCACCCTGCGCATCGATTACGTATTGCCCTCGCGGCAACTGGCGGTGCGCGATGGCGGCGTGTTCTGGCCCGCCGCTGGCGAACCCGGCCACGACTGGATCGATGCCAGCGACCATCACATGGTCTGGCTCGACCTGACGATCAAGGGAACTCCTTGAAACCTGCTGCGCGACCCAGTTGCTGCGTTGCGCGGTGCGCGAAATCCTCATCTACCGGCATGTACACTGCGGTTCCTGCGGTTCCTGCGGTTCCTGCGCTCCGTACGCCTTGCCCTGCGGCCGCTCGCGTCGGTTTCGAGAGGTTCCTCAGCCTTAAAACCACCAAGGAGTAACCATGGCTTTTCTCGAACCCCTGCCGCCGGAAACCACACCCGAGTTGGCCGATACGTTTGCCCAATTCCAGCACATTCTCGGCTTCGTGCCCAACTCACTGCTGACCATGCAGCGCAAGCCGGCGATGGTGCTGGGCTTTGGCGTATTGACGCGCGCGGTGATGGCGCCCGACAGCGAGGTTGACCTGGGTTTCAAGCGAGTGATCGCGCATTTTTGCTCGCGTGCCGCCGGTTGCCAGTACTGCATGGCGCATTCGCTGGCAGCAGCGAAAATTCACGGCATCAGCGACGACAAAGTTGCCGCGATCTGGGACTACCAAAGCTCGCCGCTGTACAGCGAGGCCGAGCGTGCCGCGCTGGATTTTGCTCTGGCCGCCGGCAGCGTGCCCAATGGCGTCGACCAGGAAATCTTCGATCGCCTGCGCCAGCATTGGAGCGAAAACCAGATCGTCGAGATTCTCGCGGTGATTTGCCTGTACGGTTTTCTCAACCGCTGGAACGACTCGCTCGCCACCACACTGGAGGCCGAGCCGGCGCAACTGGGCAAGGACGTGCTGGCGCAAGGCGGCTGGACCGGTCACCGGCACGGGGTGTAACGGGCCACGAACTGGATAAAACCTGCGGCACGCGCCAATGCTTTTGCGGGCGCCGGCCCCAGATCACGTCCGGGGCGGGCGCTGCCGGCGAACAATGCCGCAACACGCTTCGCGCGCAGGCGCGCTGCCACATGCGCCGGTCTCCGCTGGTGCACGGGTACCCTGTGGGCGACAACAACTCGCTTTGCACATCCACCATCGCGCCCTGCAGTTGTCTCGACGCGCTTGACCGGCCGCCATGCGCCGCTCACAATTCATCCTTTGATCGCGATGGAAGGATGAATTGTGGATCTCGAAGCCTGGTCGGACTGCATGCGCGTGCTTGGCGACGCCACCCGCGTGCGCCTGCTGGCGCTGCTCGCCCGCGAAGAACTCACCGTCGCTGAACTGGCATCCGTCACCCGGCTGGCGCAGCCAAGGGTTTCGACGCACTTGTCACGACTGAAGGAAGCCGGACTGGTGCGCGATCGCCGTTCCGGGGTATCGGCCTTTTATCGCTTCAGCGGTGATGAACTGCCAGCGGCACAACGCGCCCTGTGGCAGGCGCTGGAGGCCGGTGCCGACGACCCGCTGCTGCGCGAGGATGCGCAGCGCCTGCCGTCGGTGTTGGCGCTGCGCGCCGCCGATCGCAACTGGGCCGATTCGGTGGCCGGCGACATGGAGCGCCATTACTCGCCCGGCCGCACCTGGGAAGCACTGGCGCGCTCGGCATTGCCGTTGCTGGAGCCCGGCGACGTGCTCGATATCGCCTCCGGTGATGGCGTGCTGGCCGAGTTGGTGGCACCGCACGCGAAAACCTATGTCTGCGCCGACATGAGCCCGCGCGTGGTGGCTGCCGCACGCGAGCGTCTGCGCCGTTACAAGAACGTGCAAGTGCTGGAGGCAGACATGCACGCGCTGCCGTTTCCCGAGCCGCGCTTCGATCTGGTGGTGTTGATGCATGCGCTGACCTATGCCGAACGCCCCGCCGCCGCGGTAGCCGAAGCGGCGCGCGTGCTGCGCCCGGGCGGGCGACTGCTGATGACCTCGCTGGCACGGCACGAACACCGCAGCGTGGTGGAGCCATTCGGCCACGTCAACCTCGGTTTCAGCGCGCGCGACCTGGCCCGCTTTGCGCAACGCGCCGGCCTGAGCGTGGTCACCAATACCGAGATCACCCGGGAAAAACGCCCGCCGCATTTTGCCGTGCTCAACCTGCTGGCGCTCAAGGCATGAACAGCGTCATGCCTGCTGGCAATGCCATGAAGCCCTTGCCGTGGCGCGAGCCCGAACGCGCACAACACCTGCTGGCACTGCTCGCCGAACGCATCGTGATCCTCGACGGCGCGATGGGCACCATGATCCAGCGCCACCAACTCGACGAGGCCGGTTATCGCGGCGAGCGTTTTGCCGCAGGGTATGACGGGCAACACTTCGCCGAAGGCCACCAGCATGGCCCGGATTGCGGCTGCGGCGGCGATCTGAAAGGCAACAACGACCTGCTCACCCTGAGTCGGCCGCAACTGATCGCCGACATCCACCGCGCCTATCTCGACGCCGGTGCCGATCTGCTGGAAACCAACACCTTCAATTCCACCCGCATCTCGCAGGCCGATTACCAGCTCGAACATCTGGTGCCGGAACTCAACCGCGAAGCGGCCAGGCTCGCCCGCGAAGCCTGCGCGGCGTTCACCGCCGAACACCCCGATCGCCATTGCTTCGTGGTCGGCATCCTCGGCCCGACCTCACGCACCGCCTCGATCAGCCCGAAGGTGGAGGACGCCGGCTTTCGCAATGTCAGTTTCGATGAACTGGCCGCCAATTATCGCGAGGCTGCACACGCCCTGCTCGAAGGCGGCGCTGATGTGCTGATGGTGGAAACGGTGTTCGACACCCTCAACGCCAAGGCCGCGCTGTTTGCCATCGACGATGTATTCGCGGCGATTGGCGCGCGCGTACCGGTGATGATTTCCGGCACCATCACCGACCGCTCCGGCCGCACCCTGTCCGGGCAGACCGCCGAAGCGTTCTGGTATTCGCTGCGCCACGCGCGGCCGCTGGCGATCGGGCTCAATTGCGCGCTCGGCGCACGCGACCTGCGCCCGCACGTGGATGCACTGGCGGCGATTGCCGACACCCATGTCAGTTGCCACCCCAACGCCGGCCTGCCCAATGCGTTTGGCGGCTACGACGAAAGCCCCGACGACATGGCGCAGGTGCTGCGCGAGTTTGCCCAGGCCGGCCTGCTAAACATCGTCGGCGGCTGCTGCGGCACCACGCCCGCGCACATCCGCGCGATTGCCGAGGCGGTGCGCGGGCTGCCACCGCGCGCGCTTGCCGCGCCCGAACCGCGCACCCGCCTGGCCGGGCTGGAACCGTTCGTGATCGGTCCGGACAGCAATTTTGTCAATGTCGGCGAGCGCACCAACGTCACCGGCTCGGCGCAGTTTCGTACCCTGATCCGCGAGGGCCGTTACGACGAAGCATTGGTGGTGGCCCGCCAGCAGGTGGAAAACGGCGCCCAGATCATCGACATCAACATGGACGAGGGCCTGCTCGATTCCGAGGCGGCGATGACCCGCTTCGTGCGCCTGATCGCGGCCGAGCCGGACATCGCGCGGGTGCCGGTAATGCTCGATTCCTCCAAGTGGGGCGTGATCGAAGCCGGCCTGAAATGCGTGCAGGGCAAGGGCATCGTCAATTCCATTTCGCTCAAGGAGGGCGAGGCCGAGTTCCTGCGTCAGGCACGGTTGGCGCGGCGCTATGGTGCGGCGGTGGTGGTGATGGCGTTCGATGAGCATGGCCAGGCCGACACCTTGCAACGCAAGGTGTCGATTTGCAGCCGCGCCCATGCCCTGCTTACCGAACAGGCCGGCATCGCCGCCGAAGACATCGTGTTCGATCCCAATATCTTTGCCATCGCCACCGGCATCGACGAACACAACGACTACGCGGTGGCGTTCATCGCGGCCTGCCGCGAACTCAAGCGAAAGTTCCCGTTGGGGCATATTTCCGGCGGCGTTTCCAATGTTTCGTTCTCGTTCCGTGGCAACAACGCGGTGCGCGAGGCGATTCATTCGGTATTCCTGTACCACGCGATCAACGCCGGCATGGACATGGGCATCGTCAATGCTGGCGCACTGACCCTGTACGACGACATCGACGACGCCCTGCGCAATGCGGTCGAGGATGTAGTGCGCAACCGGCGCGCAGATGCCACCGAGCGATTGCTGCAACTCGCCGAACGCTATCGTGGCGGCAAACGCGCGCTGGCCGGCAGCCAGGACGAGGCGTGGCGCAAACTGCCGGTGGCGGCGCGCATCAGCCACGCGTTGGTACATGGCATCGACAGCTACGTGGTGGAAGACACCGAAGCAGCACGACAGATCGCCGACAAGCCGCTGGAGGTGATCGAAGGGCCGCTGATGGCCGGCATGAATGTGGTCGGCGACCGGTTCGGCGCCGGCAAGATGTTCTTGCCGCAAGTGGTGAAATCGGCGCGGGTGATGAAAAAGGCGGTCGCGCACCTGATCCCGTACATCGAGGCAGAAAAGCTGCGCAGCGGCGCCGGCAACAAGCCAAAGGCCAAGATCGTGATGGCGACGGTGAAAGGCGATGTCCACGATATCGGCAAAAACATCGTCGGCGTGGTTCTGGCCTGCAACAACTTCGACGTGGTCGATCTGGGCGTGATGGTGCCGGCGCAGACGATTCTCGATCGCGCCCGCGAGGAACACGCCGATATCATCGGCCTGTCCGGGCTGATCACGCCCTCGCTGGAGGAAATGAGCCATGTCGCGCGCGAAATGCAGCGTCAGGGGTTCACCATCCCGCTGTTGATCGGTGGCGCCACCACCTCGCGCGCGCATACCGCGCTCAAGATTGCGCCGCACTACCAGGCACCGGCTTTGTGGGTGAAAGACGCCTCGCGCGCAGTCGGGGTGATGCAGCAACTGATCAGCACCGAGCAACGCGATGCGCTGATCGCCAGCACCGCCGAGGACTACGCCAAGGTGCGCGCGCGCCACGCCCAACGCGGCGATGGCAAACCATTGATGGCACTGAGTGACGCGCGCGGCAATCGCTTCGACGGTGGCTGGGACAACTACACACCGCCGACACCGGCGAAACCCGGTATCCACGTATTCGACGATTACCCACTGGCCGACCTGGTGGAATGGATCGACTGGACCCCGTTCTTCCAGACCTGGGAACTCAGCGGCCGCTATCCCGCAATCCTCGATGACGCGGTGGTTGGCGAACAGGCAACCATCCTGTTCAACGACGCCAAGGCCATGCTCACGCAGATCGTTGCCGAAAAATGGCTGACCGCGAAAGCCGTGGTCGGGCTGTGGCCGGCGCAGGCCGATGGCGATGATGTGCTGGTCACTCGGGACTCAGGACTCGGGACTCGGGACTCGGACAAGCAGCAACCCGAGAGTGCCGAATACGTCACGACGGATCGCAGCACCACGCGGCCCCCGGCTCGCCCGAGTTCCGATATCCGGCTCCACTTCCTGCGCCAGCAGGCGGTCAAGCCGGTTGGTGAGCGCGCCAATTTCTGCCTCGCCGACTTCATCGCACCCAGCGACAGCGGCCGCGAGGACTGGATCGGTGGTTTCGCCGTGACTGCCGGCCTCGGCATCGGCCCGCGCGTTGCTGCGTTCGAGGCCGCGCATGACGACTACAACGCGATCTTGCTCAAGTCACTGGCCGACCGGCTTGCCGAAGCCCTGGCCGAACGCATGCACCACATCGTGCGCACCGAGCTGTGGGGCTATGCGCACGGCGAAGCGCTCGATCGCGAGGCGGTGATCGGCGAACGTTATCAAGGCATCCGCCCGGCGCCGGGTTATCCGGCTTGCCCGGAACACAGCGAAAAAGCGACGCTGTTTGCGCTGCTCGATGCCGAAAACCGCATCGGCATCTCGCTGACCGACAACTACGCGATGAGCCCGGCGGCCTCGGTCAGCGGCCTGTATTTCTCGCATCCGGGCAGCCAGTATTTCGTGGTCGGCCGGTTGTCACGCGAACAGGTCGCCGACTATGCCGCGCGCAAAGGCGCCAGCATCGCCCAGGCCGAACGCTGGCTGGCCTCGGTGCTCGATTACGACCCCGAATAAACACCGCGATCACGAATCAACGCCGTGGTAGCCCGGGTTGAGACGAAGTCGAAACCCGGGATCCGATACCCGTTTCGCCGCGACCGCCGAAACCCGGGGCGCATCGCGCCCGAAACCCAACGCCGTGGTAGCCCGGGTTGAGACGAAGTCGAAACCCGGGATCCGATACCCGTTTCGCCGCGACCGCCGAAACCCGGGGCGCATCGC
>PFJA01000092.1:11921-17901 GCA_002782905.1 Lysobacterales bacterium CG_4_10_14_3_um_filter_64_11
TAAATGATCGGCACCAGCAACAGCAACGGAATCTCGTTGTACCAGCGCAGCGACTGGCCACTGGGCAAACTGCCGCCGGCAGCACTGCGCTTGAGCAAACGGCCGGTGGCGATATAAAACCCGAACATCACCGCCACCAGCAGCAACTTAGCATGCATCCAGCCACCGCTGGCGGCAATCGGCGGAAACCACAGCGGATTGATCCGGAAGCCCAGCCATAACGGCAGGCCGAGCACCAGAGCGGCGGCAAACATCACATGGCCAAAGCGGTACAGGCGCTGCCCCATCAACACCAGCCGCGCCTGCACCGTGGTCTGACCCGATGTCTCGGCCAGATTGACCAAAATGCGTGGCAGATAAAACACACAGGCCATGAACCCGATAACGAACAACAGATGAAACGTCTTGGTCCACAGATAGATCGTCACGATACTGCTCCCTGCAATGGAAAAAACCAAAACCGCGCTTACCAGGCAACCTCGACGCGATTGCGGCCCGCACGCTTGGCGGCATACATGGCCAGATCGGCTTCACGCATCAGCCCCGCAAGCAGCATGCTGGGCTCATCATCCTGTGTCGCGTTGCCATCGAGCATGGCCAGCCCGATACTGACCTGGATCCGCACCACCACACCGACCGACCGCACTTCGAGCGCGTCCACCGCCGCACGCAAGCGCTCGGCAACCTGCTGCGCCTGCGCCGGGCCGGTATCGGGCAGCAGTGCGGCAAACTCCTCACCGCCCATCCGGCCGATCAAATCGGCGCCGCGCAATTGCCCTTGCAACACCTCGGCCAGGCGTTGCAGCACGGCGTCGCCCAGCGCGTGGCCATAGCTGTCGTTGAAGTGCTTGAAGTGATCGACATCGATAATCAGCAGCGCCAGCGGGCGCCGTTTGCGCGCGGCATCGGCGAGCAGCTTTTCACTCATTTGCTCAAATGGCCGGCGATTGAACAAGCCGGTCAGCGGGTCGGTTGCGGCCAACTGGCGCAGCTCGACTACGGTGGTTTCGTTGCAGATCAACACATACCCGAACGACGCAATCACCGGGCCAAGCGCGGCGTAGAAATACACTACCGACTGCATGGCGGTGAGATCAAACGCCTGGTGCACCGCTGGCGCGAGCAGTAACTCATAAACCACGCGAAATGCCATGATGCCGGAACCCAGAAAGAACACGGCGGCAGTCATCTGTACCCCGGTCTGCTGCGTCCGCCAAGGGCCGCGCATGGTTTCTCGCGCAACCCGAAAAAGGAATACCGCGATCACTGACGACAATCCGATCATCCGCCAGTACGGCTGATGGATGAACAGCACCTCCGCGCTCAACCCGATAAACACCAACGCCCCGAGCGCATAAACCAGTCGCGGCAAACTCAATTGCCCATGCAGGTAACGCAGCGCATGCGCATACAATGCAAACGTCATGACGCTCAATGAGTTGCCTACCACGATCGACAGATAATCCGGAATCTGCCCGCGCAGCACGATCAGCAACCAGGCAAGCGGTTGCAGCAGCATGCCGGCGGCCCAGATCGTCAGGCTGCCGCGGATACGGCCCTCGTGATAACTGCGCGCAGCCAACAGCCCGGCGCTGAACAAAATGCCCAGCAACACCGAAACCATCATCACACTGCGCAAATCGATGCTGAACAAGTCAACCCCGTACTCAAAGGCCATCTAGGATAACCCACCGCGTCGGCGCTGTCGGTAACCCAGGGCGTCCACGCCGGTTCAAATCGGCTGCCAGCCGGTGAGCAGCAGCAGCACCGGCACCGGTGCAATCGCCAGACACACCATCAGCACGTAGTACGGGTAGCGAAACTGCCCGCTCAAACCCGCCAGCAGCGCAATCCCACCGCCACCGCCAAGCAGCGCGTTGCCGGGCAGGTTGAATGCCAGCGCCAGCGCCAGATAGCGGTGCCGCAGCAAAAACGGAATCACCCGCACCGGCGCCACTTGCAGCAAATAATCGAGCTGTCGTTCGCGCGGTACCTGTGCCAGCGTTTGCACCAGCGCGCCGGCGCGCCGCAAGCGCAGCCACGCCAACATCGCCGCCAACGCCGACAGCGGTACCCGTCGCCCCACCGCATAGGACAGCGACAAGCCGGCCAGGGTGGCGAGGTACATTGCCGCGATGCCCTTGCCGCCGAGCAACAACATGATCGCAAAACTGATTTCAACGCCAGGCACGAACGGCGTTGCCAGTGCCAGCATGTAGACGATGAACCACACCAGCAGCGCCCAATCGCCCCAACGCGCAAACGAGGCGCCCAGATAACCATCGAGCCAATGCATCAGCCAGCCACCCGCAAAATGCACTGTGGCCAGCAGCACCGCCAGCAACAGCAGTTTGAACAGCCAGCTATAGCGGCGGGTAGCAACCCGCGCGGGCAGTGGCGATTGCGTCATCGGGCGGGCGCTCGTCAGGGTATCGGCGCCAGTGTAAGCGCTAACGACGCACGCGCAATGTCACGGCTTCGGCGCTTGTAACCGCGCACCATCGCCGCGATGATGGCAGCATGAGCGCATCCAGAAACGCCATGGTAGTCAATTGCGTCGCCTACAGCAGTGCCGGCGAGCGCCACGATATTGCGATTCAAGACATCAGCGAAACTCTCCTCGCCGACAGCAAGGGTTTCGTCTGGGTCGGCACGGTGGAACCCGACGAACCGCTGCTGCAAACCCTGCAACACGAGTTCGATCTGCATGAACTGGCGGTGGAGGATGCCCACCATGCGCACCAGCGCCCCAAGATCGAAGTCTACGGCGATTCCCTGTTCATCGTGCTGCACACCGCGCAAGCCGTAAATGGCGAGATCGCGTTCGGTGAAACCCATATCTTCCTCGGCCCGCGCTATCTGGTCACGGTGCGGCACGGCGCCTCGCTGTCCTATGCGCCAGCGCGCGCTCGCTGCGAGCAAACGCCCAAACGCCTGATGCTGGGGCCAAGCTACGGCCTGTACGCAGTGCTCGATTTCATCGTCGACAATCTGCAACCGCTGGCACGCGAATTCCAGGATGAGCTGAGCGCGCTGGAAGCCGATATCTTTGCCGAGACGTATCGCCGCGAAACCATCGAGCGGCTGTATCAGCTCAAGGCAGAGCTGACCAAGATGCGGCTGGCGGTATCGCCGCTGCAAGACATTCTGTCGCAACTGGTACGCCTGCACCCAAACCTGATCCGCGATGAAACCCGGCTGTATTTCCGTGACGTGTTCGATCACGCCCTGCGCGTCAACGAGGCCATCGACACCGTGCGCGAAATGGTCAGCGCGGCGATGACGGTGAATCTGTCGCTGGTGACGGTGGCGCAGGGTGAAGTGGTCAAACGCCTGGCTGGCTGGGCGGCGCTGGTGGCGCTGCCCACCTTGGTGGCGAGCTGGTACGGCATGAACTTTGCGCACATGCCGGAATTGGCCGGCGCATACAACTACTACATCCTGATCGGCGTCACCGCCCTCGCCTGCGCCGGTTTGTTCACCATCCTGCGCCGCGCGCGCTGGCTTTAACGCATATCGATCATCGATTCGGGGCCGGCGAACACGCCAAAGGTGCCACGTGCAAGCGGATCGTCGTCGTAAGCCCCATCGCCGTCCCAATCAAACTGCAACCACGACATCGCACCCAGCCCGACCCGCAGATCGATGAAGCCGGTATTGCCGGCGCCGGGCGGCGTCAACGACACATTGATCCGCCCCTGCACCGGCGGCATGTTGACCAAACTGGCACTGGAGGTACCCGCAGCAACCGACATCGCGGTATCACCCGGTTGTTCGCTGCCGCCAGCCGTATCCGGATTTTGCAGAAACAACTCACTGGCCAGAACGAGTGGCATACAGGCATCAAGGGTATTGAGCACGAAGCCCGAACCGTTGAAATACTCGGCCTGCAAACCCACTACCAAGGGCTGCAATTCCGAGCCGATGGCGTTGTACAACGCCAGCCGGCCATGGCGCAGTTCGGTGCTGCCGGCGTTGGCGTGTTCGTTAACGCCATTGGCATCGATGTCCAGGTTCAGATCGCTCGCCAGCAACTGCACGCCATCGCTGTCGGCCGGCGCCAGCCCCAAGTCCAGCGGGTATGAGCCATCGGGCGGGTTGTCGCGGGTGAAGCGCAAATCGGCAGTGATTGCCGCCGTGCCCTGCGACCAACTACCCGATACCGCTGAAACCAGACGACTGGTGAGACCAGAACCGCCACTGCCAGCCGCCAAGCCCAGATCGGTCTGCACGGTCGGATCGAGTCGTGCGAACGCACCCTGATAATTGCGCGTCAGCGCGTTACCGGCATTCATCGCCTGCAACTCGAAATCGAGCTGAAATGGCTCATCCATGTAGGTGAACGCACTCGCCGGTGGCCCGAGGCAGGCCGGCGTGCTGCTGCGATTGGTGATGCCGGGCGTTGCCGCCAACGCAAAATGATCGGGGCTGAAACGGCCCAGCGGCGCGGTGCTGCCAAGCAGGTCGCCAGTACCCAGGTAATTGCCGGCATTGGCCTCGATGCGGATCACGCCCACTTCGGAATACTGCTGGTTCAGCGTGATTGTGCCGGCGTCGGCAATGCCGGTGTTGGCGATTGCCAGAGTGCCGGCAACTCCGGTGCTCGGCGCCAACAGCGCGGCGCTCAGCGTGATCGGCGCCTGCTGGAAGTTCGGCGTGATCGGGTTGTCGCGCAAATCGCTGTCGCCGTCGCTGACCCAGCACGCGGCTTGCACAGTGAGCGCAAAATCGGCACCGGCTGCGGTGAACAGCGGGCACGCGGCATCAGCGGTTGCGCACAGCGGTGCCGCCACGCTGAACACGGCAAGGCCAGCAGGGCGCGCGACAAACAGATCGGCGCCATCGAGAATCAGCCCGGCCTCGCTGCCAGCACCGACATGCCGCGCATGCAGGTTCAACTGCCCGGCATCCGGGTAGCTGACGGTGAACGTGGCTTCGGCATTGCCATCGAAGTTCAGGTCGATCGCGGTGCCCGGTGCCGCACTCGCCACCGGCGTCGCATTGACGCTCGCTGCCCGGGTTCCACTTGCCGGGCTCATGTAGTCGGTCCAGAAGTTCACCGTGCGGGTGCCGGTGAAGGCTGGTGCGCAGGTCTGGGTGGTATCGTCGGTGCGCACCGCCCGAATCACCACGTCGGCCGAGGTTTTGCAGGCGGTTTGCGTGGGCACATCGAACACGAAACCGCTGTCGCGGAAGTCGAGTTCGCAGGTTTCCACTGCCCCGGAAAAGCAGCGCGTGATGTTGCTCGCCAGCGGCGCGCGCGACGCTGCATCGAGGGTGACGATGCCCGGCGCGGTCTGCCGCAACTGCACCACTGCGCTGCCATTGTTCAGCACCAGCGGATTGGCGCTGTACACCCCGCCCGGACTGGCAAACAGATCGACCGTGATCGCCTCGTTCACCAGCACACTGCAATCGGCGTTGGCACAGGCCTGCACGGTCACGTCCGCCGCCGCGCAGGTGAGGCCGACGCCGGGATGCAGCAAACGCACATGATCGATGGTGATCCCGCCCGGGCAGCCGAACAACTGGCTCGATGGCACCGCCACCCGCGCCGGATTGCCCGGCGTCTGCCAGTGCAGACGGGCCACGGCCTGGCCACCGCGTTCGAACATTTCCATGCGCAGCGCATAGCGCTGCCCTGCCTGCAAGGCCACGGGCGCCGCGCTGTTCCAGGTGGCCGAATGCAGGGTCCAGTTGTCGATCACCAGATTGCCGTTTACCCACAGCCGCACGCCGTCGTCGGACTGGGTCCAGAACGTGTAATTACCGGTGCTCGGCGCCTCGACGAAGCCCTCCCAGCGCACCGCAAACGAATCCGCGCCGACGCCGGCCGACGGGCTGGCATTGACCCAGTCGAAATCCACCTGCGCATCCTGCCGCACCACCGCTGCCGGCCCGGTCGGGAAGGCGTTGCCATTGGCAACCACATCGAAGTTCCAGAAACTCGCCATCAGGCCATTGCCGGAGCCCGCGGTGA
>PFJA01000114.1 GCA_002782905.1 Lysobacterales bacterium CG_4_10_14_3_um_filter_64_11
ACCACCGGCCACCGGGTAGCGTTCCAGCAAGGTGTAGGTGGGGCTGCGCACCGCGCCGGTGACGCCCAGCGCCCGCAACATCGCGCGCGCCAGACTCGATTTACCGGCTCCCAGCGGCCCGGACAAGGCCAGCACCGCCGGTTGCGGGCGAGTGGCCGCCAGCCTTACGCCAAGCTGGTCGGTGTCGCTGCCTGAGGCAAGATTCAGACGCATGTCGAGCCGGGGTTCACCCACTGACGAATGGCCGGCAGCAGGTCGCTGGCCAGCAAACCACGCTCACCGCCGGCGCTCGCGGCGTGATCGCCGGCGCAGGCATGCACCAACGCCCCGCACAGCGCGGCTTCGTAGCCATCCAGCCGCTGCGCGCGCAGGGCAGCGATCACCCCGGCCAACACATCACCCATGCCGCCCGATGCCATTCCCGGATTGCCGGCATCGATGATCGCCGGATGGCAACCCGGCGCGGCAACGATGGTGCCTGCGCCCTTGAGCACGACGCAGGCCTGGTAGCGTTGCACCAACGCTGCGGCAGCGGCAAAGCGATCGCGTTGCACCGTTGCGACATCGCTTGCCAGCAAGCGTGCCGCTTCGCCGGGATGCGGCGTCAACACCGCATCGGGCACCTTACGCGGCGTGCGCGCCAGCAGGTTCAGCGCGTCAGCGTCGAGCACCAGCGGCTTGCCGGCATCGAGTGCAACTTGCAGCGCCCTCGCGCCCCAAGGCTCGCGGCCCAAACCTGGCCCAATGACCACCACGCTCGCTCGCGCCAGCAATGGCGCCAGATCATCCGCCGACTCCGCTGCGCTTACCATCAGTTCGGCGCGCTGGCCCTGCACCATCGGCACATTGACGGTTCGGGTTGCGACGCTGACCAGACCGGCGCCAGCGCGCAAGGCACCCGCAGCACACAGGCTGATCGCGCCGGCCATGCCGTGCTCGCCACCGATGCACAGCACGTGGCCGAACAACCCCTTGTGCGCATTGCTGGGCCGCGCTCCGAGGAACGCCGCGATATCCGCTTGCTGGTAGAGCCAGACAAATGGCGGCACCGCTGCGCAGGCTTTGTGCGGCAAACCCAGCGCATCGTATTCCCGGTGACCGCAATGATCGCGGCCAGCACCGGTATGCAGGCCGCACTTGGCAACGATGAACTCGACGCACACGTCGGCGCGAACACACACCCCTGCGGCGGCACCGGTATCGGCATCCACACCCGATGGCACATCCAATGCCAACACCGGTGCCGCCTGCGCGTTGAGCGCCTGGATAGCGGCCGCCGCGAAGCCTTCCGGCACCCGCGCCAGTCCAATTCCGAACAATGCGTCCACCCACACGTCGCGCGCCGGCAAGCTGCCAGCGAATACCGCGACACCGCCGCCGGCCGCAAGCCAGTCGGCGTGGGCCTGTCGCGCACTGCCGCTGTGCGGCTCGCCACCGGGCAGCATCACCACCTGCACGTCAGCGCCGGCTGCCTGCGCCAATCGCGCCAGCACATAGCCATCGCCACCGTTGTTGCCCGGCCCGCACAACACGCCGATACGGTGCGCCGCCGGCCAATGCGCCTTCAGCCGCACCCACGCCGCGTCACCGGCGCGCCGCATCAAGGTGTAAGCGGCCACGCCGAGGGTTTCGATGGCGTAATGATCGATCGCCCGGGCGTCTTGGGCTCGATGCAGCGGAATAGGCATGCGCTTGCTTCAGCAGGGAACCAAGACGAAACATTCGCACATCTTGCGCCGCCATTGATAGCCCGAAATTTCTATACTGTCGTTGCGATGATCGATCTGAACCAACTGGCTACCAATATCCGGCAGTGGGCGCTTGAGCTGGGCTTTGCCCAAACCGGCATCGTGCAGCCGGCGCTTGACCGAGATCACCAGCACCTGCTCGACTGGCTGGCACAGGGCCAACACGGCAACATGGATTACATGGCGCGCAATACTGATCTGCGCGCACAACCAGACCATCTGGTGGCCGGCACCTGCCGCGCCATTTGCGTGCGCAAGGATTACGGCAGCGACGATGGCGAGGCATGGCGCACGCTCGCCGATGGCGAGCGCGCCTACGTTGCCCGCTACGCGCTGGGTCGCGATTACCACAAGCTGATGCGTCGCCGGTTGCAGCAATTGGCGGACCGGATCGGCGCTGCGATCGGTACATTCGGCTATCGCGCATTCGTCGATTCCGCGCCGGTGCTGGAACGCGCATTGGCGCGCGATGCCGGGCTTGGCTGGATCGGCAAACACAGTTGTCTGATCGATCGAAACAACGGCTCGTGGTTTTTCCTCGGCGAAATCCTCACCGACCTGCCGCTGCCGGTGGATGCACCGGCCAGCGCACATTGCGGCACCTGCACTCGCTGCATCGAGATCTGCCCGACCGGTGCCATTGTGGCGCCGTATCGCGTCGATGCCAGGCGCTGCATCAGTTATCTCACCATCGAGCACCACGGCAGCATCGACGAAGCCCTCCGCCCGTTGATCGGCAATCGCATCTTCGGCTGCGACGACTGCCAACTGGTCTGCCCGTGGAACAAGTTTGCCAAACGCCATGACGAGCCCGACTTCCGCGCCCGCAATGCGCTGGACAAAGCCAGTCTGATCGAGCTGTTTGCGTGGAGCGAATCCGAGTTCCTCAACCGAACCGAAGGCTCGG
>PFJA01000090.1 GCA_002782905.1 Lysobacterales bacterium CG_4_10_14_3_um_filter_64_11
GGCGTCGGCGTTGGCGATCATGACCGACGGTCCGCTCGGTGCCGCTGCGTTCAACAACGAGTTCGGCCGGCCAGTGTTGTGTGGGTACTTTCGCAGTTTCGAGCTCGGCACCGATGTGCCGGGTTTGCTGCGCGGTTACGACAAGCCGATCATGTTGGCCGGCGGGCTCGCTGCGATCGATCGCATTCAGGTCAGCAAGTTGCCACTGCGGGCGGGCGATGCGGTGGTGGTTCTGGGTGGGCCGGCGATGCTGATCGGCCTCGGCGGCGGTGCCGCCTCGTCGGTTGCGTCCGGCGACAGCGATGAGGCACTGGATTTCGCCTCGGTGCAGCGCGACAACCCGGAAATGCAGCGCCGCTGCCAGGAAGTCATCGACGCCTGCGTCGCCCTCGGCGACGGCAATCCGGTGCGCAGCATCCACGATGTCGGTGCCGGTGGATTGTCCAACGCCATCCCGGAGTTGCTGCACGATTCCGCCGTCGGCGGCGTGCTCGACCTCGCCCGCATTCCCTGCGATGATCCGTCGCTGTCGCCGATGCAGTTGTGGAGCAATGAGTCGCAGGAACGCTACGTGCTGGGCGTGGCGGCGGAACAAATGGACATGTTTCTTGCCCTGTGCGCGCGCGAGCGCTGCCCGGTTGCCGTGGTCGGCATGGCCACCGCCGAGCAGCAACTCATCCTCGCAGATTTCTCCAGCCATGCAGATGTCGGCTCTGGCTCCGCCGCTTTTCCCGAGTCCCCAGTCCCCAGTCCCCAGTCCCGGCCTCAAAGCAAAGCCATCGACATTCCGATGGATTTGCTTTTCGGCAACACGCCACGCCTGGTGCGTGAATGCGAGTCGCCAGCACCGCTGCGTTTCGCGCGGCTGGACACCGACAACGCCATCGACGGCGGTTTGCAGGAAGCCGCGCTGCGCGTTCTGGCGCATCCAAGCGTAGCGGCCAAGAACTTTCTGATTACCATCGCTGATCGCAGTGTTGGCGGCTTGTGTTGCCGCGATCAGATGGTCGGGCCGTGGCAGCTGCCGGTTGCCGACTGCGCGATCACTCTGGGTGATTTTGTCGGCCATGCCGGCGAGGCGATGGCGGTGGGTGAGCGCTCGCCGCTGGCGCTGCTCGATGCCGCGGCGAGCGCACGCATGGCGCTGGGCGAAGCGATCACCAATCTGGCAGCGGCGCCGGTGGGTTCGCTCAAGGAAGTCAAGCTGTCCGCCAACTGGATGGCTGCGGCCAACTTCCCGGGCGAGGATGCATTGTTGTTCGAGGCGGTGCAGGCGGTTGCCATGGCGTTGTGTCCGGCGCTCGACCTGAGCATCCCGGTCGGCAAGGATTCGCTCGCGATGCAGTCGCAATGGCAGGGCGACGACGGCACCGCACAACGCTGCGTGTCGCCGCTGTCGCTGGTGATCAGTGCCTTCACTCGGGTAGCCGATGTGCGCTCGCATCTCACGCCGTTGTTGCGCTATACCGGCGAGGATTGCGAAACCGAGATGTGGTTGATTGGTCTGGGCGCCGGCAAACAGCGCCTGGGCGGCTCGATTCTGGCGCAGTGCTATCAGGCATTTGCCGGCGCCTGCCCCGATCTGGACGATCCCGAGCGGTTGGCGGCGTTCTTCGACTTGATTCAGCAAGGCCGTTCGCGCGAGCTGATCCTGGCCTATCACGACCGTTCCGATGGCGGCGCGTTTGCGGCATTGTGCGAGATGGCATTTGCCTCGCATTGCGGCCTGGAGCTGAACCTTGAGGGCTGGGGTGATGATCCCTACCGCACCCTGTTCAATGAAGAGCTCGGCGCCATCGTCCAGATTGCCTGCGAGGATCGCGCCGAGTTCGCCGACCTGGTTGATCGCCACGGGCTGACGCAATGCGCACAGCGGATCGGGCGACCGTTGAGCGCGCCCAAGATCAGCGTGTTCGATGGCCGCAAATTGTTGGCCGAGTGGTCATGGCAGTCGCTGTTTTCTGCATGGTGGGGAGTAACGCATGCGATGGCGGCGCGCCGCGACGAGCCTGCCTGTGCCGATGAAGAGCGCGCGATCCGCCTCGATTTTCGCGATCCGGGTCTGCTGCCAGCGCTCCGCCTTGCCGGCCAGCCGAACATCGACGCACCCTACATCGGCACGCATCCACGCCCGCGTATCGCGGTGCTGCGCGAGCAAGGGGTTAACGGCCAGATCGAAATGGCGGCAGCGTTCGACCGCGCCGGATTCACCGCCGTCGATGTCCATATGAGCGACCTGCTTGCCGGCCGCCATGCGCTTTCCAACTTCAACGGCTTGGCCGCCTGCGGCGGCTTCAGCTACGGCGATGTGCTGGGCGCGGGACGTGGCTGGGCAACCAGCATTCTGGAACACGGCGACTTGCGCGATCAGTTCGCACGGTTTTTTGCCAATCCCGACACCTTCACGCTGGGTGTGTGCAATGGCTGCCAGATGCTGAGCCAACTGCACAGCCTGATCCCCGGGGCCGAGCATTGGCCGCGTTTCGTGCGCAATCGCTCGGAACAATATGAAGCACGCTTGGTGCTGGTCGAGGTGCTCGATTCGCCGTCGCTATTCCTCAGCGGTATGTCCGGGTCGCGCTTGCCGGTGGTGGTGGCGCACGGCGA
>PFJA01000230.1:0-11596 GCA_002782905.1 Lysobacterales bacterium CG_4_10_14_3_um_filter_64_11
AGGCCGCAGGCCGTAACCCGGGATTTTGCGCGCGGCCGCGGTGCACCGGCGCAGGACACCGGGGTTTTTGGCGTGCAGCGGTGCTCGTTTGCGCACGCCGTCGTAGCCCGGGTCAGGCCGCAGGCCGTAACCCGGGATTTTGCGCGCTGCGTCAGCGCGCAACGGCGCACACCGCTGCGCCGGTTCGGCGCACGCGCAAAGCCCATCATCGCGCCATTCCGCCTATAATCGCCGGCTTGTCCACGGCTTTACGCTGGAGCCCACCATGCTCAACACCATAAAAACCGAAGCCCAGGCGCGCATGAGCAAAAGCGTTGAAGCGCTGCGTCTGGAATTGACCAAACTGCGCACCGGCCGCGCCAGCACCGCGTTGGTCGATCACCTCAAGGTCAACTACTACGGCTCGGAAGTGCCGCTGTCGCAAGTCGCCAGCGTCGCGGTCAACGATTCGCGCTCACTGACCATCACGCCATGGGAAAAACCGATGGTAGCAGCCATCGAAAAGGCGATCATGGTCTCCGACCTTGGCCTCACCCCAAACACCGTGGGCACGGTGATCCGCATCAATCTGCCGGCGCTCACCGAGGAACGCCGCCGCGAGCTGTCCAAACACGTTTCGCACGAGGGCGAAAACGCCAAGGTCGCCATCCGCAACATCCGCCGCGATGCCATCCATCAGGTCAAGGAGTTGCTGAAGGAAAAAACCATCACCGAGGACGAGTCGCACCGCAGCGAGGACGAAATCCAGAAGCTTACCGACCGTTTCGTGAAAGACGTGGATGAGGTGGCGCGCGCCAAGGAACAGGAACTGATGGCGGTTTGAGCGCGCCTGCGCTCATCGCCCGCCATGACCACCATGCCCCCGCACCGCGATGCCATCGCGTGTATTCCACGCCATTTGGCCATCATCATGGATGGCAATGGCCGCTGGGCCAGGCAGCGGCAGCGGCCGCGTACCGTGGGCCATCGCGCAGGTGCGCGCGCCGTCAATGTGTGTATCGATTTTTGCCTGAATGCCGGTATCCGAACCCTTACTCTGTTCGCGTTTTCCAGCGAGAACTGGCAACGGCCCAAGGAGGAAGTTGGCGCGTTGTTGAATCTGTTTGTGCGTGCGCTGGAGCGCGAAGTCGACGAATTGCATCGTCGCGGTGTGCGCTTGCGTTTCATCGGTGAGCGCGATCGATTCCCTGATGCCATGCGTCAACGCATGCGCGATGCGGAACGGCTGACCGCCGACAACACCACACTCAACCTGTGCATCGCCGCCGGCTACGGCGGACGTGCCGACATCACGCAGGCCACGCGCAGGCTGGCAGCGCAAGTAGCCGCCGGCGAATTGCACGCCGCCGACATTGGCGAAGCCGATATCGGCAACGCCCTGTGCCTCGCCGACCTGCCCGATCCTGACCTGTTGATACGCACCGGTGGCGAGCACCGGGTCAGCAATTTTTTGCTCTGGCAACTGGCTTACACTGAGTTGTGGTTCACGCCGATATTGTGGCCCGATGTCGATGCCGGCGTGCTTGCGCAAGCGATGACGGATTTCGCCGCGCGCGAGCGCCGTTTTGGCCTGACCAACGAGCAGATCGTCGAAGGAACCCGCCGCTGATGCGCCAACGAATCCTCACCGCACTGCTGCTGTTGCCCGCCGCAATCGCCTGCGTGCTGTGGCTGCCCACGCCGTGGATGGGCGGCCTGGGCAGTGTGGTCATGCTGCTCGGCCTGTGGGAATTGACCCGCTTGATTGGCCTGCAAAGCCGCGCTGCGCGGCTGGCCTACCTCGCCGCCAACATCGCGGTGATGTGCTGGCTGGTATGGTCGGCCTGGCTCGGTTTGGCGCTGCCGGTGGTGGTGGTTGGTAGCGTGTTCTGGGTGTTGGTGCCGCTGTGGTTGGCTTATCCCGGGGCCTTCGCCGGCCACTCGCGGCAGTCGGTTGCGATCAAGCTGCTGGCCGGCTCGCTGGCGGCGATTCCGGCCTGGTCGGCGCTGTTGCTGCTGCATGGCGATGGCGCGCTGGGGCCACGCTGGGCATTGCTGGCGCTGGTTGCGGTGTGGGCAGCCGACAGCTTTGCCTATTTCGCCGGCAGCCGCTGGGGCCGGCGCAAACTGGCGCCGCAGATCAGCCCCGGGAAAACCTGGGCCGGGCTGTGGGGCGGACTTGCCGGTTGCGTGTTGATCAGCCTGGCGGCGGCACCGGCGCTGGCGCTGGGCTGGCTGCAAATCCCGGCGCTGGCATTGCTGGCGCTGGTCACTGGTGTGTTCTCGGTATTCGGCGATCTGTTCGAGAGCGTGTTCAAGCGGCAAGCCGGCAGCAAGGATTCCGGCGCACTGATTCCCGGCCACGGCGGCGTGCTCGATCGCATCGACAGCCTGCTCGCGGCGCTGCCGATTTTCGTGGTGTTCAAACTGCTGCTCGGCCTGTGAGCGCAAGGTCATGAGGGCTGAACGTACCATTGCCATACTCGGTGCCACCGGCTCGATCGGTGGCTCAGCGCTGGACGTCATCGCCCGCCACCCGCAGCGTTTTACGGTGACCACGCTGAGCGCCCATCGCGACGTCGATGGGTTGCTCGCACTGTGCCGGCAGTTCCAGCCACGGCGGGCGGTAATCGCGGACCCTGCCTTGCTGGATGCCCTCGCCACCGGCCTGCGTAAGGCTGGCCTCGCCAGCGAGCCGTTGGCTGGGCCCGATGCCGTGGTCGCCGCGGCCACGGCGAGCGATACCGATACCGTGATCGCTGCCATCGTCGGTGCCGCCGGCATGCGCTCAACCTTGGCCGCGGCACAAGCTGGCAAACGGCTGCTGCTGGCCAACAAGGAATCGGTGGTGCTCGCCGGCGCCCTGCTGATCGATGCCGCGACGCGCAACGGTGCGCAGATCATCCCGATCGACAGCGAACACAACGCCATCTTCCAGTGCCTGCCACCGATCGACACCGCCGGCGAACGGCTCAAAGGCGTGCGCCGGCTGCTGCTGACCGCCTCGGGCGGGCCATTTCGTGGCAAGCAACGCGCCGATCTGCAAGCGATTACGCCCGATCAGGCCTGTGCCCACCCGAACTGGGTGATGGGGCGCAAAATCTCGGTCGATTCCGCCACCTTGATGAACAAGGGGCTGGAGGTGATCGAGGCGCATTGGCTGTTCGCGATGCCGGCCGAGCGCATCGAAGTGCTGGTGCATCCGCAAAGCATCGTGCATTCGCTGGTCGATTATGCCGATGGCTCGATGCTGGCCCAGCTCGGCCAGCCGGACATGCGTACCGCGCTGGCGCAGGCGCTGGCCTGGCCCGAGCGGATCCAATCGGGAGTCGGCGCGCTGGATCTGGCGCGTCTGGGCCGCCTCGATTTCGAGCCACCCGATCGGCTGACATTTCCTTGCCTCGATCTGGCTTACCATGCACTGCAACTGGGTGGCACGGCCGGCGCGATCGTCAATGCCGCCAACGAAGTGGCGGTTTCAGCGTTTCTTCAGGGGCAATTGCGTTTCCTTGGCATTGCCGAGTTGATCGCACGCACCCTGGAGCGGGTGGCGGTGACCGCGGCAACCGACATCGACACCTTGCTGGCCGCTGATCGAGCGGCGCGCGAGGCGGCCAGCCAGCAATTGCCCCTGATGGAAGCACTCTGAGCATGCAGACATTTTTCGGTTCGGTGTGGTGGCTGATCGTCAGCCTCGGCATTCTGGTGACCTTTCACGAGTTCGGCCATTTCTGGGTCGCGCGCAGGTTTGGCATCAAGGTGCTGCGCTTCTCGGTCGGTTTTGGCGCACCGCTGTGGCGGCGATTGGGCGGTGATGGTACCGAATACCAAATCGCCATGATTCCGCTTGGCGGCTACGTCAAGATGCTCGATGAACGCGAGCAGGAGGTACGCGCCGAAGACCTGCCCCATGCGTTCAATCGCAAACCGGTGCTGCAGCGCATTGCCGTGGTCGCCGCCGGGCCGGTATTCAATCTGCTGCTGTGTGTGGCCCTGCTGTGGCTGATGTACCTGGTCGGCAAGCCCGATTACCTGCCGTTGGTCGGCCGCGCCGAGGGCATTGCCGCTGCCGCTGGCTTGAGCCATGGTGACCGTCTGCTCAGCATCGCCGGTCAGGACACCCCAACCTGGACCGATGCTGCCTTTGCGCTGAGCCAAGCTGCGGTTGAGCGCAAACCGGTAAAAATCGCGTTTGAGCAGGCATCCGGCACCCGCCTGCAACGCACGTTGGCGCTCGATCGCCTCGCACCGGATACCCTGCCAGCGCGTGTCATCCAGGCGGTTGGCCTGACCCCACGCCAGTTTCTGCTGCCGGCGGTCATCGGCAGCGTGGCGGCGGACAGTGCTGCAGTTGGCCGCTTGCAGCCCGGTGATCGGATCATCCGTATCGGCAACCAGCCCATCGACGGGTGGGATCAGGTCAGCACTGCCATTCAAGCGCAAGCGCGGGCGGATGAAGCACTGGAAATCGTCGTGCGTCGTGCGGCCGACGCACTGGCCTTGGCGATCCCGCTGCGCCGCGACGACAGCAGCACCACGCCGCGCTGGATCCTCGGCATTACCCCACAGGCCGCCGCAGCGGCCTATGACACGGTACTTCGCCACGGCCCGGTGGATGCGCTGTTTGCCAGCCTCGGCGAGACCTGGCGCCTCACCGGCGGCACCCTGACCATGCTCGGGCAGATGCTTACCGGCAAGGCTTCGATCCACAACCTGTCCGGCCCACTGAGCATTGCCCAGTATGCCAACGCCTCGGCGCAGTTGGGCTTGGCGTGGTTCCTGTTTTTCCTGGCGCTGATGTCGCTGAGCCTTGGCATAATCAACCTGCTGCCGATCCCGATACTGGATGGCGGGCACCTGCTGTATTACCTTATCGAACTGGTCAAGGGCTCGCCGGTCAGCGAGCGTGCGATGATAGCGGGCCAATACCTCGGCCTGACGCTGTTGGTCGGCCTGATGGGACTGGCCTTTTACAGCGACATCGTGCGCATCATTGATTGAGACCCAGGGAGCTGGCACTTGCGGCTTCCGCCACCCAACCTGCCACACCCCGGGATGGCATCACGCCACCCGCCTATTCGGATCCGACGGATGATGCGCACCACCAAACCCCGCCTTCTCGCCATTGCCCTCGCCACTGCGCTGGCCATACCCCATTACGCATCGGCGCAAGCGATGCAGCCGTTCGTGGTCTCGGACATCCGCATTGAAGGCCTGCAACGCATCGCCGCCGGCACGGTGTTCACCTATCTGCCGATCGAGCGCGGCTCGACGCTCGACAGCCAGGCGGCCGGCGATGCCATCCGCGCACTGTTCGCGACCGGGTTTTTCAATGATGTCAAGCTCGAACGCCAGAACGATATTCTGGTGGTCACGGTCACCGAGCGTCCGGCGATCAACAAGATCACCCTGGTCGGCAACAAGGACATCAAGACCGATGACCTGATGAAAGGCTTGAAGGACATCGGCCTGGCCGAGGGCGAAACTTTCAACCGGCTCGACCTGGAACGGGTCACTCAGGAGTTGATCCGGCAATACAACAACCGCGGCAAGTACACCGCCACCATCAAGCCCAGCGTCGCGGAACTCGACCGCAATCGTGTCGATATCACGATCGTGGTGAAGGAAGGCAAGGCGGCGCGCGTGCGCCATATCAACCTGGTCGGCAATACCCAATTCGATGAAGAAGCCCTGCGCGATGGCTGGGAATCGAACACCTCCAACTGGCTGTCGTGGTACCGGCGCGACGACCAGTACTCGCGCGAAAAACTGTCCGGCGATCTGGAAAAACTCTCCGAGTTTTATCTCGACCGCGGCTATGCCCAGTTTGAGATCGAATCCTCGCAGGTGTCGCTGAGCCCGGACAAAAAGGATGTGTTCGTCAGCGCCAGCATCAAGGAAGGCGAAATCTACCGCGTCAGCTCGGTCGAGGTTACCGGCGACACCATCCTGCCGAAAGCGCAGATCGAGTCGATGGTGCTGCTGCGCGCCGGCAACATCTTCTCGCGCCGGGTACTGGAGTTTTCCTCGGATACGATCACCAACACACTGAGCAATATCGGCTATGCCTTTGCCAAGGTGACCCCGATCCCGACGTTCGACAACGAAAAGAAGATGCTCGCCGTCAAGCTGTTCGTCGAACCCGGCCAGCGCGTGCATGTGCGCCGCATCGTGTTCAAGGGCAACACCAAGACCGCAGACGAGGTGTTGCGCCGTGAGATGCGCCAGTTTGAGGGTGCGTGGTTCTCGCAGGCCGCCATCGATCGCTCCAAAGTGCGCCTGCAGCGAACCGGCTACTTCGAGGACGTTGCAGTGGAAACCACGCCGGTGCCGGGCGTCGGCGATCAGGTCGATGTTGCGATCAGCTTCAAGGAGCGCAGCGCCGGCCAGTTTGTCTTCGGCCTGGGCTTTTCGCAGCTCGCCGGCCTGACCTTCTCGGTTGCCGTCAGCCAGGACAACTTCCTGGGTACCGGCAATGCGGTGTCGGTGTCGGCCTCCACCAACACCTTCTCCAAGAACATCTCGTTCGGCTTCACCGATCCGTACTTCACCGATTCGGGCGTTTCGGTCGGTTACAACATCCGCTTCAGCGATTTCAACTCTGGCGATGCCAATACCGCCAACTTCAACTCCACGCAGGCTGCGGCGCGCGCCACCTTCGGCATCCCGCTGAGCGAGACCGATGGTTTCTCGGCGGCGTTCGGCATCGACAGCAACCAGATTTTCGTCGCCCGCGGATTCACCCCGGATTCGCTGGTCGACTTCATCGATCGCGTCGGCAACCGCACCTTCCATTCCTGGCGCACCGAATTGGCGTGGTCGCGCGATTCGCGCAATCACTTCTTCGTGCCCACCCGCGGTACGTTCCAGCGTATTGGCATTGAAGCAACGCTGCCGGGCTCGACCGCCGAGTACTACCGCGCCACCTACGATTTCTCCAAGCTGTGGCCGCTGTCGCGCTGGCTGGTCATGCAAACCTCGGCCAACCTGGGCTATGGCGATGGTTACGGCAGCGTCAAGGAACTGCCGTTCTTCGAAAACTTCTTTGCCGGCGGCACCAACTCGGTGCGTGGTTTCAAGGACAACACCCTCGGCCCACAGGAAACCGCCACACTCAGCACTTTCTTGCAGCCGATCGGCGGCTCGGTCAAGACCGTGGGCAGCGTGGAGTTCATCTTCCCCACCCTGTTCAAGTCCGAATCCACCCGCATCAGCGCCTTTGTCGATTTTGGCAACGTGTTCCGCGATATCGACGCGGTGTCGCTCAGCGAGTTTCGTGCCAGCGCCGGCGTGTCGATGCAGTGGCAGGCGCCGGTGGGCCCGATCGTGATCTCTTACGCAAAACCGCTGCGCACCAAGGATGGCGACCGCACCGAACAGCTGCAATTCACCTTCGGTGGCCGTTTCTGACAGACATGGCGATTGACCATCACCAATGATGAAGCATCTTCTCGCCCTGCCGTTTCCCTCACTTCTGCCCTCTCCCGAAGGGAGAGGGGGACAAGGAAACGCTCCGCGTTGTTTCACGTCAAGCCGCACGCCGTGAACCCGCGCCACTGGTCCTTGGGACAGGTCGCTGATGCCATTGGCCTGCATTTGCGCGGCGATGCCGCGCGGGTGATTCGCGGTGTTGCCACACTGGCCAACGCCGGCCCCGACCAGATCGCGTTTCTGGCCAACCCACGCTATCGCCGTGAGCTTGCCAACACCGGTGCTGCCGCCGTGCTGTTGCACAACAAGGATGCCGCCGCCTGCCCGGTCGCAACGCTGATCTGCGACAACCCGTATGCCGCCTATGCCCGTGTCGCCGCACTGTTCGAGCCGATCGTCACGGCTTCGCCTGGCATCGATGCCAGTTCCGTGGTCGCCGATGCTGCACAGATCGCCGCCAGCGCCCATGTCGGGCCGCTGTGTTGCATCGGGGCGCGCAGCATCATCGAGGACGGCGCCGTGATCGGACCGGGCTGCATCATCGGCACGGATTGTGTCGTCGGCCGCAACAGCGTGCTGGTGGCACGGGTAACGCTGGTACAACACGTTACCCTCGGGCAACGCGTGCGCATCCACCCCGGCGCGGTACTGGGCGGCGATGGCTTTGGCATTGCCAGCGCTGACGGCCACTGGCTCAAGGTGCCGCAACTCGGTGGCGTGTTGGTGGCTGATGATTGCGAGATCGGTGCCAACACCACGATCGATCGCGGCGCCATCGAGGATACCGTGCTGGAAGTCGATGTCCGTCTGGACAATCAAGTGCAGATTGGCCACAACGTGCGGATCGGCGCGCATACAGCGATCGCCGGTTGCGTCGCCATCGCCGGCTCGGCGCGCATCGGCCAACACTGCCTGATCGGCGGGGCCGCCGGCATTGTCGGCCACATCGAACTCGCCGACCGGGTTACCATTGCTGCCATGAGCCTGGTGACGCACAGCCTGCATGAAGCGGGCGAATACGCTTCGGGCACGCCGCTGCAACCCAGTGCACAGTGGCGGCGCAATGCGGTGCGTTTCAAGCACCTCGACACACTGCTGCGCGAATGTCAGCGCAAGCCTGCCGACCATGAAACGGACCCGAATAAATGACGCATTCGCTCATCGAATTACCGCTCACCCTGCCGCTTGACATTGCCCGTATCCGGTCGCTGTTGCCGCACCGTTACCCCTTCCTGCTGGTCGACCGGGTCATCGCGTTCAATCGCAACGTCAGCCTGCAGGCAATCAAGAACGTCACCATCAACGAACCGTTTTTCCAGGGCCACTTCCCTGGCTATCCGGTGATGCCCGGGGTACTGGTGATCGAAGCGATGGCACAGGCTGCCGGCCTGCTGACACAACTGTCCAACCTGCCACGCGACCCGAATGCGCCGGAAAAACTGTATTACCTGGTGAAAGTGGACAAGGCGCGCTTTGCGCGCGTGGTGTCGCCGGGCGATCAACTGCTGCTCGATGTCGATCTCAAACGCTCATTTCGCGGCATGGGCCACTACAACACCCGTGCTCTCGTCGATGGCAAGGAGGTTGCCAGCGCCGATATTCTGTGTGCCGAGCGTGACGCGCCATGATCCACAAAAGCGCGTGCATCGATCCGGACACGCGTATCGCTCCGGATGTTCGTATCGGTGCGTTTTGCGTGATCGGCGCGGGAGTTGAGATCGGCAATGGCACGGTGATCGGCCCACATGTGGTGATCGACGGCCCCACCCGCATCGGCCGTGACAATCGCATCCATGCCTTCGCGGCGCTGGGCGGTGAACCGCAGGACAAAAAGTACCATGGCGAGCCCAGTCGGCTGGAAATCGGCGATCGCAACACCATCCGCGAGTTCGTCACCTTCAATCGCGGCACTGACGACGATCAAGGCGTCACCCGGATCGGCGACGACAACTGGATCATGGCCTATGTGCATATTGCGCATGATTGCGTGGTCGGCAACCACACCGTCTTCGCCAACGCCTCGTCACTGGCCGGCCACAGCCTGATCGACGATTGGGTGATCCTCGGCGGCTTCACCCTCGTCCATCAGTTTTGCCAGATCGGCGCACACGCCTTTACCGCGATGGGCAGTGTGGTCAACCGCGACGTGCCGCCGTTCGTTACCGTCGCCGGCGCCTACGCACAGCCGCACGGTATCAACAGCGAGGGCCTGCGCCGGCGCGAGTTTTCCAGCGAGCGTATCCAGGCCATCAAGCGCGCCTACCGCACGCTCTACAAGTCGGGTCTGCCGCTGGCCGAGGCGCGTGCGCAGATCGCACAACAAGCGGAACACTCGAGCGATGTCCGCCTGCTGCTCGATTTCATCGATCGCAGCCAGCGTTCGTTGGTGCGCTGACCGCCATGATCGCCGCCAACGCCCGCCCGCTGCGGATTGCGCTGGTGGCCGGCGAAGCCTCCGGTGATGGCCTTGGCAGCGGCTTGATCAGCGCATTGCAGCAACGCCTCGGCAACGTGACGTTCGCCGGCATCGGTGGCCCACAGATGCGCGCTGCCGGCTTCGATGCCTGGCATGATTGCAGTGAATTGGCGGTGATGGGCCTGAGCGAAGTGCTGCGCCACCTGCCACGCCTGTTGCGTCTGCGCCGGCAACTGCACCAGCGTCTGCAACAGTGGCAGCCCGATCTGTATATCGGCATCGACGCACCCGACTTCAACCTGCCCCTCGAGCGCCGTCTGAAGGCGCGCGGCATCGCCACCGTGCATTACGTCAGCCCGTCGCTGTGGGCGTGGCGCAGCAAACGCGCACAGCGCATCGGTGCCAGTGCCGACTGCGTGCTGTGTCTGTTCCCGATGGAGCCACCGATCTATCAGCACTATGGTGTGGATGCGCGCTTTGTCGGTCACCCACTGGCCGATGCCTATGCGATGCAGCCCGACCAGGCAGCGGCACGCACGCAGTTGAGTTTGCGCGATGATGCGCGCGTGCTGGCGCTGCTACCCGGCTCGCGGGTGGGCGAGATACAGCGCCTGCTGCCGACCTTCCTGGATACCGTGGCCGAATTGCATGATGCGATCCCCGACTTGCAGGTACTGATCCCCGCTGCCAATGGCGCCTGCGGTGCAGCCATTGCTAGCGTGCTCGCGCGGCACACGCTGGCTGCCAGGCCGAGGGTACTCGATGCCCAGGCCAGCACCGCACTGCTGGCCTGTGACGCGGTGTTGCTGGCCTCGGGCACCGCCGCACTGGAAGCATTGCTGGCGAAGAAGCCGATGGTGGTGGCTTACCGCATCGCCGCGCTCACCCATATGCTGGTGATGCGTCTTGGACTGATGCAGGTGCGTCGCTACAGCCTGCCCAACGCACTCGCCGGCCGGCTGCTGGTGCCCGAGCTGATGCAACACGATTGCCGACCGGCGGCACTCGCCGCCGCACTGTTGCCGTGGCTGCAAGCACCGGCTGCAGCGCAAGCGCTGCGGCCTGCCTACGACGCCATCCATCAGCAATTGCGCGCTGACGCCAGTGCCCGGGCAGCCGATGCGGTGCTCGCCGTGTTGGCCAAACGGCGGTGAATCCCGGTGACCTGATCGCCGGTGTCGATGAAGCCGGGCGCGGGCCACTGGCCGGCCCGGTCAGTGTGGCGGCGGTCATCCTCGACCCACAGCGACCACTGCGCGGACTTGATGATTCGAAGAAACTCAGCGCGGCGCGGCGCGAAGCACTGTATCCGCAGATCATCGCCGCAGCACTGGCGTGGCATATTGTTTTTGTCGAGGCGGCCGAGATCGATCGGATCAACATCCTCAACGCCACCCTCGATGGCATGCGCGCGGCCCTGCTTGGCCTGCATCAGCAACCCACGCTGGCGTTGATCGATGGCAACCGCCTGCCCTCGGCGCTGGGGTGCCCGGCGCGCGCCATTGTCGGTGGCGATGGCAGTGAACCGGCAATCAGCGCCGCCTCGATTCTGGCCAAGGTCGCGCGCGACCGCCACATGGACGCGCTCGACGCGCGCTACCCCGGCTACGGCTTTTGCCAGCACCACGGCTACCCGACCCCGGCACATCTGGATGCTCTGCGCCGCCTTGGCCCGTGCCCCGAGCACCGCCGCAGTTTCGCGCCGGTGCGAGTGCTGCTGGCACTTGGTTGCGAGTGAGCGCAAGCGGAGTATGGGCATGGACTCGGGAC
>PFJA01000230.1:11844-15201 GCA_002782905.1 Lysobacterales bacterium CG_4_10_14_3_um_filter_64_11
GTCGATGCCGCCTTCGAGGTGTTGTCGCCGTTGTTCCCCTCATCCAGCTACATGCTTGATCTGAGCGGGTTGCGCTTCGCACTGGCAGTGCTGCTCACGCTGGCGGTGCTGTACGGCCTGGGCGCACTGGCCAGCCGGGTGATCGGCAAGCGCCTGTTGGCATGGATCGACCGCCTCATCGCGCGTATCCCGTTGGTGCAGTCGATCTACGGCGGCACCAAAAAACTGCTCGCGGTGCTTGCCGTCAAGCCCGAGGGTGCACAGCGCGTAGTGTTGATCGACTTCCCGAATCGTGACATGAAGGTGGTGGGGTTCGTCACCCGCGTTATCCGCGAAGAGGGCAGTGCCCGCGAGCTGGCTGCCGTGTACGTGCCCACCACACCCAACCCGACCTCGGGCTATCTGGAAATCGTGCCCGTCGATCAGCTCACACCAACCGACTGGAGCGTCGATCAGGCGATGGCCTTCATCATTTCCGGCGGCGCGGTGAGCCCGGATCGCATCCCCTACAGCCGTCCCGCGTCGGCCAGTGCGACCGAAATCCCGCCCCGCACAGATGCCATACCATGACCAATGGCGCTTGTCAGCGCAGCAGGCACTACCCACGCTGAGCCGTTGTTTTCGCACCACCATCCATTTTCAGAGGTTTTCATGCCCATTCGCCCGCTTACCCTCGCCATCGGCCTGTCGCTCGCCACCGTGCTGGCAGCCTGTTCCAGTTCGAATCAGGCACCTGAAGTAGCCACCCCAGCGCCGGCCATGGTCGATCCGGCACAGCTCGCCACCCAGCTTGACACCATGTACGCGGAGTTCTGGGAAGCATCGCTCAAGCTCAACCCGTTGCAGGCCACGTTCATTGGCGATGCCCGCTACAACGACCAGTTGCCCAATTTTCTGAGCGCCGACTACCGCCAGCAGGCGCACGATTTCACCCAGCAATGGCTGGCGCGCGCGCAGGCCATCGACCCGTCCGCACTGAGTGGGCAGGCACGCATCTCGTACGATATTTTTGTGCGCGACCTCAAATCCGAACTGGAATCCGAGCGCTTCCCGGACTGGATGCAGCCGATCAACCAGTTCAGCTCAATGGCCAGTTTTGCCGTGCAACTGGGCTCGGGCAGCAGCGCGCAGCCATTCAAGAGCGTGGTTGATTACGACAACTGGCGCAAGCGCGGCGATGCCCTGGTGGTGCTGTTCGATCAGGCCATCGCCAACATGCGCGAGGGCATGGCCGCTGGCGTGGTACAGCCCAAGGTGCTGATGCTCAAGGTGTTGCCACAACTGGACGCGGTGATCAAAGCCAAACCTGAGGATTCCGACTTCTGGGGCCCGATCACGCGCCTGCCAGCACAGTTCAGCGATGCCGACAAGCAGCGTCTCAGCGCGGACTATCGCGCCCTGATCGGCGAGCGCTTGATGCCGACGTACCAGCGCCTGCGCGATTTCATCGCCAGCGAGTACCTGCCCGCCTGCCGCGATAGCGTCTCGCTGTCGGCGCTGCCCGACGGCGAAGCGTGGTACGCATTCAACGCCAAATCGCAAACCACCACCAACCTGACACCGGCGCAGATCCACCAGATCGGCCTCGATGAGGTGGCTCGCATCCACGGTGAAATGCGCAAGGTGATGCAGCAGGTCGGCTTCACCGGCGATCTCAAGGCATTCTTCAGCTTCCTCACCACCGACAAGCAGTTCGAGTTCAGCAGCGAGCAGGCATTGCTCGACGCCTACAACGGCTTGCGCGAACGCATCGACACCCGCATCCCGGAACAGTTCTCGCTGCTGCCAAAAGCCGGTTTCGAGATTCGCCCGATCGAAGCCTTCCGTGCTGCCGCCTCGGCCGGTGGTGAATACCAATCACCCAGCGCCGATGGGTCGCGCCCCGGCATCTTCTACGTCAACACCTACGACCTGCCTACCCGCAAGACCTGGGACATGGAAGACCTGTACCTGCACGAGGCGATCCCGGGCCATCACTTCCAGATCGCGATCCAGCAGGAACTGGGCGACGTGCCGGCGTTCCGCCGCTTTGGCGGCACCACCGCGTTCGCCGAAGGCTGGGGGTTATATGCCGAATCGCTGGGCAAGGATCTGGGTGTCTACACCGATCCGTACATGTACTTCGGGCGCTTGCAGGGCGAGCTGTGGCGCGCGATCCGGCTGGTGGTGGATACCGGCCTGCATTCCAAAGGCTGGACTCGCGAGCAGGTGATCGCCTACATGCACGACAATTCAGCGGTAACCGACGTCGATGCGATCGCCGAAGCCGAGCGCTATATCGCCATTCCCGGCCAGGCGCTGGCGTACAAGATCGGCGAGCTCAAGATCCAGGAATTGCGCAAACGCGCCTCCGAAAAACTGGGCGACAAATTCGACATCCGCGAATTTCACGCGCAGGTGCTGAAGGACGGCGCCCTGCCGCTGGACGTGCTGGAAGCCAAGATCGATCGCTGGATCGCAGCGCAGTAATCGCCGCCCGGGTGGCGCGCGATGCGCCAACCCGTGGCTAGCGCGGCGTTGTTGGCAAGCGGCAACACTGCGGCATGGCCATCGGCACGGAGGCAGTGTCGCCGCGCGCAGCGGCTTTAATCGCGCATGTTCTCGAACTGCAGCGGCAATTCGAACTCGCCGCCCTTGAGCAACGCCATGGCCGCCTGCAAATCATCGCGCTTTTTGCCGCTGATACGCAGCTTGTCGCCGTTGATCTGCGCCTCGACCTTGATTTTTGCCTGCTTGATCTCGGCGATGATCTGCTTGGCGATTTTCTGTTCGATGCCCTGCTTGATGGTGACTTTCTGCCGTGCCTGCGCCAGATTGATTTCCGGCTCGGCCACGTCGAGGCATCGGATGTCGATGCCGCGCGCCACCAGTCGGCCACGCAGAATGTCGAGCATCTGCTTGAGCTGAAAATCACTGGGCGCGATCTGGGTTACCAGCCCATCGTTCAACTCGAAGCGGGCATCGCAACCCTTGAAATCAAAGCGATTGCCCAGCTCGCGATTGGCGGTATCCACCGCATTGGTCAATTCGTGCTTGTCGACTTCGGAAACCACATCGAATGAGGGCATGGCGACAACAGGTCATGGAGAGGTGGCATCGAGTCTAGCAGCCTGTCGGGCTTGACGCTGATCTATGGCGGAAAAGCCGAGATCGATCAAGCCCGACAGGCTGCTGGCAGACAGGTAGCGGGGCTTGCGCTATCGTAGTCACCGTTTTCCCGGTGGATGACGGCACCATGGCAGGCAATAAATCCGCGATCGACGACGCCAAGCTCGACCGCATCGTGGCGCAGGCGCTGCGTGACGCCGAGCAGCGCGACAAGGGGTATCGCGAACGCGCGTTGAAAATGTACCCGTG
>PFJA01000034.1 GCA_002782905.1 Lysobacterales bacterium CG_4_10_14_3_um_filter_64_11
CCTGGTTCGTCGGCTTCGCGCTGGCGGCGCTGGTGTATCTGGGCTTGGCGCGGCGGGGGTGATGCGGGATCGTGTCAAAGCTCAAGGAACTGGTCGGGTTCAATGCCGGCCTGTTTGAGAATGGCACGCACAGTGCCTTCGGGTAAATCACCGGGGTGGTTCACCAGCGTGGTGTAGCGTTGGGTTGTGGCGTTGAACCAGATTTCATGCGAGCCGGCAGCTTGCCGGTCAAAGGCAAATCCAAGCACCGTGAGCCTATGGGCAATCTCACGGTAGCGGAAACCGGACAGCCGTCCCATGACCGCTCGCTCAGCCGAGCACCAATGGGTAATCGAAGGATTCCTGCAACTCGGTAAGCGACGTTGTGTTGGCTCTTTCGCCCCGCGCGGCAATCAATTTTCTGGCGACATCGCGAGCGATTTCCAGAGTCTCGGTAACCGTTCGACCTTGTGCGACCAGGCCGGGCACGTCGTCGCTGGTGGCAAGATACACGCCTTCGGGCAGGTGTTCGATGTGCAGATTGACGATGCGCTCCATTGGCGACACTCCGCAGTGTGTGCAATCGCCCTATGCTAGCGTGAAACAACGCGAAGCGTTTCATCATCCGGGGCGGCGATTCGCCATGACCGTTAGCCCAACGCGATCTCGCCGGTCGCATCCAAACCGCCGAACAGGCACGTCGCGCGCGCAATTCGTCGCCAGTTCGCCTAAGCTTTCGTTTTCGATACGCCACCGACGAGGCTCATCATGTCACTCATCATTCGCGGCGGTACCGTGGTCAATGCCGACCGGCAATTCCGCGCCGATGTCTATTGCGCCGATGGCGTCATCAAGGCCGTCGGCGAGAATCTGGACGTGCCGGCCGGCGCGCAGGTGGTCGATGCCGGCGGCCAGTACGTGATGCCGGGCGGCATCGATCCGCATACGCACATGCAGTTGCCGTTCATGGGCACGGTGGCCTCCGAGGATTTCTACTCGGGCACGGCGGCGGCGATGGCTGGCGGCACCACCACCATCATCGACTTCGTGATCCCGGCGCCCAAGCAGCGGTTGATGGACGCCTACCGGCAATGGCGCGAGTGGGCGGAAAAGTCGGCCAGCGATTACAGCTTCCATGTGGCCATCACCTGGTGGGACCAGAGCGTGCACGACGACATGGGCACGCTGGTGCGCGAGGAAGGCGTCAACAGCTTCAAGCACTTCATGGCGTACAAGGGTGCGATCATGGCCGACGACGAGATCATGTACCAGAGCTTTCGTCGCGCACTGACGCTGGGCGCGATGCCGACCGTACACGCCGAGAACGGCGAACTGGTGTTCCAGTTGCAACGCAAACTGCTGGCCGAATGCATCACCGGCCCGGAAGGGCACCCGCTGTCGCGGCCGCCCGCCGCCGAAGGCGAGGCGGCCAACCGCGCCATCCGTTTTGCCGAAGTGATCGGGGTGCCGCTGTACATCGTGCATGTGTCGTGCAAGGACGCGCTCGATGAAATCATCCGCGCCCGCAATGCCGGCCTGCGCGTATACGGCGAGGTGTTGCCCGGGCATCTGCTGGTGGACGATCGCGTGTACCGCAACCCGGACTTTACCTTCGCCGCGGCGCACGTGATGTCGCCGCCGTTCCGCGCCAAGTCGCATCAAGAAGCGCTATGGCAAGGCTTGCAGGCGGGCCACCTGCAAACCACCGCCACCGATCACTGCTGTTTCTGCGCCGAGCAAAAAGCCGCTGGTTGCGATGATTTCAGCAAGATCCCGAACGGTTGCGGCGGGGTGGAAGACCGCATGGCGGTGCTGTGGACGCATGGCGTGAATACGGGCCGGCTGACGCCGGAGGAATTCGTCGCGATCACCTCGGCCAATGCCGCACGTATCTTCAACCTGTACCCGCGCAAGGGCAGCATCAGCGTCGGTGCCGATGCCGACATCGTGGTGTGGGACCCCAACGCCAGCAAGACGATCTCGGCCAAGACCCATCGCCAGCAGGTCGATTTCAACATCTTCGAGGGCATGCAAGTGCGCGGCCTGCCCTCGCACACGATTTCGCAAGGAAAGCTCACCTGGGTGCAGGGCGAACTGCGTGCCGAGCGCGGCGCCGGCCGCTACCTCAAGCGCCCGGCTTACACCTCGGCGTTTGCGGCGTTGGAGAAGATCGCGGCGGCACGCACACCAACGGCGGTAGCGCGCCGCCCGGGTTGACGGCGCGTGATGTTGTCCCGTTACCACAGCGTCGTCCCGGGTTGAGGCTACGCCGAACCCGGGCTACTCGCTACTCGCCGGCTCGGGCAATGCCGGTTGCAAGGGCGGAATCACCAAGGTGGTGAACTCCTGGTAGCTGGCGGTGGGCAGATCACGCAATGCCAGCCGCTCGGCGCGATGGTGTTGTATCGGCATCACCGCTGCCTCGTACAGGATCACTTCGTGGCCGAACGGGTACCAGCGCGCCAGCTTTTTGACCAGCTCACGCAGCCCTTCGGGCTCGGCATGGAAGCGGCTGCAACTCAGGTCGCCGCTCAAGGCCACCTGCCACAGCAGCAGGTGGGCGCTGGTATCGAGCGTGTGCTGATAGATCAGGAAATGTGTCGCCTCCAGTGACAGCACACCGCTGCGGCCGGGGTCGATACCCAGATCGGCGTACAGACAGGCCTCGGCGGAAATCCCCGGCTCCATGCGCGCACTGATGCCTTCGGCGCGGGCCTTGCGGATTACCGCATGCGGCACATCGGCGAACACGCCGGGATGGCCATAAAACACCGCACACACGCGCTTGCCGGCGCGCACTTCGGCCATGATCGCAGCTTCCATTTCGCGATAGGTCTGGCGCCGATCCTTGCCAGATGCATAAAACGGCGACAGATCGATGGCATCCGGGCGCAATGCCTGAATCTGCGCACGCGCCAGCGGGTCGACCAGGCACAACACCACCTGCGCCGCGCGGATTTCCGAGAGCGTGCGATCGGCCGCATGGCGGCTCATCTGGATACCGCTGCCAACCACTACCAGGTCTGGCCGCTGCTTCAACCCGCTGGCCGCCAGCTCGGCGCTGGCAATCGCGATCTGGTTGCGCCCGCCGTGCTTGGCGCGATACAGCGCCTGATCGGCGCAGCGAACCACATCGGCCATGGACGTATGGTTCTCGGTGCGCTCGCAAATGCCGAAACTCAAGGTTGGGGTTACCGTCTGCTCCCATGCCGTTACCGGCTCGATGCGCTGCTGCAACTGCGCCACCAGCGCCTGCGCCGCCGCCGCATCGGCAGGCAAAAACACGGTGAACTCCTCGCCACCGCTGCGACCGACAAGCGCATTGTCGCCGAACACCTCACGCCACCACTCACCCAGGCGGCGCAGCACTTCATCGCCCATGGCATGACCGTAGCGATCATTGATCTGCTTGAACAGATCGATATCGGCCATCACCACCGTGAACGGCTTGGCCGCGCTCGCCGTGGCGGCATAGGCCTGTTGGCCGAGTCGGTAGGCCTGCTGGTGGTTGTACAGCCGGGTCAGGCCATCGCGCTCGGACAACCAGCGGTAGCGCAGGCGGTCATTGCGGGTGCGGCGCAACGAGTAACCCAGCACCAGCAAAATCACCAGCAACAGCACCACTACCGCCACGATCAGCCACTGCCGCTGGCTGGCCTCTTTCAGGCGCAACTGCTGAACGGTGCGGTCGCGCTCCAGCAAGGCAATCTGCTGCTCGGCCACCTGCGCGTTGAACTCCGCCTGCAGGTAGGCGAAGCGGCGATCACGGATCTCGGCCTGCTCTTTGGCGCGAGCCTGTTCGGCCTGCTTGCGGTAATCCAGTGCCAGCGCCACCTCACCGCGACGTTCGGCCAGTTCGCTTTGCAGCGACAATGTAAGCGCAAGATTGGCCCATGCACCCGATTGTTCAAATGTCGCCGCAATCTTGCTGAGCAATTGCTCGGCCTCGGCGCGGTTGCGGTCGAGGCGCACCAGCGCCTCAGCGATATCAAGCTCGGTTTCGCTTACCCCGAAGGCATAATTGGCGGCTTGGTAGAGACGTACTGCATTGCGCATCGGCGCCAGCGCATCGAGTACATAGCCTTGTTTCATCTGCGCCGAACCAAGCCCTGCCATGGCCTGCGCGACGAATACCGGATCCCCCGCCTGCGTGCACACGGTGAACTGCTCACGCGCTATACGCTCGGCCTCCGTGAATTGACCCGCCGTCTTGTGCGCCAGAACCATATCTGATCGCGCGATACAGCGCGCGCGCAAATCACCGTTCTGATCAGCAGCCAGCAATGCTTGGCGGGAATACGTCACCGCCTGCTCACCCTCACCGGCTATTGCGTACAGGTAGGCTGCGTGCCCAAGCAGGGCGATTCTCTCCTTGCCTTGCTCGGGCAGCACGGCCAGGCCCTGCTTGAGCCAACTGAAGGCGCGGAAATAATCTGCAGCATTGACCGCAACGTTGGCACCCAGACCCAGCGTGCGCAGCAGCAGCGGCGGACTCAACTCCTGCTTGAGCAACGCATCGATGCCTTCAAGACACGCCCGATAATCACCCGCCAATGCAAGATTACGCAGCCGCACCAGCTCCACGCGAACACGCTGCTCGGGCGTGGCCTGGGCAAGTTCAGGCGAGAGCGCATCAATCAGTGCCGCCGACTCCGGCCACGGTGCCTGCTCATTTCGCCGCTCGATCTCGGCAATGCGCGCTTCCAGCTCCGGCCCCGCCCACAGCACACTGGCCTGCAGCAGCAGGGCCAGCATCCACAAGCAGCGGCAAAATCCACGCATGGAACGGATCAGTAGTCGTCGTTCTTGTTATCGTAGGCTTTGATTGTGGTGTTGTTTGCGTAAAAGCTTTCGCCAGTCCCACACAAACGGCCCACCGCCGCACAATCGCAGGACTTCATCGCCGCTTTTTCTTCATCGCTCAAGCCATAACGCGCCAGCACCGCATCCGGGTTGGATTCATACTCGGCAGCCAGCGCCGCATCGCGACCCAGTGCATTGAGCAGTTCCAGCAGTTTGTTCGTCATGTTCTGTACTCCCCATGGTTCATGATTTGGTTGCGCCGCATCATCGCGATGAC
Source organism: Lysobacterales bacterium CG_4_10_14_3_um_filter_64_11 (assembly GCA_002782905.1). Classification (GTDB taxonomy): domain Bacteria; phylum Pseudomonadota; class Gammaproteobacteria; order Xanthomonadales; family Xanthomonadaceae. The sequence goes on from PFJA01000034.1 coordinate 5,060, forward strand.
GCAACGTGCCCTACCGAAAACAACCGCATTACCGTTCGCATGCCGCATTCGATCCGCCATACGACCCCAGAAGCGCGTCTTGACACGATACGCCCCGCACCATGCTAGCGTATGTGGCTGACATTTTCCCGGCTTTGGAGCACCCAGCCATGAGTATTCGCACCCGCCGCCTTGCCACAGTGATGGCATTGGCAGGCATCACCTTGAGTACCCCCATGATGGCAGCAGTCGACAGCGCAACCGACCCCAACCTCTGGCTGGAAGACGTCGCCGGCGAAAAGGCGCTGGACTGGGTGCGCGCGCGCAATGCGGTCAGCCAGAAAGCGCTGCAATCCGAGCCGGCATTTGCCGGCCTGCGCAATGATCTGCTGGCGATCCTGGATTCGGATGCGCGCATCGCCTATGTCGAAAAGATCGGCCCGTACTATTACAACTTCTGGCGCGACAAGACCGCCGTGCGCGGCATCTGGCGGCGCACCACGCCCGACTCCTACCGCAGCGCGCAGCCCGAATGGGAGACCGTGCTCGATCTCGATGCGCTCGCCGCCAGCGAAAACGAAAATTGGGTGTGGCACGGTGCGCAGTGCCTGCGCCCGGATTACACGCGCTGCCTGATTGCGCTGTCGCGCGGCGGCGCCGATGCCGATGTCAGCCGCGAGTTTGCGCTCGACGCGCGCAGCTTCATCAGCGATGGCTTTTATCGCCCCGAAGCCAAGGGCGGTCTGGGCTGGATCGACCGCGACACGGTTTACGTGTTCACCGATTTTGGCGATGGCAGCGTGACCGAATCGGGCTATCCGCGCATCGTCAAGCAATGGCGGCGCGGCACCCCGTTGAGCGAGGCAAGCGTGGTTTACGAAGGCCGCAGCGATGACATGTACATCGCCGCCAGTCACGATGATACGCCCGGCTTCGAGCGCGATTTCGTCAGCCGCACACTGGCGTTCTACAACGATGAACTGTACCTGCGCGGCAACGATGGCAGCCTGCACAAAATCGACGTGCCCAACAGCGCCAACAAATCGGTGGTGCGCGATTTCCTGCTGCTGGAGCTGCGCGAACCGTGGATGGTGGCGGGCACAGAGTATGCCGCAGGTTCTTTGCTGGCGACCAACTTTGCTGCGTTCATGGCCGGCGAGCGGGCATTCGAGGTGCTGTTCACGCCCGATGCCCACACCGCGCTGGCGGGTTTTGGCGCACTCAAGGATCACCTCTACCTCAACGTGCTGGCGGATGTGAAGAACCGCATCGTGATCCTCACCCCCGGCAAGGACGGCTGGCAGCGCCAGCCGCTGCTGGGCGCACCAGCCTTTGGCACACTGGGCTTCAGCGCGGTGGATGCCGATGACAGCAACGAGTACTTCCTGACCAGTACCGATTTCCTCACCCCGACCAGCCTCGCCTATGGCCGCATCGGCAGCGCGCCGCAGACGCTCAAGCAACTGCCGGCGTTCTTCGATGCCAGTGGCTTGGCCATCAGCCAGCACTTCGCCACCTCGAAGGACGGCACAAAGGTGCCGTACTTCATGGTGGCGCCCAAGGCGCTCACCCGCGATGGCAACAACCCGACCCTGCTCTACGGCTACGGCGGTTTCGAAATTTCATTGACACCGAACTACAGCGCCAGCGTTGGCCGCGGCTGGCTCAGCCAGGGCGGTGTGTATGTGCTGGCCAATATCCGTGGCGGCGGCGAGTACGGCCCGCGCTGGCACCAGGCGGCGCTGCGCGAGCATCGCAACAAGGCCTACGAAGACTTTGCTGCGGTAGCGCAGGATCTGATTGCCGGCAAGGTCACCTCAAGCACGCACCTCGGCATCCAGGGCGGCTCCAATGGCGGCTTGCTGATGGGCAACATGACGGTGATGTATCCCGAGCTGTTCGGCGCCGTGGTCTGCCAGGTGCCGCTGCTCGACATGCAGCGTTATCACAAACTGCTGGCCGGCGCCTCGTGGATGGCGGAGTACGGCGACCCTGACAAACCCGAGGACTGGGCCTTCCTGCAGCACTACTCGCCCTATCACAACGTCCGCGCCGAAGTGAAATACCCGCCGCTGTTGTTCACCACCTCGACCCGCGACGATCGCGTGCATCCCGGTCACGCTCGCAAAATGATGGCGCGGATGATGGCACAGCGGCACGACGTGCTGTATTACGAAAACATCGAGGGCGGCCATGGCGGCGCCGCCAACAATCCGCAGGCGGCGTACATGCAGGCGCTGGCCTATACCTTCCTGAAACAGAAATTGATGGGAACCCCTTGAAACTCGCTGCGCGACCCGATTGCGGCGGGTTAAGGAAGCTCTGAACAAGCCCCGTCGGCCGTCATTGCGAGCGCAGCGAAGCAATCCAGCATCTTGATTCTCTGAATATTTCTGGATTGCCACGTCGCTTAGCTCCTCGCAATGACAGCGTTTTCAGACCATCGTTAACGAGGTTTCCCTGATACTTGGCGCTGATTAAACTCGCTGAACACCAATGGATACGACCATGAGCACTTCTTGTCGCTGGCTGGCAACCGCCCTGCTAACCGTGCTGCTTGCCGCCTGCGGCAAACCGGCCGCACCACCGGCAACCCAGGCGCCGGCCGCACTGACGCCGCCGATGGCGACAACCCAGCCACACGAAGTCATCGCGCCGCATGGCGCCAGCCGCAATGACGAGTATTACTGGCTGCGCGACGACAGCCGCAGCGATCCCGAGGTGCTCGCCTACCTCAGTGCCGAAAACAGCTATGCCGATGCGGTGATGGCACCGCACCAGGCCCTGCGCGACACCCTGTACAACGAGTTGATCGGCCGCATCAAGCAGGACGACAGTTCGGTGCCCTATCAGTACAGGGATTACTGGTATTACACCCGCTTCGAGGAGGGCAAGGATTATCCGATTTATGCGCGCAAGCGCGGTGGCCTCGATGCCGCCGAGGACGTGCTGCTTGATGGCAACGCCATGGCCGCGGGCAAGGATTATTTTCAGGTCGGTGACTGGGAAGTCAGTCCGGATCAAAACCTGCTGGCGTGGACCGAAGATGCGGTAGGCCGGCGCCAATACGTGCTGCGCTTCAAAAACCTCACCACTGGCGAAATCCATTCCGAGCAGATCGCCGGACTGGCCGCAGACATGGTGTGGGCCAATGACAACCGCAGCGTGTTCTACATCGAAAACGATCCGGCCACGCTGCTGACCACGCGGGTAAAAAAGCACACGCTGGGCAGCGATCCGGCCACTGACCTGCTGGTGTACGCGGAGGCCGACCCGAGTTATTACATCAGCCTGATGCGTACCCGTTCGGAAAGGTTCATCTGCATTGTGCTGTCGAGCACCACCACCAGCGAACAGCGCTGCACCAGCGCCGACAAGCCCGCCCGGTTCAAGCCGCTGGTGGCTCGGCAGCGCGATGTCGAGTACCAAGCCGACCATCTGGCCGGGCGTTGGCTGATCCGCAGCAATTGGCAGGCGCACAATTTTCGCCTGCTGCAGGCCAGCGAAAAAGCGCTGGCCAAGCCCGAGCAGTGGACCGATGTGGTGCCGCATAACGCGCAGGTGTTGATCGAGGATTTTGCCCTGTTCGATGATTTCATCGCCATCGAGGAACGCTCTGAAGGTCTGTCGCGCCTGCGTATCATCGGCGCGCAGGGCCAGGACTACGTCAAGGCCGATGACCCTGCCTATACCATGGCGTTGGCGATCAATGCCGAAGCCGGCAGCGCGTGGCTGCGCTACACCTATTCTTCGCTGGCCACGCCCACTACCACCTACGAATTGAACGTCGCCAGCGGCGAGCGCCGGCTGCTCAAGCAAGAGCCGGTGCTGGGCGGTTTCGATCCAGCACACTACACGGTGGAGCGGCTGTGGGCACCGGCACACGATGGCGCCCGCATTCCGGTCAGTCTGGTCTATCGCAAGGGCTTCGTGCGTGATGGCACGGCAGCACTGTTGCAGTACGGCTACGGCTCGTACGGCGCATCGACGGACCCGCGCTTCAACGCCAGTGTGCTGTCGTTGCTCGATCGCGGCATGGTCTACGCCATCGCCCATATTCGCGGCGGCCAGGAAATGGGCCGCAGCTGGTATGAGCACGGCAAGCTGCTCAACAAGAAAAACACCTTTACCGACTTCATCGACGTGACCGATTATCTGGTTCGCAACCAATACGCTGCCGCCGACCGGGTGGCGGCGATGGGCGGCAGCGCCGGTGGCCTGTTGATGGGCGCCATCGCCAATATGGCGCCGCGCAAATACCGCGTCATCGTTGCGCAGGTGCCGTTCGTCGATGTGGTCACCACCATGCTCGATGCAAGCATCCCGTTGACCACCAATGAGTTCGACGAATGGGGCAACCCGGCCGATCCGACCTACTACCAATACATGCTCTCGTACTCGCCTTACGATCAGATCAAACGCAAGGATTACCCGGCGATGTTTGTCGGCACCGGCCTGTGGGACTCGCAGGTGCAGTATTTTGAGCCGGCCAAGTACGTGGCGCGGCTGCGCGCGCGCAAGACCGACGTGCTGCCGCTGCTGCTGCGTACCAACATGCAGGCCGGCCATGGCGGCAAATCCGGCCGCCTGCAACGCTATCACGACACCGCCGAATATCAAGCGTTCATGCTGTGGCAGTTGGGCATGAAATAACGCAGCGCATTGCGTCGCACACCGCGCCCGCTCCGGACTCGATCCGAGGGTGGGTTACCACAAAGGAACGACATTCCCTGCGGGGGCGCGCCTGCGCGCGAAGCTCTCGCGGACTCATTCGCCGGCAGAGCCGGCCCCAGACCTGATCTGGGGCCGACCCCCTCAAAGCCGGTTGCGCCGCCTCAGACGGCGCGGTCCACCAACTGTGCCAGTTGCGCCTTGCCAACCGCGCCGACCTGGGTCGCGGCGACTTTGCCATCCTTGAACATCATCAAGGTGGGGATGCCGCGCACCGCGTACTGCCGCGGCGTGTTCGGATTCTCGTCGATGTTGATCTTGACGACTTTCACCTTGCCGGCATAACTCGCTGCCAACTCATCAACCAGCGGCCCGATCATCTTGCACGGGCCGCACCATTCGGCCCAGAAATCGACCAGCACCGGCGTTTCGGATTGCAGCACCTGGGCTTCAAAATCGGCATCATTGACGTGAATGACGTGATCGCTCACGGATCGCTCCTTGATTGGATTGAGATTGAGTACCGGCCGCGGCGCGGCAGCCGGTGGACACCTTGGGTTACACTAGTGCCACACGGGGCATCACGTCCCGCCGGGTGAACACCCCAAGTTTGGGGCCGCGTCGCCGGGCACGCAAGCGCGACGTTACTCGCGCGGATACGGATTTCATGACCGATAAACCATTAACCGATGTTGCTTTTTCCAATTTCGCACTTGCGCCGGCACTGCTCGCTGGCCTGGAAGCCGCCGGCTTCAGCCGTTGCACGCCGATTCAGGCAATGACCCTTCCCCTGGCCCTGGCCGGGCGCGATGTCGCCGGGCAGGCGCAAACCGGCACCGGCAAAACACTCGCCTTTCTGATCACCGTCATCAATCGTCTGCTTACCGGTCCGGCACTGGCCGAGCGCAAGCCCGAAGATCCGCGCGCGCTGATCCTGGCGCCGACACGCGAGCTGGCGATCCAGATCCACAAAGATGCCGTCTCGTTTGCCTCCGATCTGGGCCTGAAGTTTTCGCTGGTCTATGGCGGCGTCGATTACGACAAGCAACGCAGCCTGTTGCAGGCCGGTGCCGATGTCATCATCGCCACTCCGGGGCGGCTGATCGATTACGTCAAGCAGCACAAGGTGGTTTCGCTGCATGCGTGCGAAATCTGCGTGCTCGACGAGGCCGACCGGATGTTCGATCTGGGTTTCATCAAGGACATCCGCTTCCTGCTGCGGCGCATGCCGATCCGCACCGTGCGTCAGACAATGCTGTTCTCGGCAACGCTCAGCCACCGCGTGCTTGAGCTGGCCTATGAGCACATGAACGAACCGGAAAAGATGGTGGTCGAGACCGAGACCATCACCGCCGCGCGCGTCCGTCAGCGTTTGTACTTGCCGGCGATGGAAGAAAAAATCCCGCTGTTGATCGGCCTGCTCAGCCGCACCGAGGGTGCGCGCAGCATGGTGTTCGTCAACACCAAGGTGTGGGTTGAGCGCGTTGCCAGGGCGTTGGAAAAAGCCGGCTTTCGGGTCGGCGTACTGTCCGGCGATGTGCCGCAAAAAAAACGCGAGAGCCTGCTGACTCAATTCCAGAAAGGTCGGCTTGAACTGCTGGTAGCCACCGACGTGGCTGCCCGCGGCCTGCACATCGATAGCGTCACCCACGTCTTCAACTTCGACTTGCCGTTCGATGCCGAGGATTACGTGCATCGCATTGGCCGTACCGCGCGCCTGGGCGCCGAGGGCGACGCGATCAGCTTTGCGTGCGAGATTTACGCGCAGGGCCTGCCGGATATCGAAGCCTTCATCGAGCAAAAAATCCCGGTCGAGCCGGTCACC
>PFJA01000217.1 GCA_002782905.1 Lysobacterales bacterium CG_4_10_14_3_um_filter_64_11
GAAACCCGGGACCCCGCACCCGTTCAACCGCAATCTGGCCGATTCGGGTTCGATCCTGATCGGTGCCGGTGCGCCGCCGCCGGGTAGCCATGGCCGCAACCATGGCCCGGATCGCTCGCGTCTGGATTTCTCCAACTTCGGTTCATCGATCGATGCCCAGGGCTGGGGACGCGAAGTCACCAGTTGTGGTTACGGCGATCTGCAGGGCGGCGCCAACGAGAATCTGTGGTACACCGATCAGTTCAGCGGCACGTCGAGCGCTTCGCCGATCGTGGTCGGTGCAGTCGCCTGCGTGCAGGGCGCCCTGCGTGCCCGCCAGCGCCCGCTGCTGAGCCCGGCCCGTGCCCGTGCGTTGTTGCGCGCCACCGGTTCGCCGCAAACCGATGCGCCGGGCCGTCCGCGTGCGCAGCGGGTCGGCAATCGGCCGAACCTGCGCCAGTTGATCGCGTCGGCGCTGCAACAACGTGAATGGCTCGGCGTGCAGTTCACCGGCACGTTGCCAGCCAACGCCACCCGCCGCTGGTTTACCCACAGTTGGCCGGAGCACCTGCATGTGCTGTGGAACGTGGTGCCGCTGTCGCCACGGGCCGGTGCGCCGCAGATCGACTTCAATGTGCGGGTCGAACGCGCGTCGGATCGTTTCATCACCTACTGGATCGACATCAGCAACCTCACCAACGCGGAAGTGCAGATTGAAGCGCGCTACGCAGTGTTGGGTTGGTAGTCGGAGGAGCAGACATGAAAATCATCATTGAAACCAGTGAATCGGAGCGCGTGGCGCTGCAGCCGCAAGAGCCGAACCTGCTGCGTCAGGCAGCGTCAGGCAGCATCGCCGACCTCGTTGCCGTGGATGCCGGCCCGCCGAGCGAATCCTTGCTGCAATCGCTTGGCGGCCGTTCCGACGCGCAGGCAGTGGCGATGGATGGCGCCGGCGAGGAAGGCTACCAGTCGATGGTCATGGCGGGCACTGATGCGTCGTTCTCGCGGCATTGACCACGGTGGTTGAGTGATCGGGGACGCCGGGCCCAGACAGGGGTGGGCCCGGCGAGTTTTTGCGTGCTCGCCGTTGCCATGCCCACGCGGCGGCGCGAGCGTGTGCTTATGGCTGGGTAGCGTGCTGCGACATTTGCTGCCAGCGATTGATGACCTGGCAAAACAACTGCGCGGTGCGTTCGGTGTCGTAAACCGCTGAATGTGCCTCGCTGTCGTTCCACGCCAGGCCAGCAGCGATCACCGCTTTGCTCAGCACCGTCTGGCCAAAGGCCATGCCGGCCAGCGACACCGTATCGAACGTGCTGAATGGGTGAAACGGGTTGCGTTTGTAGCCGCTGCGGCGCACGGCGGCATTGACAAAGCCCAGATCGAATGCCGCATTGTGGCCAACCAGGATGGCGCGTTGGCAACCGTGCCGGCGTGCGGCGGCGCGGATCGGCACAAAGATGCGATCCAGTGCCGCGCGTTCGTCCACCGCCGCGCGAAACGGGTGGTCGACCACGATGCCGGTTACTTCCAGCGAGCGCGGGTCGATCTCGGAGCCGGGAAAGGGTACGACATGGGTCGAGATCAACTCGCCTGGATGCAGGTAGCCTTGCGCGTCGACTTCGATCAGTTGTGCGGCAATTTCCAGCAGTGCGTGGCGTTCACATTCAAATCCGCCAGTCTCGACATCGACCACCACCGGTAAATACCCGCGGAAGCGATTGCCGAGCCGGCCGGTGGGGGTAGGCGCGTCCATGCGCCACAGGATAGCAGTCAGCGGCCGGCGCCGACTGTCAAATACGCACGACGCGCGCGGCAACCGCCAGCACCACGCCGAGGCCGGCCAGCGCCAAGCCGAGGGTTGGCAGCAGCATGGCGATCGGCAGACCCAATCCCAGCAGGGCAATGCCCCACGCCAGCAGGTCGCTGCGATTGCCGGCGTGGCCGGCACCGGCGGCTCGCACCAGCAGGGCGTCGATGCTGAGTTTGCCCGGGCCGTTCAGGATCAGCGGCAGCAACATGATCATGAACAACAATGGCAGCTTGAAGTTGCCGAAATCGCCCTTGGCGGTGATGGCGTAGCCTTGCCACAGTTCACCCAGGCCATGCCACGCGTTGGGCCAGTGCACGGCGGCGGTGGCGACCACGGTGACAATGAACAGCGAGAAGGCGGTAAAGCGGGTAAACAGGCCCAGCAGCAGCAGCACCGCGAAAATCAGCTCGCTCCAGGTTGCCAGAAACCAGTTGGCATCGACCGGGATCAGGTTGAAGGGCCACGGAAACCCGACTTGCCAACTGGCCCACGGCACATCGGCAAACCAGTTCTGGCCGTTGAGTTTTTCCATGCCCGATTCCCAGAACTCCCAGGCGAGGATCGCACGCAAGCCCAGCGGCGCGAGCCATTCGCCGACTCCGTTCAGGCGTTCACGCACGCTCTGTGCGAGCTCTATCACTGTCGCTTTCATCGTCACTCCTTGGCTTGCGGGCGGGTGCCCAGAATTGCGCCGCCACTGTGTAGTTGCGACAACATGTGTAAACCTTGTTCGGTAAAGGCGGCCGCGTCCGGGGCACCGGCTTCCAGCGCCAGTGCGGCCAGATGTTGGCGCCCGCTTTGCTCGGGGAACTCGCCCAGCCGTTGCAGCAGACGGAACGTCAGTGCGTTGATCTGGCTGAAGTGTACCCGTTGATCGCTGCCGCGACGCACCAACAGGAAGGTGGGCTGCGCGGGCGGCTGCGCGGGCAGGTGGCCTGGGCCCAACTGGTGCACCGGCCACACGTACGCCAGCGCCCACGCCAACGGCGACGGCACCGGAATGCCGGTGCCCAGATCGCCCTCCGGATCATGCGCCAGGTCGGCGATGCGGACATCCTCGATTTCCAGTGCCAGCTCGACCCATTCGTAATGCGCCAGCTCAAGCAGCCACGGCGGATCGCCGGCAGCCGCCTGCTGGCGGGTTTCCAGAAAGCGCAGGAACTCGCGGCCAATCTCGGGGAACAACGGAGTCTTGCTGCGGTGATCGCGCAAAAAGGCGCGGATCAGGGTGTGCCACTGGGTATCGTCGAGGATGCGGCGGATGACCGGAAAGTTGTTGGCCAGCAGGTCTTCGAGGTTGTTGTAAAACAGTTCGCGATAAATCTGCAGGCGGCGATCCTCAATACCCGGCGGTGGCGGATTGTGTTCGGGGTCGCGGATATGCCGGCTCAGGCGGAATTGCTGATCGTGCAGCGACGATGACTCAACCATGTGCGTGTTGCGCCATGGTGGTGGCGCAACGCGCCTGCGCGGCACGAATCTGCGCCAACTCGCCCAGCAGTTGAGCAAATGGCGGGAAGTTGAAATCGCGCTCCAGCAAGGTCGGTCGGACGCCGTAATGCTGGTAGGCTTGGTCGAGCAGAGCCCATACCGCGTCCTTGACGCTGGCGCCGTGGGTATCGACTTTCAGATCGGGCGCCTCGTCGTAATGGCCGGCGATGTGGATGTAGGAAATGCGCTCACCCGGCACGTTCGCGAGGAACGCGCTGGCGTCGTAACCGTGGTTGATGCTGTTGACGTAGATGTTGTTGACGTCGAGCAGCAGATCGCAATCGGCTTCGGCGAGAACGGCATTGATGAAGTCGATTTCGGCCATCGCCTGATAGGGCGCTGCGTAATACGAAACGTTTTCCACCGCGATGCGCCGGCCGAGGATGTCCTGGGTCTGGCGGATACGGGCAGATACGTTTTTCACCGCTTCTTCGGTGAACGGGATCGGCATCAGGTCGTACAACTGGCCGTCGTCGCTGCAATAACTCAGGTGCTCGCTGTAGATCGGCACCCGGTGCTGGTCGAGAAACCGGCGCAGGCGAACGAGAAAGGTCTCGTCCAGCGCCTCGGTGCCGCCCAGTGACAGCGACAGACCGTGGCAGATGAGGGGGGTTTTGCTGCTGAGCTCGGTCAGCGCATCGCCGAGGCGACCGCCAACGCCAAGCCAGTTTTCCGGCGCGCATTCGAGGAAATCGAAGTCCCCCGGAGCGGCCGACCGCAGCGGGCCCAGAAGGGCCCGCCGCAAGCCGAGACCGGCTGCGTTTTCAGGCAGGGATTGAATGCCCATGTGAGAACTCACCGGTCACGTGTGCGCAGCTTACTTGTTGCCGCCGCACTTGCCTTCGCCGCACTTGCCTTCCTTGCCCTTGTCGGCGCTGTCGGCTTCAGCAGCGGCCTTGTCGGCGCCGCACTTGCCTTCGCCGCACTTGCCTTCGGCCTTGGCGGCCTTGCCGGCATCCTCGCCGGCCGCGGCGGCCTTGTCTGCGGCAGCCTTGTCGGCACCGCACTTGCCTTCACCGCACTTGCCTTCGGCCTTTTCGGCCTTGGCCGCGTCGTCGCCAGCGGCGGACATGTAGCCGTGCGACAGATCGCTCATCGCAAACGCCGACTGCGACAGGGCGAAGGTGCTCAGGAATGCAGCGCTGATGGCCAGGGAAACGGGTTTGATCGACTTCATGGGTTTTCTCTCCTCGTCAGAAACAAGCGGGCGGTAGTGCCCGCGCTCATGTTACGACCACCAGATTGCAATGAAGTTCCGTGGTCGCACGTTTGTCGACAACCGCCGATGGGCGGTCAGTCCAGGTATTCACGCGCCAGGACTCGCGCCCGATGCAGGCGCGCTTTCACTGCTTCGCGGGTAAGGCCCAGTTGTTCGGCCAGTTCGGCAATGGTCAATCCTTCCATGTCACGCAGCAAGAGTATCTGGCGATAGTGAACAGGAAGCGATTCCAGACAATACGACAAATCGCGCACCAAGTCCGGCCGCGCCGGCGCGGGCTGCGGCAATATCTCCAGTGGTATCGCCTCGCCGGCAAGGTGACGCATGCCGCGTTTCATGCGGTTGCATTCGCGCTTGACGATACGAAACAGCCACGAGTTGAATGCCTCGACCGCGCGCAGGCGGGTGATGTGATGCGAGGCCGAGAGCAGCGATTCTTGCACCGCATCTTCGATATCGTTGACGATGCAGTGATGTTCGGCATAGCGGCGCAGGTCGCGCCGGGAACTGGCAAGCACGCGCTCCAGCGCTTCGCGATCGCCGTCGCGTGCGGCCAGGATATCCGGGTTGAGCACAGCCGCTTGCATGGATTGAACCTCGTCTTGCGCCAGCCATCGCGGGCCAGCACGTACTGGCCACGCGCTGTGTTTTGCGCTCACCCACCAAGAGCGGTACAGGGGCGCAGACGGTGCGCCGTGGTGGCTGCTGTATTCAGAACCCGTTCAGCTTTGCGGTCGTCGCGGGAGGCAATGGCCGGCGACGAGTGTGCCCTAACAGAGCTTCGCTTTTTTTCTGTGCGCAACAGCGTTGCCTGCCGGTGCGAACCAGTGCTTCGGTGGGAGCCGGCCTGCCGGCGAACAATGCCGCGACAAGCTTCGCGCGCAGGCGCGCTTCCACGAAAGCGGTGAACGTCCCCTGTGGTGCACCCTGTGCGCGATCATGCCCCGTTCAGAACGTGACCGAGATATCGGTTTGCAGCAGGTCCTGCTTGGTGCCCAGCGACTTGCGCTCGTTGTGATAGTAATCGAGACCCACGGTGACGTTTTTGTGAATCTTGTATTGCACCTCCAATTCGTGCGAGCGCATGTCGGTTGCGCCGCCGAAGCGGTCGGAATCGGGGAAGATGTCCGGGAAGCCGTTGGCGTCGAGATTGGCGTAGATGTATTTGAATCCCAGCGCGCCCTTGCCCAGCTTCGCGCCGAGCGAATACCCTTTGTCCTGGCGGCTGTTGGTGTCGGTGTTGTTGATGACATTGCCAAACACGCTGCCGGCCCAGTCGCCGCCGAACAGGTGCTTGCTGCCCAGCTCGGCATCGAAGGCGACGGCATCAAAGCGGTAGTCGGTGTTGCTGCCCGCGGAGAATGTGCCGATGTTGCCACCCCTGAGGCCGCCGCTGACGCCCGGACGGATCTTGCTGAAGTTGTAGTAGGTGGCTGCCACGGTGGCGAACAGGTTATCGGCTCCGACCTTCTGACCGATCTGGCCGTACCGGATGTAGGGGTCGTTGCTGGTGGAGCCGAACTCGCCCAATACCCATACCCCGGCGTTGACGAACGTCGTGCCGAGCCCGGAATTGATGGCGTAATCCAGCGACAGCCCCTCCGGCGTGACATCGCTGTCCCACAACACGTCGTTGGTCATCCACAGGTAATCGCCAACCCTGAACTTGCCGGCGATGGCCTTGAGGTTGCCGGCCGCAAGCGGTGCGGAAACCTGCGTGTAGGCGTAGTGCAGGCTGATGTTCTTGCTGCTGAAGGCATCGGAAAAGGTCTGGTTGCTCGAGCGCGGGTCGGCGCTGCCACTGGCGAGGCCGGCACCGACCTCGATCTGTTCGGCCGGGTTGGCGATGATGCCGAGGCGATAACGCAAGCGTGCGCGCGAGCGGTCTTGCTGGCCATCGTTGGCAATGCGCTCGTAGCGGTTGCGCATGTCGCCAGTGAGCTTGATCTTGCCGGCCCACGCCATCGCGTCCACTTTGTCGGTGACGGCGGCCACTGCCGTGCTGTCCGCTGCGGCTTTGCTGCTATCGCCGGCGGCGGCCTGCACCAGCGCCTGATATTCCGATTCGGTCAGGGTGCCCTTGTCGCGCAGTATCTTCAGCAATTCGGCCAATGCGCTGTTGTCGGCGCAAACCGCGGGGAATGCCAATGCGGCGCCAAGACACAGGGCCACGCAACGAATCAGCGATGAACGCACTTGCGGTTTCACAATGCTGCTCCTCATGGCGAAATGCGGCGCCGGATGACGCCCGCTCGGCATGGCACAGTCCGATGTCAGGCCGGCAACACCACCCTAAACGTTACAAGTGCGCGACAAATACGTGAATAGTTTATGTCAAAAAGATGACAGCCATCAGGCGTCCACTGCTGCCTTGTTGGGGAAACGGCACAAATCGCGGAGGACGCACTGCCCACAGCGCGGTTTACGCGCGGTGCAGGTATATCGCCCGTGCAGGATCAGCCAGTGATGAGCCTGTTGGCGGTATGGCGCCGGAACGCGCTTGATCAACGCATCCTCGACCACGCGCACGGTCTTGCCTGGCGCCAGCCCGGTGCGGTTGGCGACGCGAAAGATGTGCGTGTCCACCGCGATGGTGGGTACGCCGAAGGCGGTGTTAAGCACCACGTTCGCGGTTTTGCGGCCAACCCCGGGCAGCGCTTGCAGGGCGTCACGATCGCACGGTACTTCGCCCGCATGGTGCGCGAGCAACTGCTGGCAGGCGGCAATCACGTGCCGTGCCTTGGCGTTGAACAGGCCGATGTGGGCAATGTACGGCTTCAGCCCGGCCTCGCCCAAAGCGAGGATCGCCGCTGGCGTGTTGGCGACCGGGTACAGCCGGCGGGTGGCCTTGTTGACGCTGACATCAGTGGCTTGCGCCGACAGCATCACCGCGATCAGCAGCTCGAATGGCGTGCGGTATTCCAGTTCGGTGCGCGGCGTGGGGTTGATCTCGGCCAGGCGGGCAAACAGGGCATTGCGCTGCGCGAGGGTCATGTTGTGGCAGCGACCGCAGTGGCTGACGCCGGCGTGGCAACGCTGGTGCTACGCCGCTGGCGGCGATTGCGCAGCGCAATCAGCAGCGCCAGCACGATGAATGCGCCGGGCGGCAGAATTGCCGGCAGAAAGCCGTGATAACCCGCGAGCACGGTGACGTGCAGCCACGGCAAGCCCAGCATGCTGTCGCTGCCGGCGAATACGGCGCCGGTGCCGACCAGCTCACGCACCATGCCGATCAGCAACAGCACCCACAAAAAACCGAGGCCAAAGGCAAAGCCGTCGAGTGCCGCGCGTGCCGGGTCGTGGCGTGCAGCGAACGCCTCGGCGCGGCCCATGATGGCGCAGTTGGTGACGATCAATGGCACGAACAGACCCAGCACCTGATACAGCTCGGGCAGCCAGGCGCGCAGCGACAGTTCGATGGCGGTCACCACTGCGGCGATGATGGTGACGAATGCCGGGATGCGCACATCGCGTCGGCTCAGGCGGCGCAGGCCGGCGACCACGGTGTTGGTGAGCGTCAGCGCCAGCAGTGAAGCCAGCCCGAGGCCGAGGGCATTGACCGCATTGTTGCTCACCGCCAGCAACGGGCACAGGCCAAGCAACTGCACCAGCCCGGTGTTGCCGGAAACCAGGCCGTATTCGAGGATCGATTTGGCGCTTGGATTGCTCATCGCAATGATCGACTCACGGTGTTGGCGCTTCGGGGGCATCGGTGAATCGCAACGCGGCGCCGGCCGGTTCAGCATAAAGCGCGGCGCCACGGCGCTCAAGCAATTGCAGCACGCGCCGGGTCGCGGCAACGACTGCGCGCGGGGTGATCGTGGCACCGGCAAATTGATCGAAGTCGCCGCCGTCCTTGCGCACCTTCCAGCGTGCTGGCGGCGGTTGTTGGAGCCCTTTCCCAGCGAAGCGACTGATCCAGTCGCTGCGCCGCATTTCGATGGCGTCGCCGAGGCCTGGGGTTTCACTGTGGCGGGTGACGCGCACGGCACCGATATGGCCCGATGTATCAACGCTGATCAGCAGTTCGATCGACCCGGCATAACCATCCGCTGCCACCGCCTCGATCGCCAGCATCGTCGGCTCGCCGGCGCGGCGCGCGCGCCACACCGTCATCGGCGCATCACTGCCAAGCCAGCCGGGTGCGAGCACCGTAATCTGGTCAGCGAGCGGATCGTTGTCGTAGCGATCCGGCGGCAGCACCAGTGCCAGTGCCTGCAAACGCGCCTGCTGCTCGGCATCGCTGATCGCCTGGCGGGTAAGCGCATACACGCCGGCCAGCAGGGTCGCTGCGAACAGCGCGGTGAGCGCCAGCAGGCCGGCGCCGGAAAGGGTTTGCCGCAGCGTCATCCGTGCCGTGCCTCGCCATAAATGCGCGGCCGCGAATGCATGTCCAGCCACGGCGCCACGCAGTTCATCAGCAACACGGCAAATGCCAGGCCATCCGGAAAGCTGCTCCAGCGCCGCAGCACCAGCGTCAACAGGCCACAGCCGATACCAAACAGCCAGCGGCCGCGCGGCGTGGTACAGCCGGACACCGGGTCGGTGGCGATAAAGAACGCACCGAGCACCATTGCGCCAGAAAAGATGTGTTGCAACGGGAACGGGTGTACGTCTGGGTCGCTCATCCAGAACGGCACGGTCAGCACGATAACGGTGCCGAGCATCGCCACCGGCACTTGCCACGGGATGATCCGTTTGTACAGCAAAAACAGCCCACCCAGCGCATAGAAATTGGCAATCCACTCCCAGCCATGGCCGCCGAAATCACCAAACATCGGGTTGCCGCGAATCTCGGACAGGGTGCGCCCGGCGTTGGCCAGGCGGCGGATGCTGTCCAGCGGTGTCGGCTGTGCCAGCGCATCCCACTGCCAGGTTGCCGGAAGGCTGCCGTTGAACACCGTCAGCACGCTGTCGGCCAGGCCCGGTGTCGCGATGCCAAGGCCAGCCGGGGCCAGCCAGCGGGTCATCTCCAGAGGAAAACCGATCAACACCACGGCCACACCGACCATTGCCGGATTGAACAGATTGAAGCCAAGGCCGCCATACAAATGCTTGGCAAACACGATCGCCGCGATCATGCCCACCGCTGCCAGCCACCACGGCGCCAGCGGCGGCACGCTCAGCGCGAACAGTACCGCCGTCAGCGGCGCGCTCAGATCGCTCAGGAATGGCCGCAGCGGGCGTTCGCGCAGGCGCAACATGACAGCTTCCAGAAGCAATGCAAACGCACTTGCCAGCGCAATCTGCAGCAACACCCCGGGGCCGAAGAACCAGACATGGGCGGTGATACCGGGCACCAGCGCCAGCAGCACCAGCGCCATCACGCGCTGCACCGAGTTGTGCGCTGGCAGATGCGGCGCCGGTGCGGTAATGAATTGCCTCATGGTTGCGCTCATGGTAAATCCGTGCCTCGTGCCTCACGGCGCGCCTTGGCGCGGGCAATCGCGGCGTCGACGGCAGCGTTGCTGGTCAGCGCGTCTTGCTGCGTCGTGTGCCGCTGTTCGCGCTCGCGTTGCTGTTCGGTCAGACGTTGCTGGCGTTGTTGATGGCGAAGGCGGGCGGCATCGGCGCGTTCGGCCTCGCGTTCGCGCACGCGCAGTTCGCTCTTGCCGTAGCGAAAATGCTGGGTCAATGGAATCTGGCTGGGGCAAACCAGGTCGCAGCAGCCGCATTCGATGCAGTCGAAAATGCCTTGCTGTTGCGCGCGCGGCCATTGTTCGCCGCGCACCTCGCCGAGCAGCAGTTGCGGCAGCAGATATGCCGGGCAAACGCGCGCGCAGTCGCCGCAGCGGATGCAGGGCAACTCACGCGTGGGGTCACGCAACTGGCCATCGGCCAGCACCAGAATGCAATTGCTGATCTTGCTGATCGGGTAGTCGTCGTTGGCCACGGCAACGCCCATCATCGGGCCGCCGATGATCAGGCGCGCCGCGGCTTGTGTGTAGCCGCCCGCTTGCGCAATCAGGTGCGAAATCGGCGTGCCGACGGCGACATCCCAATTGCCGGCACGCTGCACACCGGGGCCGGTGACGCTGACGATACGCCGCGTGCAGGCCTCGCCATGCGCCACCGCACGCCACAGCGCGCGTGCGGTGGCGACGTTGTGCACCACCACCCCGATATCGCGCGGCAGGCCGCCGCGGGGTACCTCGTTGCCGGTCAACACCCGGATCAACTGGCGTTCGCCGCCAGCCGGGTAAATCGTGGGTACCACGATCAGTTCGATTTCGCCGTCGCCGCACTCCGCGATCGCTTGTGCGCACGCCGCCAGCGCCTCGGGCATCGCGGTTTCCAGCGCCAACAGCACGCGCCCGGCGCCGGTTGCGCGACGCATCACCCGCCCACCCATCACCACCTCGTTTGCGTAGTCACGCATCAGGCGATCATCGCAGGCGATGTACGGTTCGCATTCGGCACCGTTCAGGATCACGGTATCGCGCGCCACCAGCAACTTTTGCGCGCTGGGAAATCCGGCGCCGCCCATGCCGACGATGCCGCAGGCATGCGCACGCGCGATGAGTTGTGCGGCGTCGGCGTGCGGCCAATCAAGCACCGGCAGCGGGGTAACCGCACGCTGCGGGCTATCCACGGCGATGCGCACATGCGGCGCGCTGAGCCCGGTCGGATAAGCCAGTGGACCATCGGCGATGGCCAGCACCGTGCCGCTGGCGGGTGAATGCACGTGGGCGCTGCGACCGCTGTCGGCGGTGCCGAGCAGTTGCCCCGCCAGCACCTGCTCGCCAATGGCGACGGCGGGCTGCGCGCTCAGCCCGCTGTGCTGGAGCAGCGGCACGTTCAGTTCGGCGGGCAGCGGACAGTGCGCGATCGGCTGCTCCGCACTGTCGGCTTTGTGTTGGGGCAGCGACAGGCCGCCGTGGAAATGATGCAGGCGCACGTGATCGGGGCTCCGGGTGTAGCGATGGCTGCGGCGCAGTGGCCGATTGTACGCGTTGCGTGTGCCGCGCTGGGTGCGTCCCGGCCTGCGGCCTCAACCCGGGCGACCACGACCGCGAGATTTTGTGGCCCGGGTTAGCGTTTAC
>PFJA01000247.1:0-836 GCA_002782905.1 Lysobacterales bacterium CG_4_10_14_3_um_filter_64_11
TCGTGCCCGCCTACGTGCGGCCGCTGTTCTGTCGCGGCGTCGGCCCGTTCCGCTGGGTCGCGCTGAGCGGCGATCCCGAGGACATCGCCAGGACCGACGCCAAGGTCAAGGAGTTGATTCCCGACAACCCGGCATTGCACCGCTGGCTCGACATGGCGGGCCAGCGCATCGCGTTTCAGGGTTTGCCGGCGCGCATCTGCTGGGTCGGCCTCGGCGACCGCCATCGCCTTGGGCTTGCGTTCAACGCCATGGTGCGCAGCGGCGAGTTGAAAGCGCCGATCGTGATCGGCCGCGATCATCTGGATTCGGGTTCCGTCGCCAGCCCCAACCGCGAAACCGAAGCCATGCGCGACGGTTCCGACGCGGTGTCCGACTGGCCGCTGCTCAACGCGATGCTCAATGTCGCCAGCGGTGCCACCTGGGTCAGCTTCCACCACGGCGGCGGCGTTGGCATGGGCTACAGCCAGCATGCCGGCGTGGTGATCGTCTGCGATGGCAGCGCCGCCGCCGACGCCCGCCTCGCTCGCGTGCTCTGGAACGACCCCGGCACCGGCGTCATGCGCCATGCCGATGCCGGCTACGACATCGCCATCGACTGTGCGCGGGAGAAGGGGTTGCGGTTGCCGATGGTGTGACCGCCTCCCGGCCGGTTGCTTGCCGTTGCCGGACTGTCGGCGTATATTTTCTCAGAGTAAAACATTTATAGGCGTATCCCATGGCGCTTGTGGCAACTCTGCGCCGTACCGGCGGCTCGATCACGCTGTCCATCCCCAAGGCGGTGGCGCAGGCGCTGTCGCTGGATGCCGGCTCGGTGGTGGAACTCGAAGTGCGGGGGC
>PFJA01000247.1:847-1341 GCA_002782905.1 Lysobacterales bacterium CG_4_10_14_3_um_filter_64_11
GTGACCCCGGCGCGCAAGTCGCTGGCCGATCGCTTGGCAGCCAGCCCGAAGTCGCCGACGCAATGGCCGCGCGATGCCTCGCTGAAGGAGACGCCGGCCGGGCGTGAGTCGCTGTGAGTCGTGGTATCCCGGCGCGGGGCGACATCCTCGCCATGAGTCTGGATCCTACTCAGGGCCACGAGATCCGTGGCACCCGCCCGGTGTTGGTGCTGTCGGCCGATGCGTTCAACCGCGTATCCGGCCTGCTGCTGGTGGCACCGATCAGCCAAGGTGGCACCGCATCGCGCGAGACCGGCTTCAGCGTGACCCTGATGGGCGCCGGCAGCAAAACCCAAGGCATCGTGTTGTGCGACCAGACCCGCACCGTGGATGCGCGTGCGCGAACCTTCAAACGCATCGAGCGCGCACCGGCCAGCGTGGTCAACGAGGCACTGGATGCCGTGCGCGCGATTCTGGAATGAGCGCGCAGCACGAAGCAATCCAGTGATGTTGGC
>PFJA01000247.1:1450-12826 GCA_002782905.1 Lysobacterales bacterium CG_4_10_14_3_um_filter_64_11
GCGCTGGTTGATCTTGCGTTGTGACTTTGTTGGCGCCATATTTGGCTCAAAATATGGATCCAAATATGCAAGTCATCCTGTCCGACGTCAGCGTCAGCGTGAGCGAACTCAAGCGCAATCCCAGTGCGGTCATCGCCGCCGCCGAAGGCGCGCCGGTGGCGGTGCTGGTACACAACAAGCCCAGCGCTTACCTGGTACCGGCCGCCACGTTCCAGCGCATGCTGGAGCATCTGGACGACCTGGAACTGGCGGAGCTGGTGCGCAACCGCACCAAGGAACGGCGGGGGAAGGTTGCGCTTGATGCGCTATGAGCTCGCGTTCGTCGAATCGGCGTTGAAGGAGTGGAAGAAACTCGCAGCGCCGATCCGCGAACAGTTCAAGGCCAGGCTGCGCGAGCGGTTGGCGAGCCCGCATGTGCCGTCCGCACGCCTGCAAGGCATGCCGAATTGCTACAAGATCAAATTGCGCGCAGTCGGCTACCGATTGGTGTATCAGGTCG
Source organism: Lysobacterales bacterium CG_4_10_14_3_um_filter_64_11 (assembly GCA_002782905.1). Lineage (GTDB taxonomy): Bacteria > Pseudomonadota > Gammaproteobacteria > Xanthomonadales > Xanthomonadaceae. The sequence continues at coordinate 1,950 of PFJA01000247.1, forward strand.
ATGACGGGGTGTATGCAAGGGCCGAAAAACGCTTGTAATTGGGCTGAACATTGCCGCCAACTGCGCCCGCGAGCAAGGCTTGCAGTTGCCGATGGGGTGATCGCGCAAACTGGCGTGTCGCATGGCGCCGGCGCATGGATCGCCACCGGCCTTTGGCCCACGCGATGACACCACTGCCGTCATTGCGAGCGCGCAGCGCGAAGCAATCCAGTGACGTTGTTACCGCATCGGCAGTGGATAACTCGCCACGCTGACGTTTCCGTCATTGTCCACCGCCTGCACGGCGAAGAAATAGTTGTCCTTGGACTTGCCCTTGACGCGGTATTCGCTGACGTTGCCGGCCCACTCGCTGTGTTGCCAGACCGGGCTGGTGGTGTCGCGCCAGACGATGCGGTAACCGGCGAGGTCGGGTTCGTGGTTGGCGTCCCACAGCAGTTGCGTGTCGTTCTCCAGTTGCGCGGTGCGTACCCGCACGTTGGCCGGTGCCGCGGGTGCCAGCGCCAACGCCGCCAACGCCGCCGCGTTGACGCGCGTTACCTGTGCGCTGTACTCGGGATCGACGAACTCGGGCAGGTCGCCGAACGGCACGCCGTTTTCGCTGCGCAGGTCCTGGTGCTGATGGCGGAAGTCTTCGTTCGGTTCGGTGAAACGCAGTGCCGCGTAGCCGCGCTCCAGAAACGGGATATGGTCGCCGCCGCGCAGGTAGCGGTCGCGGCGTTGGATGATGTTGACGGTAAAGCCGGGCACATAGCGTTCGCCGATTTCCTTGACGTGGCGCGCGAGCTGCCGCGATGGCGAGTCGCTTTCGCCACCGGTGGCGAGCAGGGTGCGCAGCGGGTCGGTCATCTCCTTCAGCGCCGGGATGCCTTCGGCGAACAGGCGCACCTGGCGGTTGTCGATGCGCCCGTCCTCGGCGCGTGAGCTGCCGATGATGTCGTTGGTGAACATGCCGGCGATGTCGAGGTTCTTTTCGCGTGCCTGCTGCGCGAAGTGGGTGGCGCCGAACAGGCCCTGTTCCTCGGCCGCCACCGCCATGAACACCAGGGTTGCGTCGAAGTGGTGCTGCGCCATCACGCAGGCCAGTTCCATCACCGCGGCAGTACCGGAGGCGTCGTCGTTGGCGCCGGGCGCGGCCGAGCTGGCGTCCATCACGTCGCTGACCCGCGAATCGTAGTGGCCGCTGACCACATACATCCGCTGCGGCGACTGCGTGCCTTTCAGCGTGGCGACCACGTTGACGATCTCGGTGTCGCGGTTCAGGCGGCCACCGGCCGGTTGCACGTAGCTGTCGAAGCGCACCTCCAGCCTGCCAGCGCCGCAACGCTCCAGTTCCGCCTTGATCCAGCGCCGCGCGGCGCCGATGCCGGTGCTGTCGGAGGTAGTGTCGGACAGCGTATGGCGGGTGTGGAAGCTCACTAGCTTGCGGATATGGGCGTCGATGCGGGCGGCGGAAATGTCGGCGACGATCTGCGCAATCTGCGGCTGGTTGCTGGCGATCGGTGCGGCGCGTGCCGCGTCGGCTGCAACAGCGGTGTTGGCCGCAAGCAGACCAGTGGCAATGGCGGTAGCGGCGGCTGCGGACAGGAATAGACGCATGGTGTTGGCCCTCGTTGACGATCAAGGCGAGAGGTTAACGTGAAACAACGCACAGCGTTGCCTTGGCGCCGTCCCCCGCTTGCGGGGAGGACAGGGAGATCGGTCCTGGCGAATGGTCGTTTCATCATCCGGGGTGGTGATTCGCGCTGAACGTTGGCGCAATCGCCGGCTCACGGCGTGGGTAGAAAGTCCTGCACATCCAGCAAACGGATGTCAGCGCGCTGGCGCAGTTGCTCGTGCAACCAGTATTTGTGCCCGGCACCGAACATGATCAGGATACGCTCGCCGGGATGAGCGCGGATCGCAGCGTCGATCAACCGGTAGTGCGCGACGTTGATATTCGTCCAGCCACCGGCGCCGATCACATCGTTGAGGTATTCGTCGTACGGCGTCAGCGCGATTTTCGTCATCTGGTCGTAGTCGTCGGAATGGATCACCCGCGGGTCGTCGGAGTCGGTCAGGTGGCTTGCATCCTGCGCTTCGGCCGCCTTGACTGCGGCCTGATAGGCCGCGTTGCGTTCGGCGAAGGCCGGGTCATGTTCGAACATGTGGATACGCGCTTCGCGCAGGTCGCTCATTTCCTGCGTCCACGCCGCGCCCGCTTCGACCGCAAAGCCCAGCCGCACTTTCAGCGGCAGCAGCACGTCGGTGTATTCGGGAAAGCGCAGCACGCGGGAATCCTCGATCACGCCGCGTTCGGCGTAATCGCGCCATATCCGTTGCCAGCGATCCGGGGAGATCTCGGCGATCACCACATCGGGCCGATAGCGAGTGATGGCGTCGCGTACGGCATCCAGGCCCCACGCCGCGCTGCTGCGATGCGCGCCGTGGATCATGCCGAGCACCGCGACTTCGGTGATCGCATTGGATGCGGCGGCGTCGGGCGCCAGCTCGCGCCACACGCGCGGAATCGCGATGATGTCGAGCGTGTGCGAACCCTCGCACGATACCCACAGGGTTTCGCCAGAGGGATCCACCGCCATCACGATCGGTATTTCGCCGGTGGGAATGCGTGCGATCACGCGCCGCTCTGGCAGCGCAATCACCGATATGTCGTGGCTGGCGGTGTTGTTGACGAAGGCAAGGCGGCCGTTCGGCGCCAGCACCAGCGAGAACGGCGATTGCCCGATGCCATCCGCGAGCGACCCCACCACCTGCTTCGATGCGGTGTTGATGAAAGCGATGCGATCCTCGCCGCGCACCGCCACCGCGTATTCGCTATCGCCCGGCAGCACCGTGCCGCCGCTGGGTTTGCCGCCGACTTTGATCGCGCCGCGCGGTGTGCCGTTCCACAGGTCGAACACGCTGACCGAGCCGTCGTCGTAATTGGGCACGAAGGCGAGCCGGCCATCGGACGTGGCTGCTGGCGGGAACGGCCGTGCGCCGGTAGTGAACGACGCAATCGGCGCGAGGGTGTCGCGCGCAAAGCGCAGCAGCGTGTTGCTGCGCTCCACCGAAGCCAGCAGCGAGCCATCGGGCAGCGGGTCGCTGAACAATGACGTGCCGATGCCGCTGGGCAGCGTCGCCAGCCGCGCCGCCTCGTTCCAGCGTCGATGCTCGATGGCATTGGAACCGAAACGGGTGACTAGAAGATCGTCGGTTGCCAGTGCATGCACGCCGAGCGGGGCATCGGCGACCGCCATCGTGCCGGCCGGTGTCAGCGTGGCCACATCCACCCGCGCGATGCGGTCATCACCGGCAATCGCGACATAGGCCCAACGGCCGTCCGGTGAGAACGCAATCTGGTGCGGATTTTTGCCAAGCGTGAGGCGCCGCAGCCGGCGAAAGCCGTTGCTGGCGCCGGGCTTGGCCGGTTCCTCGCGATATTGCGCCGCCGCTGCGCGCAGGTTGTCGGTGAAGGTCGCCTCGTATTGCGGGAACTGGCGGAAATCCTTGAACGCATCAAGTGCAGCGGGTACGGTCGCCGACATTACTGCCTGATCCACGGCAGCGCGTGCGCTGTCGTGCACGGCGCGCACGTAATCACGAAAACGCGCCAAGCCCGCCTTGTCGCTCAGCTCGAAGTGGCCGGGGATCACGTGCTTGATCGGCAATTGCAGCAGGCGATCCAGTTCGCCCAGCAAGCCGGCAACCCGGCCTTGCTGCATGTCCGGGCTGGAGCGGTTGAGGAACAGATCGCCGGTAACCAGCACCCGCTCGCGCGGTGAGTACAGCAGCAGATCGCCGTCGGTATGCGCGATGCCCGGCGCCGACACCTGCACCACATGGCCGCCGAGATCGAATTCGCGGCGCTCATCGATCAGTGTGTCCGGCAGCCGAATCGCGCAGCCGTTCAGGGCATCGCGCTCGGCGCGGTCACTGGCGTTCTGCGCCAAGCCGCGGCTGATCGCCGCCAGATTCTCCGCGAGTGCGCGCCGTGTCGCCGCTGTCGCCACCAGCGCGACGCCGGGAACGTCAAGGCAGGTAATTCCCAGCGCATGGTCGGGATGCCAATGGCTCAGCACCACGGTGCGGATTGGCCGGTCGGTAATGGCGCGGGCGCCAGCGAGAAAACGCTGCGCCAGCGCTGGCGTCAACCCCGGATCGACCACCAGTGCTTCCTTGCTGCCAATGAACAGTGCACCGTTGGCCGAGCGCTCGTCGGTCGCCACGAATGCCCAGATGTGTTCGCTGACGCGCTGGAATCCCGCCGCTGCCGATGGCGTTGCGTAGGCGGCGCAGGACAGCGATGCCAGCGCGCAGCCGGTCAGTGCGAGCAGCCGGTGCAGATGCCAGCGCGCCGAGCGCGTGGGGGCTGACGGATCCTGATGCGGATTCATGGGCGATCGCGTCCTTCATGCGATTGGTGAACGCCGATGGTAACCCGCATTTTGCACGGCAATTCGCAAAGAGCGAGCGAAGCCTTCGGCACGTGCTGTGACGCATTCGTCGCCGCCATCTCGGCTCGGGTCGATGCCTTTGGTACACGATAGCAACGGCCATCGCAGAAACCGCCATTGGCAGCGGCTGGCAAGCAGCCTATGCTTGCCGTTCCTTGACAGTCCCCCACGGAGCAACCCCATGATCGGTTACACCACCATTGGCACCAATGACCTGCCGCGCGCAGCCAAGTTTTACGATGCTCTGCTGGCGGAATTGGGCGGCAAGCGGGTCCTGGAGTTCGAGCGCGGCATCCTGTGGGGCAACAGCGCCAACGGCGCGAGCCTGGGTGTGCTCAAACCCTTTGATGGGCAGGCCGCGGAGCCGGGTAACGGGCCGATGGTGGCGCTCGCTGCGGACAGTCGCGAGAAAGTCGATCAAGTGTATAAACGTGCGTTGGAGCTGGGCGCCACCGATGAAGGCCCGGCCGGGCCGCGCGGCGACAATTTCTACGGCGGTTATTTCCGCGATCTGGATGGCAACAAACTTGCCGTTTTCATCATGGGTTGAGCCTTCAGGTGTCGGCTTTGGGTTGATGGGTTTCGCTGCGCTCTACCCATCCTGCGCCCGCACAAGGTCGGCGCAGCGGCGCAGCACGCCGGGTAAAGTGCTGCGAAACGCATCGCCACCTCGCCGGCGGAACCTGAGCGCGGCGACGTGGTCGAACGTCGTGGCCCGACGCCCTTCATGCGACCGATACGCCCGTTCGCGCATCCTGCTCCTCAGGCTGGAGCCGCGCCGCGCGCGGCGTGGGTGAAACGCCGAACATGCCCCGTCGTTCATTGCGCGCATGGTGAAGCCATTCAGTGAATGGCTTCACCAACAAGCACCAGATTGCCGGGTTGCTGCGCGCCTCGCAATGGCTGCTTGATCGGAGCATCCTTGCCGGCGCCACCCATTCTTTGAGGAGAGCAAGTCGCCGTGCCCATACCACTGAATCCTGCCGTGTTTGCGCGTAGCGCGTTGCGTTTCTTGCTGGTTGCCGGGCTGCTTTCGCTCGCCGCGTGCCGGGGTGGCAGCGACGATGGCAAGGGCAAGGCCAACGCGCCGGTGCAGGTCGTCAGCATGGCATTGGAACGCAAGCCGTGGCGCGATGGCATCGAGGCGCTGGGTACGGCGCGCGCCAACGAATCGGTGGTGATTGCCGCCAAGGTCAATGAGGCGGTCAAGCGGGTCAACTTCGATAGCGGGGACTATGTCGAAGCCGGCGCGGTGCTGGTGGATTTGTCGGGCCGGGTAGAGCTGGCCGAACTGGAAGAAGCGCGGGCGCAGTTTCGTGAAGCGCAGCAGCAACTCGAACGCAATCAGCAACTGGCGGCGCGGCAACTGATTCCGGCCAGCCAGCTCGATGCGCAGCGCGCAACCCGCGACGCGACGCGTGCTCGCATGGACGCGATCCGCGCGCGTTTGGCCGATCGCGTGATCACCGCGCCGTTCGATGGCGTGCTCGGTTTGCGCCAGGTCAGCCCGGGTACTTTGTTGCGCCCCGGCGACCCGATCGCCACGCTCGATGATGTGTCGCTGATCAAGCTCGATTTCACCGTGCCCGAATCGTTTCTCGCGGTGCTCAAGGACGGCTTGCAGGTGCAGGCGCGCAGCGCGGCCTGGCCGGGGCAGGATTTTGTCGGCGTGGTGCGCAGCGTCGATTCGCGGGTAGACCCAGTCACCCGTGCGGTCACCGTGCGCGCCGAAATCCCGAATCTTGAGCGCATGCTGCGGCCCGGCATGCTGATGACGGTGCTGGTGCAACAGGAACCGCGCCAAGCGCTGGTGTTGCCCGAACTGGCACTGATCCAGATCGGCAGGCAGGCTTTCGTGTTCCGCGTGCGCGACGATGCCAGCGTGGAACAGGTGCCGGTGAGGGTGGGCGCGCGGCGCCGCGGTGATGTCGAAATCGTCGCTGGTTTGGCCGAAGGCGATCGCGTGGTGGTCGAGGGTACCGTCAAGCTGCGCCCCGGCGCGCACGTGGTAGAACACGCAGCGGTGCCGCAAACGCTGCCCGCGGCTGCGCAAAGCCCGGAGGGGTAAGCCATGTACGTATCGGACATCACTATTCGTCGGCCGGTGCTGGCCACCGTGATGAGCCTGCTGCTGGTGGTGCTCGGCGCGCTGTCCTACAGCAAGCTGGCATTGCGTGAATTGCCCGATATCGACCCGCCGGTGGTGTCGGTGGAAACCAATTACCCCGGTGCGTCGGCGGCGGTAGTGGAAACCCGCATCACCCAGATTCTGGAAGACTCGGTCAGCGGCATCGAAGGCGTCGATACCCTGCAATCGTCCAGCCGCAACGGCCGCGCCGCCATCACCATCGAGTTCAAGCTCAGTCGCGATATCGAAAGCGCTGCCAACGATGTGCGCGATGCCATCTCGCGGGTGGTGGACCGCCTGCCCGAAGAAGCCGATCCACCGGAAGTCGCCAAGGTCTCGGCCGACGCCGATGTGATCTTGTGGTTGAACCTCAACTCGAATCGGCTCGACCCGCTGTCATTGAACGACTACGCCGAGCGCTACATCGTCGATCGGCTGTCGGCGATCGAGGGCGTGGCGCGGGTGCGTATCGGCGGCGAGCAGCGCTACGCCATGCGCATCTGGCTCGATCGCAAGGCGCTCGCTGCACGCAATCTGGCAGTGTCCGATGTCGAGGCGGCGCTGCGCCGCGAGAACGTCGAGTTGCCGGCGGGCCGTTTGGAGTCGGCAACCCGCGATTTCACCCTGCGCATCGAGCGTGGTTACGCCAGTGCCGAGCAGTTTCAGCGCATGGCGCTGGTCAAGGGCGCCGATGGTTACGTGGTGCGCCTCGGCGATGTCGCCAAGGTTGAAATCGATGCCGAGGATCGGCGCGCGTGGTATCGCGGCAATGGCGAGCCGCAGGTCGGGCTCGGCATCATCAAAACTTCCACTGCCAACAGCCTGGAGGTGGCGCGCACGGTGGCCGACGAAGCCAAGCGCATTTCCGCGACGCTGCCCGATGGCATGCGCCTGGTGGTGGCCTACGATGCCACCGTGTTCATCGATGCCGCTGTCGAGCGCGTGTTTGCCACCTTGTTCGAGGCGGTGGCGCTGGTGCTGGTGGTGATCTGGCTGTTCCTTGGCAGTGCCCGCGCAGCATTGATTCCGGCGGTGACGGTGCCGGTGTGCCTGATCGCGTCATTCATGGCGCTGTACGCCTTTGGCTTCTCGATCAACCTGCTCACCCTGTTGGCGCTGGTGCTGGCGATTGGTCTGGTGGTGGACGACGCCATCGTGGTGCTGGAGAACGTACAACGCCGCGTTGATCTGGGCGAACCACCGGAAGTGGCAGCCGAGCGCGGCACGCGGCAGGTGACGTTTGCAGTGATCGCGACCACCGCCGTATTGATCGCGGTGTTTTTGCCGGTGGCGTTCATGGAAGGCAATAACGGCCGCCTGTTCCGTGAGCTGGCGGTGGCGCTGGCTGGCGCTATCGCCATCTCCGCGTTTGTTGCCTTGAGCCTGACCCCGATGATGTGCGCACGCCTGGTGCGTGCGCAGCGCAAACCATCGGGTTTGAACGCGCTGGTGGATCGCTGCCTGCGGGCGGTGGAACGCGGCTATCGCAGCAGTTTGCGGCGCAGCGTCGGTCGCCCGTGGCTGTTCACTGCGGTGATGCTGGTGGCGGTGGCGATCAGTGGCCTGTTATTTGTCAACGTGCCGCGCGAACTGGCGCCGCCGGAAGATCGCGGCGCATTTTTCACCCTGATCCAGGGGCCGGAAGGCGCCGGCTTTGATTACACCGTCAGCCAGGTGCGTGAAATCGAGCGTCGCTTGCTGACCCATGCCGGCGACGACGGCCCGATCGACCGCGTGATAACTCGCGTGCCGGGCGGTTTTGGTTCCAGCGAAGAAATGCACACCGGGCAAGCCATCGTGCTGCTCAAACCGTGGGCACAGCGCGACATTTCCACCGCGCAACTGGCTGAACAGGTGCGCACGGAGCTGGCCGATATCCCCGGTGTGCGGGCGATGCCGACGGTACGCTCGGGATTGGTGCGCAGCGGCGGGCAGCCGTTGCAGGTGGTGCTGGGCGGGCCAGACTACGACGAGCTGGCGCAGTGGCGTGATCGCCTGCTGGCGCGCATGGACGAAAATCCGGGGTTGTTCGCCGCCGACTCTGATTACAAGGAAACCCGGCCGCAGTTGCGCGTTACCGTGGATCGCGAACGCGCCGCCGATGTTGGCGTGTCGGTGGCCGATATCGGCCGCACCCTGGAAACGATGATGGGCTCGCGCCAGGTCACCACCTTCGTCAGCGACGGCGAGGAATACGACGTGATCGCGCAGGCGCAGGAAGCCGACCGCGCCACGCCATCGGACCTCAACAATCTTTACGTGCGCTCGCGCAGCGGCCAGTTGATTCCGTTGGCCAGCGTGGTGACGCTGTCAGAGCTGGCCGAACCGGGCACGCTCAATCGCTTCAACCGCTTGCGTGCGATTACGCTATCGGCCGGGGTTGCGCCGGGTTATACCCTGGGCGAAGCATTGGCCTGGGTGCGGCAGGTCGCACGTGACGAATTGCCGCAAACCGCCGCGCTCGATTACAAGGGCGAATCGCGTGAGTACCAACAGGCCGGCAGCGCGGTGGTGTTCACGTTCGCGATGGCGCTGCTGGTGGTGTACCTGGTGCTGGCGGCGCAGTTCGAGAGTTTCATCCATCCATTGGTGATCATGCTCACCGTGCCACTGGCGGTGCTGGGTGCGTTGCTCGGGCTGGCGCTGACCGGCTCTACCCTCAATCTGTTCAGCCAGATCGGTATCGTGATGCTGGTCGGGTTGGCCGCCAAGAACGGCATCCTGATCGTCGAGTTCGCCAATCAACGCCGCGATGCCGGCCGCAACGTGCTCGATGCCGTGCTGGAAGCCGCACAAACCCGTTTGCGACCGATCCTGATGACGTCGGTGGCAACCATTGTCGGCGCGCTGCCGTTGCTGGTGGCCGGTGGCCCCGGTTCGGCCAGCCGCAGCGCGATCGGCGTGGTGGTGGTGTTCGGGGTGGCGTTGTCCACGTTGCTGTCGCTGTACGTGGTGCCGGCGTTCTATGCCCTGCTGGCGCCGTATACTCGCTCTCCTGAAGCACTGGCCCAGCGCATTGACGAACTGGCGACACGAACCAAGGATGTCGATCACCATGCGCCCGCCTGATTCAAAATCAGACCGTCCAAAATCAGACCGTCCAAAATCCGACCGTCCAAAATCCGATTGTTCCCGTCCCCGCCGCCGCGAGCGTGACAACCCCGACCGGCCGCAGAACGCACTGCCGGCGCCGGAGTTGCGCGCCAGTGAGGATCGCTATTACGGTTTGAATGCCTGCCTTGCAGTGTTTGCCCAGCGGCCGCAGGCGCTGCGCAAGGTCTGGCTGCTGGAGTCGCGCATCGCGGTGCTCAAGCCGGTATTGGCGTTTTGCGTTGCCAACAAGCTCGGCTATCGTGTAGTCGAAGATGCCGACTTGGGCCGCCTTACCGGCAGCCAGCATCACGAGGGGGTGTGTTTTGCGCTCAGTCAGCGCCCACCGTTGACGCTCGATGCCTGGTTGGCACAGCAGCCGGAGCAAGGCGCGCAACAGGCACTGTGGCTCGATGGCGTCGCCAACCCGCACAACATCGGCGCAATCGTGCGCTCGGCCGCGCATTTCTCTGTCGCTGGCGCGTTGCTGTGCGGCGATGCTGGCCTCGCGGCCGGTGGCGCCGCGGCGCGGGTCGCGGAGGGTGGTGCCGAAGCGGTGCCGCTGCTGCGCATTGCTGCCCGCGAACAGGCGATGGCCAAGCTCAGCAACGCCGGCTGGCAGCCGGTGGTATCGGTGGTGCGCGGCGGGCGGTCGTTATTCGCCACCGCATTGCCACCGCGCATGCTGCTGGTGATCGGCGCCGAAGACAGCGGTGTCGGCGCGCACTGGCTGACGCCATCGACGCCGCGCATCAGCATCCCCGGCAGCGGCCGCGTCGAAAGCCTGAACGTGGCATCGGCGACGGCGGTGTTTTTGGCGCAGTGGTGGCAACAGCACCGGTGAACGTATTGAAACCTGCTGCGCAGGCTGCGCCTTCCCTTCGCCGCTGCGCGGCTCGCTCGGTCGGGTCGCTCGCGACGGCTTCAATACGCTCCCGCCGTTGATGCGCGTCGGCGCGCATTCATGCCGCACGCGTTAACCTTGGAGCGCGCTGAATGACTTTTCCCGTCGTCATTGCGAGCGCAGCGAAGCAATCCAGTGCTTTGACATGCCAGTCACTCTGGATTGCCGCGTCGTTTTGCTCCTCTCCATGAACCTCTCGATCGGAACTGTGTATTGGCCGAGGTGTGTGTATTGAATCGAAGCAAAAGCTTTCACCGGCCTGCGGCCGGCGAGGCCCTTTTCAGGGCGGAGAGGGCGCAAAACGCCTTGCGCCGGGTCG
>PFJA01000058.1 GCA_002782905.1 Lysobacterales bacterium CG_4_10_14_3_um_filter_64_11
GTACCCTGTCTGGTGGCGAACGCGGCCGTCTGCATCTGGCCAAGACCTTGCTGCAGGGCGGCAACGTGTTGCTGCTCGATGAACCGACCAATGATCTGGACATCGAAACCCTGCGCGCACTGGAAGAGGCGTTGCTGGAATACCCCGGCTGCGTGCTGGTGATCTCGCATGACCGCTGGTTCCTGGATCGCATCTGCACCCACATCCTGGCGTTCGAAGGCGACTCGCATGTCGAGTTCTTCCCCGGCAATTACCATGAGTACGAGGAAGACAAGAAGCGTCGCCTCGGCGAGGAAGGCGCCAAACCGCATCGCATCCGTTTCAAGGCGTTGAAGTGAGTTGAAGCCGGGACTCGGGACCACGGGACCACGGGACGAGCGTAAATGCACATTGGGTCCGCAAAGAACGCAAAAATCGCGAAAAGGCAGAGGGCTTGATGTGGTAGGTCGGATCAAGCGCCACAGGCGCTGATCCGACATCGCCCGCCGCCACGGCGTTACCGTGGGGGCCGTGTTGCATGTGTCGGTTCCGGCCCTGCGCGCCTTGAGCCGAACTACATGGGGTCGCAAGATGGGGTGGCCATGGTGATGACGTTTATCCAGCAATTGCAGCACCGTTGGTCGCAAGCCAACACCCTGCTCTGTGTCGGGCTCGATCCGGAGCGCGAACGCCTGCCCGCGGTGCTGGATGATGATGCCGACGCGGTGTTCAGCTTCTGCCGTGCCATCGTCGACGCCAGCGCGCCGTATGTGTGTGCATTCAAGCCGCAGATCGCGCACTTCGCCGCGCTCGCCGCCGAAGACGCGCTGCAACGCCTGATCGCGCATATCCACCACGCGCACCCCGGCATCCCGGTGATCCTCGATGCCAAGCGCGGCGACATTGGCAGCACCGCACTGCATTACGCCAGTGAGGCCTTTGATCGCTACGGCGCCGACGCGGTGACGGTGAACCCGTACCTGGGCCGCGATTCGGTGCAACCGTTCTTGAATCGCGCCGACAAGGGCGTGGTGGTGCTGTGTCGCACCTCCAACCCCGGCTCCGGCGAGTTTCAGGATTTGTTGATCGATGGCCAACCGCTTTACCAGCACGTGGCGCAGCGGGTGGCGCGCGAGTGGAACGGCAACGGCAATTGCCTGCTGGTGATCGGCGCCACCTGGCCCGACGAACTGGCGCAAGTGCGGGCATTGGTCGGCGACCTGCCGTTGCTGGTGCCCGGCGTCGGCGCGCAGGGCGGCGACGTGGCCGCGGTGTTGCGCAACGGCGCCGATAGCCACGGCAATGGCCTGGTGATCAGCTCCTCGCGCGCGATTTTGTATGCCAGCAGTGGCGCCGATTACGCCGCCGCCGCCGCCGCCGCCGCGCTGCGCCAGCGCGACGCGATCAACGCGCAGCGCATGCGTTAACCACGCACTGCCGCGTAATCGCGTGCATTTTCCGCCCACACCGGTGCCTGCGCGATCGCCGCCGGCACCTGCTCCGGGGTCTGCGCCAGGCTCCACATCGTCGCGTGTTCGGCGTTCATGAACTGCTGGCCAATCACCTGCGCCTGCATGAAATCAAGCAACGGCTGCCAGTAACCGCGGGTGTTGAGCAACACGATCGGGTTGAAATACAGGCCCAGGCGCTTGAGCGTGATCGCCTCAAACAACTCCTCCAGCGTGCCGCAACCACCCGGCAGCGCGACCACCGCATCGGAGCCGGCGAGCAGACGATGTTTGCGCTCGCGCATGTCGCCGACCAACTCCAGCCGGGTCAGGCCAGGGTGCCCCCATTCCAGATCGGCCATGAACCGCGGCAGGATACCGATCACCTCGCCACCGGCTTGCAGCGCGCCATTGGCGATGGCGCCCATCGAGCCGCGCGAACCACCACCATAGACCACGGTGGCGCCCTGTAGCGCCAGAATCCGCCCAAGGGCGTAGGCGTCAGCGTGAAACTCCGGCGGGCAATGATCGCTGGATGCCGCATAGACACAGACGCGCATGGAAGGCTCCGGTTTTTATTTGGCGCAGTGTAGCGCTGGCCGCACTCAGCCGCGCACGCGATCGATCAACGCCCGCGCGTTGGCGGCACTGGCGGTTACTGCGGCGTAATCGCCGGCCGCGAGCCATGCGCTGGCCACCATCCACGAGCCGCCGACACACAACACGTTGGGCTGCGCGAGATAATCCGCCGCATCGTGCTCGCCGATGCCGCCGGTCGGACACAGGCGCAGATCCGGGAACGGCCCGGCCAGCGCCTTGATCCGGGCGATGCCGCCCAGCGCCGAAGCCGGGAACAGCTTGACGCAGGAAAAACCGTGGTCGAGCAGGGCCATGATCTCGCTCGGCGTTGCCGCGCCAGGAATGCTCGGCAGTGTACTGGCCAGCAGCGCCTCCGCCAGCGCCGGCGTGGTACCGGGGCTGACCAGAAAATCGGCGCCGGCCGCCTCGGCGGCGCGTACATGGCCGGCATGGCACACCGTGCCGACACCGACCAGCAACTGCGGCGTCGCCTGCTTGATCGCGCGCACCGCATCCAGCGCCGCCGCCGAGCGCAGGGTCACTTCGATTGCGCTCAGGCCGCCGGCAACCAGTGCGCGGGCAATCGCCACGCCCTGCTCGGCACTGGTCACGGTCACCACCGGCATGATGCCGGAGCGGGTCAGGATGGCGCGGGCGGCATTGGCATCATTGGACATGGGTTGCTTGCATCCTTGAATTCGATGAGGTGAAAGTCACACCGTGAAATCGGTGGCACTGGCGCCCTGCTCGGCACTGCCGACATGCGCCCGGCGCGCAGCAAACAGCACGCGACCGGTGCTCCAGTCATCGACCGCCGGCCGCACCGCCTGCTCGCGTGCATCCCACTCGGCAGCATCTACCAGGGCATCGAGCACGCCGGCATCGGCATCCAGGCGAATCAGATCGCCCTCGCGCACCTTGCCAATGGCGCCACCGGACAGCCCCTCGGGGCTGACGTGCAAGGCGGTCGGCACCTTGCCCGAGGCACCGGACAGGCGGCCATCGGTAACCAATGCCACACGCCGGCCCTGGTTCTGCAACATGCCCAGCAACGGCGTCAGGCTGTGCTGCTCGGGCATGCCGTTGGCACGCGGCCCCTGGAAGCGCAGCACGGCAACGAAATTGGGCGGCAGCGCACCGGCGCGATGCAGCTTGGCCAATTGCTGCGGGTCATCGAGCACCACCGCCGGTGCGGTGATCGCATGGCGTTCGGGCTTGAGCGCCGACACCTTGATCAACGCACGGCCGAGGTTGCCGGTGAGCAGTCGCAACCCGCCGTGCGCATCGAACGGCGCGCTGACCGGGCGCAGCACCGTGTCATCGCCGCTGCTGGCCGGCACCTCGCGCCAGCTCAGCGTGCCGTCACGCAGGCACGGGCTCTGGCTGTAGGCGTGCAACCCCTGTTTGCCATCGGCAACGGTGATGATGTCGGCGTGCAGCAGGCCGGCGGCGATCAGCTCACGGGTGACAAACGGCAGGCCACCGGCGGCATCGAAGTGATTCACATCGGCCTCGCCGTTGGGATAAATGCGCGTCAAAAGCGGCGTGATCGCGGCCAGTTCGTCGAAGTCGGTCCAGTCGATCAGGATACCGGCCGCGCTCGCAACCGCGACCCAATGGATGGTGTGGTTGGTCGAGCCACCGGTCGCCATCAGCATGACGATGGCATTGACGATGGCGCGCTCATCGATCAACTGCCCGAGCGGGCGATAGTCATCGCCCAGTGCGGTGATCGCAGCGGCGCGTTCAACCGCAGCGGCGGTGAGTGCGTCGCGCAGTGGCGTATCCGGCGAAACGAACGAGGAACCCGGCAATTGCAGACCCATCGCTTCGAGCAATGCCTGATTGGAATTGGCGGTACCGTAGAACGTGCAGGTGCCGGGCGCGTGATACGACTTCGCCTCGGTTTCGAGCAGTTCGGCGCGACTGGCTTCGCCGGCGGCATAGCGCTCGCGCACCGCCGCTTTTTCGGCATTGGCGATGCCACTGGGCATCGGCCCGGACGGCACGAACAGCACCGGCAGATGGCCGAACGCGAGCGTGCCGATCAGCAGCCCGGGCACGATCTTGTCGCAGATGCCGAGGCACAGCACCGCGTCGAACATGTCGTGGCTGAGCGCAATCGCGGTCGCTTCGGCAATCACATCGCGACTGAACAGCGACAGGTCCATGCCGGGCCGGCCCTGGGTGATGCCGTCGCACATCGCCGGCACACCGCCAGCCACCTGCGCGCTGGCGCCGATGGCGCGCGCATGCTCACGGATTTTTTCCGGGTAGTGTTGGTAGGGTTGGTGCGCCGAGAGCATGTCGTTGTAGGCGCTGACGATGGCGATGTTGGGGCTGATGGCCGAGCGCAGCTTGGCTTTGTCGTCGCTGGAGCAGGCGGCGAAACCGTGCGCCAGATTGCCGCAGCCGAGCGCACCACGCGCTGGGCCGTTGTGGCGCGCGGCCTCGATATGGGCCAGATAGGCGGCACGCGCTGTGCGGCTGCGTTCGCGGATGCGCGCGGTGATGGCGGCCAGTTGCGGATGAATGCTCATTCAGGGGTTCCAATGGATGTGCAGCGGTACGGCGCCGTCGGCAGCCGCCGCCACAACCGGGGAGAGGCTGACCTCGCCAAGCACCAGCGCGTGTTGCAACACGGCGCGCTTGCGCTCGCCACGGATCAGCAGAAAACGCGCATGCGCCGCGCGCCAACCGGCTGGCGTCAGGGTGATGCGCTGCGGGTAGTCGCCGGCCACCGGGCAACCACTGGCATCAATGGCGACGTACCTTGCGCTGGCATGCAGCGCCGCATCCAGACCGGCGGCGCCGGGAAACAGTGAGGCGGTATGGCCATCCTCGCCCATGCCGAACACCACCGCGCTGGGCGCCAGACCCAGTTCGGCAATGCGGGCATTGCCACGTGCGACGCAGGCATCCAGCGGCAAATCAGCATCGACCAGCGGCCAGAGCGTTGCCGCCGCAGCCGGGCCGTGTGCGAATACCGCACGCAGCAAGCGGCCGTTGCTGCCCGGGCTGTCAGGCGGCACGAACCGCTCATCGACCAGCGCCACCACCAGCCGCGACCAATCCAGCGACTGCGCCGCCAAGGCGCGATACACCGGCTCGGGCGTGCTGCCGCCGGACAGCAACAGCAACGCCTGCGGCTGGGTGTGCAGATCGCGGTGCAATTGCTGCGTGATCTGCGCCGCCGCGGCTTCGGCCCACGCTGCGGCATCAGCATGGACGTGCCACAGCGGCGCCGGTGCGTGAAGGGTTTGCACCGTGCTCATGCCAGCCCACGCTTGCGCAGATGCCGCTGCGCCACCGCTGCCGCGCCGAGCAGGCCCGGTTGCGGATGAATGATGGCGGTGGTCGGCACGCGCCGCATCGCGTCGTGAAAGCGGCCCTTGTCCTCGAAACGCTCGCGGAACGCCGGGCCTTGCAGCCACGGCAGCAGATGCGGCACCAGCCCGCCGGCCAGATACACCCCGTCCCAGGCGCCAAAGCCGAGTACGGCATCGCCGGCCACGGCCCCGAACACGCGGATGAAGGTTTCCAGTGTTTTCACGCACAGCGGATCGCTGCGCTCGCGCGCGGCGCTACTGATCTGCTCGGGGCTCAACTCTTCGGCCGGCGCGCCGGCCATCGCTGCCAACGCCTTATGGATATTGCAAAGGCCGGCACCGCACACCAAGCGCTCGTTGGATACCCGCACGAAACGAACATGCAACTGCGCCAGCAACGCGGCCTCGTCCTCACTGCGCGGCGCGAACCCCATGTGCCCGCCCTCGGTTTCCAGCACGTGATAATGATCGCCAAATTGCATCAGCGCGGCCCAACCAAGGCCGGTGCCCGGCCCCAACACCGCCCACACCTTGTCGCAACGCCCGGAATCGGTGGTGCCGGCCGGGCCGATGGGGATCAGACTTTCCGGCCCAAGCAGCGGCACGCCCATCGCCAGCGCGTAGAAATCGTTGATCACGCGCAGCGCATCCAGGCCCAGGTCGGCTTGTGTCTGTTTCAGGCTGACGTGCCAATGGTGATTGGTCATGCGCACGCTGTCACCATCGACACGCCCGGCCACCGCAAAGAACGCACGTTGCGCGCTGGCACCCATGTCGCTCAGGTAACGCTGCGCGGCCGCCGCCAGCGAGTCAAAATCGCGCACCCGGTAATCGCGAATGCTGTCGCTGCACAGCGGCATCGCCGCCTGCGCATCGGCCAGCGCGAAGCGCGCGTTGGTGCCGCCGATATCGGCCAGCAGCGCGGGCGGTGGTGTGCTCACCCGCCGCCACCGTTGCGGCCGCGGCGGCGACCGCCGATGCTGCCCTCGGGGGCAATGCTGAGCGCCGCTTCCGGGCCCCAGGAACCGGCCATGTACGGCTGCAACGGCGTACCCGCATGTTTCCAGGCATCGGCCACGCTATCGATCCAGGTCCACGCCGCTTCCACCTCGTCGTTGCGCACGAACAACGCCGGGTTGCCGTGGAAGGCATCCAGCAACAGGCGCTCGTAGGCGATGCGCCGGCGCAGGTTGATCGGCATCGACAGATCCAGCGGCAGCGGCTGCAATTCCAGCGCGCCCCATTCCGGCGCGGCGAGGCTGCTCATCAACGTCAGCTCGATGTTTTCCTCCGGCTGCAAGCGGAACACCAGCCGGTTCGGTGTGGAGTTTTCGCGCGTGGGTTGCTCGAAGATCCAGTGCGAGGGTTCGCGGAAGGTGATCACCACCTCCGAACAGCGATCGGCCATGCGCTTGCCGGTGCGCAAGCGAAACGGCACCCCGGCCCAGCGCCAGTTGTCGATGTGCGCCACCAGCGCGACGTAGGTTTCGCAATCATCGGCTTCCGGCGTCGGCGCCTTGAAGCCGGCCACCGGCTTGCCGGCCACCACACCAGCCTGATACACACCGCGCACGCTGTCGTGATTGACCCGCTCGGCGCTCATCGGCCGCAACGCACGCAGAACCTTGAGCTTTTCGTTGCGCACCGAATCGGCATCGAGCGCCGACGGCGGCTCCATCGCGATCAGGCACAGCAGTTGCAGGATGTGGTTTTGCACCATGTCGCGCAGCGCGCCATAGTTGGCGTAGTAGCTCTCGCGGCCGTCCACACCATCGGTTTCGGCCACCATGATGTCGACCGACGCGATCCAGCGGTGATGCCACACCGCCTCCAGCAGCGCATTGCCGAAGCGCAGTGCCAGCAGGTTCTGCACCGGCGCCTTGCCGAGATAATGATCGATGCGAAACACGCGATCTTCGCTGACGCACTCGCCGACCGCTGCCATGATGTCGCGCGCGCTGGTCAGATCGCGGCCAATCGGCTTTTCCAGCACCAGCCGCGATGGCGCATCGAGCAGGCCGGCGGCTTTCAAGCCCTGGGTGATCGGCACATACAGGCCGGGCGGCGTGGACAGATAACTGACACAGTCGCGGCCACGCAAAAACTCCAGCCGTTCAGCCACCAACTGCGGATCGGACAGATCGACATTGAGGTATTCGCAGCGCGACAGCAGTTCGTTGATGTCCGCCGTCGGCGCTCCACTCTTCGCCAGCCGTTCGCCCAACAGGCTGCGCAAGCCATCGCTGCCGATATCCTGACGGGCAATCGCGTAAACCCGGAAGCCTGGTGGCAACAGGCGATCACGCAACAGATTCAGCAGCGATTGGAACAGATAACGCTGCGCCAGATCGCCAGTGGCGCCAAACAACAGCAAAGTCTCGTGCACGGATTTCCCTTTCTTTGATTGCCAGGCTTCGTGTTCCACCCGATTATCGCGCACTATCGCATCGCTGCGACCGTGCATTCGTATGCGTGGATGCCAAGGCCATATTCGAGCGCCAGAGCATGGCGTGCAGCAAACGTGGTGTATGGCTGCGTGCACGCCATCAAGCGCACCACAGCATCGCCGCGCGCCCAAAACCCCCGCCAGCCCGGGTTAGCGCGTAGCGCGCAACCCGGGCGCATCATGTCGCCTCAACCCGTGCTACTTCGGCACGGTGGCGCGATACACCGCAAATGACAGGCCGGGCAGTGCCACCCGCACGCGTCCGCGATGGGCGCGCAGCGTGGCGTCGCCTTCGCCGATCAAGCGATTCCAGATCTGGCCGCCGACGCTCACTTCCACCGTTTCCGCGCGCGCTTCGGTGCTGTTGTTGAAGACGACCAGAAACTCCTCGTTGCGACTCTTGTCGATGCGCGAGAACGCAAACACGCCCGCCTTTTTTCCCGCCAGACGCATGACCTGCACGCCGCGCGCCAGTCCCGGATAATCGCGCCGTACCTGCGCCATTGCGGCGATGGCCCGATACAACGGGTGCTCGCGGTTGAAGTTGTCCGCGGCGGTGCTGGCCGTGCTGCCGATCAGGCGGTTGTCGTTGTAACTGGCGACCTGGCTGGGAAACAGGTCCTCGCGTGCATCTTGATCGCCGCCATCGCCGGTGAAGCCCTGCTCATCGCCGTAATAAATCACCGGCACGCCGCGCGCAAACAGCAACAGCGCGTTGGCGAGGGTGGCGCGGCGCAACAATTCGTCGTCGCTGGCCTGGCCCGCCGTCGCTTGCAGCAGAAAATGGCCGATCCGGCCCATATCGTGGTTGCCGCTGAAGATCGGCAGCCGGGCAGCGCCGGTGGCGCCATCGGCGTACCACGCATCGGCCGCGAACAGGGCCGCGAACACGCGCGCACCAGCACCTTCGGCAACCACCTTGCGCAGCGCATCCTGAAACGCGAAATCGAGCACCGCCGGAAATGCCGCTTCGCGGGTGAAGCGACTCAGGGCCTTCGGATCGGGCTCAAACACCTCGCCGAACACGTAGAAATCGGGGATACCCTCCGCTTTGGCATGCGCCACGATGGCGGGGATGAAGCCACGCCAGAAACTGTCGTTGACATGCTTGGCGGTATCGATGCGAAAGCCATCGACACGAAACTGGGTGATCCAATGCTGGTAGATATCGATCATGCCGGCGAGCACGCGCGGGTGCTCGGTGAACAGATCGTCCAGGCCGGCAAAATCGCCATACAGCGAACTCTCGCCGGTGAACGTGGAGTTGCCGCGGTTGTGGTAATAAATCGGCTCGTTGAGCCACGCCGGCACCTTGACGCGGGCTTCCTCGGCAGCCACGAACGGGGTGTAGGCAAAGGCCGGGTCGCGCAGCCTGGCGAAGTTATCCGCGTTCTGCTGTGCTGGCGCATCACCGGCAAAACCGGCATTGATCGGCTCACCGTGAATGCCACCGCGGGTGATGTACGGATAGTGCGCGAGCGAGCGGTACGGACAAGTCTGGCTGGCATCGCCGCTGGCCAGATCGCCGCTGACCCCGCATTCGCGGTACTGGATCACATCGGCGCTGTGATTGGTGACGATATCCATGATTACCTTGATGCCACGCGCGTGCGCGGCATCGACCAGCCGCTTGAACGCCGCGTTGCCGCCCAGATGCGGATCGACCTGGGTGAAATCGGTGATCCAGTAGCCGTGGTAGCCAGCGCTGCGTTGCCCCGGTGCGCCCTGCACCGCCTTGTTCTTGAAGATCGGGGTGACCCAGATCGCGCTGATGCCCAGGCCGTGCAGGTAGTCGAGCCGCTCGCGCAGGCCGTCGAGGTCGCCGCCGTGGAAGAAGCCTTTGTGGCGCGGATCGAAACCGTGTTGGTCAGCATCGCCAGCGATGCCGCCGCGATCGTTGCCCGGATCGCCATTGGCAAAACGATCGGGCATCACGAAATAGATCAGCTCATCCTGGATCGGCCGCTC
The DNA here is from genome assembly GCA_002782905.1 of Lysobacterales bacterium CG_4_10_14_3_um_filter_64_11. Taxonomy (GTDB): domain Bacteria; phylum Pseudomonadota; class Gammaproteobacteria; order Xanthomonadales; family Xanthomonadaceae. The sequence goes on from PFJA01000058.1 coordinate 9,750, forward strand.
GATGGCTTTGTACGCGCGCGCACCGTCGGCGAGTACGGCACCCGGCAATGCGCCGGCGAGCACCAACACCCACAGCGTACATCGCGATGAAATGTGCAACCACAAAGCCTTCATTTGACCCGTCCAATCGGCGCAAAGCGAATCGCGGCGCCGCCGCCCGGCGCCAGGCGCAGGCTCAGCATCTCGTTGCCGGTCACCTCGCGGGTGCTGATTTCGATGGCTTCGGGGTTTTTATCCCAGCTCGCGTCGATACCATCGCCATAAATCTGCGCGCGATAGCGCACCCCGGATTCGAGAAAGCCCAGCGGCACACTCAACAGCCGCCCGTTCTCATCGGTCACCGCGCCGAGATACCAGTCGCGGCTGTTGCGATCGCGCCGTGCGATCACCACAAAATCGCCGATCTCGCCGTCGATCGCCCGGCTCTGTGCCCAGTCCGCCGGCACGTCGCGGATGAACTGGAATGCCGCCGGCTTGGCCTCGTAGTTTTCCGGCAGATCGGCCGCCATTTGCAACGGGCTGTACAGCACCACATACAACGCCAGTTGTTTCGCCAACGTGCTGCTGAGGTTGCGCTCACGCAGCGCCTCGTCACTGCCGAGATCGAAAATGCCGGGGGTGAAATCCATCGGCCCGGACAGCATCCGGGTGAATGCCAGATTGGCAATGTGCCCAGGGCCGTTGCCCTCCGACCAGGCGTTGTACTCCTGCCCGCGAGCGCCTTCGCGGGACATCCAGTTCGGCCAGGTGCGGCGCAGGCCGGTATCCTTGATCGGCTCGTGGGTGTTGATGGCAATATGGTGCTCGGCCGCCACTTCGACCACTTTCTGGTAGTGGCGCACCATGAACTGGCCATGCTGCCATTCGTGTACCGGCTTGCCGGCCTCGCCGATGCGCTCAATCAGCCCGTTGCGCTTGACGTAGCCGGTCTTGACCACGCGCACGTCGTGCGCCTGCATGTAGGCCATCGCCTCATCGAGCTGGCGCTCGTAGTTGGCGATGCCACCCGACGTTTCGTGATGGCCGATGAGGCGCACGCCATTGGCTTTGGCATAACGTGTCAGTGCATCGAAGTCGTAATCCGGATACGGCGTGGTGAAGTTGAACAGTTCGCTGTTGGCGATCCAGTCGCCATCCCAGCCCACGTTCCAGCCTTCCACCAGCACGCCCTTGAACCCGTACTTGGCGGCGAAATCGATATAGCGCTTGACATTGGCGGTGGTCGCGCCGTGCTTGTCGCCCGCGGCCCAGGTCGATTTGCGGATATGCATTTCCCACCACACGCCGACGTATTTGCCCGCTTCCAGCCACGACACATCACCGAGTTTGTTGGGCTCGTTGAGGTTCACGATCAGGTCGGAATCGATCAGGCCGGTGGCGCGCTCGGCCACCGTAACGGTGCGCCACGGCGTGACAAATGCCCCCGTGGTCTTGACCTTGCTGCCGTCCGACCACGCAATCAGATCAGCCTTGAGCCGGTTGCCACCGACGTTCTCCAGGGTCATCTCGGCGTAATCGACCAACGCCGCCTCGTGCACGCTCAGGTACAGCCCGTGCGCGGTTTTCATGGTCAACGGCGTGACCGCCTTCCAGATCGCCGACAGCGGCGAATGGCGATACAGGTACTCGTAGCGATTGGGCAGGTAGGCACCGTTCCACCACGCGCTGTGATCGCCGGTGAAAGCGAACTCGGTCAGCTCGTTGCTGATCGTGCGCTGGGTGTATCTGGCATCGGCCGGCACCTCATAGCGAAACCCGAAACCGTCATCGTAGACCCGCAATACCAGCGTCAGGGTTGCCTCGTCGGCGCTGGTGAAAGCGACGCG
>PFJA01000290.1 GCA_002782905.1 Lysobacterales bacterium CG_4_10_14_3_um_filter_64_11
CGCTGGATTCCACGTCCTTGACTTCCAGCGTGTACACATTGCCAGCAACCAGTGGTTGGTCCAAGGTCAGAGTGACGGTCACGCCATCGGCTGCCAGCACCGCGTCGATGACATCGATCTTCGGCCCACTGCCCTTGATCTTGTAGTTTTTTACCCGCTCGGCACCATGCTTGCCGCTGCCAGGCTCCATCGGCCGGCTGAAGCTGACAATGACTGATGCCGGATCGCCACACGACTGCACCACCGCCAGCACCGTCGGCGTGATCTGTGAGTACAGATATTTTTGCTTGATCACGTTGCGCGGATCGCCGTCCTCGATATCGTCGGGATCGCGCCAATACAACCGCGCCACCGCGCCGCCGCCGCGCTCGAACATCTCCATGCGCACCACGTAGCGCTGGCCCGCCACCAGATTGACCGGCGCACTGTCGTTCCAGGTTGGCCCGTGCAAGGTCCAGTTGTCGATCACCAGCGCACCGTTGATCCACAGCCGCACGCCATCGTCCGATTGCGTGGAAAAAATGTAGCCACCGGTCTGCGGCGCCTCGACCATGCCATCCCAGCGCACCGCAAAATCATCGCTGCCGATGCCCGGCGCCGGCGCACCGCTACCCCAATTGAAGTTCACCGTGGCATCGATGCGGGTGCGATCGGGCGCGCCGCTGGGAAAGGCATTGCCGTTGGCGACCACATTGAAGTTCCAGTAGCTGCCGTTGAGGCCGTCGCCCTGCGCCAGCGCAGGCAGCGTTACGCACAACGCCAACGCACACACCGCCGAGACCGCCCACGTAGCCCGGGTTAGCGCGAAGCGCGTAACCCGGGGGCTTGCGAAGCGCGACCGCTCTTGCCCGATGTTCTGAAGCCACTGGATTCCCGCCTTCGCGGGAATGACGAAGCAAAGCAATTCAGGCAGTCGCATGGTCACGCCCCTCACAGCTTGTTGTTCAAGCGCGCACTCAGGCTGCGTTGCGCGTATTCCGGATTGCCCAGCGTACCCGACTGCGCCAGCACGTCGATGGTGAACACCTGATAGGTCACACCGGCCTCGACCACATTGGTCGCCGAACAATCCACCACCACATCCACGCCTTCGATCGCCACGTTGTTGCCGGCGCTGCAGTTGCCGCCCAGCGCCTGCGCCGCGCCCCACTCCAGCCCAGCCCGCGCCGCGTAGAACGCGCGCTGGCCGATCAATGCCTGGGTATTGAGCGCCTGTTGCGAACCCACACTGCGCACCAGGAAGGTCGCAATAAGCGATAAAAATACCACCACCACGATCGCCACGATCAGCGAGATGCCGCGTTGCTGGCGTCGCATCGTGCTCATGGCGCGTTGAACACATGCACTTGATGCAGCAGGGTGATCCGCTCATCGCCATCGGCCAGCGTCAGGCGCATGCTCAACAAGCCGCCACGGGTGGCGCTGCCCGGGTCGAAGGCAAAATCGCAGGCAGTGACGCGATCGCTGAGCAAGTCCCCCTGTGCGGTGTTGCTCGGCTGCGCCGCGCTGATCGGGTAACCGGCATTGCGACGCAGGCTGCCGGCAGCAGGATTGCACAGATAGCTCACCGGCATATCGACCAGATAAAAGCGCTGCTTCCCCGAGGGCTGCGGAAACCGTATCGGTGCGGTGAGCACGATCTGGTTGATCGTGCTCGCGCCCGCCAGCGTGGCGCGATTGGTGCCGTCATAGGCGTTGTTGGGCGCGGTGCCGAGGTTGTACACCACCATCTGGCTGCCGGCTGCCGGCGCAGCGCGCAAGCCGCCGAGCACGTCGAAGCTGCTGTCGGCGGTGGTGAAATCCAGCGGATCGTCGGCCGGGTTGCTGCCCGACACCTGCGCCCGGTACATGCCGCCATCCACGCTCGACAAAAACTCCAGGCACTGCCCAGCGCAGGCCACGCGCAGGCTGTTGGGTAGCGCCCGCTGCACTTCGCTGGCGATCCGGCGCAAGGCAATATCGGCCTGATCGACCAGCACGCCGCGGCTGGCCACCTGCAAGTAACCGCGCACCGGCTCGCTGAGAAAGCGCGACAACACCCCGGCCAAAATGCCGGTAATCACGATCACCACGATCATCTCGATCAGGGTGAAACCGCGTCGCTGCTGAGACCGAAGGTTCATGGCGTCTGCGCCTTGTAACCCACCAACTGCAGCGGGTTGATGCCGCCCGGGGTGCGCACCGTCACCGCCACCCGCAACGCATTGACATTGGGCGGGCCGAGCGTGGTGTTGCCGACCGCCATCACAATACCGAAGCCGGCCAGCG
>PFJA01000175.1:0-11279 GCA_002782905.1 Lysobacterales bacterium CG_4_10_14_3_um_filter_64_11
TTCCGCAACGCAGCGCGATTGCGGCTCGACGGGGCTCGGCACCGCCGCGTTTGGCATGCAGCTTGCCAGGCAGTGGATGGCCGCGGCTTGTTGGCGACCGCGTGTGACCGCGGATATGGGGTGCTCGGGGCTTCGCCGGTGAATTTGATGGGGCTTTGCAGCACGAGACCACACGTGCCAACCGAACAAAAGCGAGCCGCCCGAAGGCGGCTCGCTGATTCCACACAAAACACGAGACCTCAGAAGACCAGGCGTCCGCTAAAGCGAACCGTGCGCGGGGGCAGAAAGCCGGTCGGATCCCCAAACGTCGGCCGCGACTGACCACTGTCGAAGGTGCCGAACTCGTTCCGGTCGGTAACGTCTTCCGAGTTGAACACATTGAAGATGTCAATGGTGAAGCCGAGACGTATATTTTCCGGAAGGTCCAACTCAGGTACATACGAGAACTTCAGATCGACGTTTTTCGTCCATTCACTTTTCATCACCGAACCACGAGGTGTCAGCACAGTGCCATTGCCATCCAGGTCGCAGAAGAAGGAAGCGGCACCGAATTGCTGCGCAATATCATCCGTTGGATGCACGCCCTGGCAACCGAAGTGCCGTGGTGACTGCACGGTGACGTTGGCGCCGACGGTGAAGTTCTCGGTGATCTGGTAGCCGCCGAACAACTTGAAGGTATGCTGGCGATCATTCGGCAAACGGCCCTGAATGCCATCCGTCAGGCCCCGGGTATCGAAGTCCTGGGTCAGACCGGAATCCGTCTGGCCATTGTCGGATTTGACAGCCCCTTCGTAATTACCGCGCAAGCGGCCCCATACATAGGAGCCCTGCAACGACCAGCCGTCACTGAACGCACGTTCTGCGGTCAATTCGAACGCCGTATAGCGCCGTCGCACCTTTGGAACACCCACTTGATCGGCCGTCAAATTGACTTCCACCAGACCATCGCCATCTGCGTCACCACCGAGAAGAGCCAATGCATCCCCCGGCAGCCCTGCCGCATCTGTGAAGAAGCTGACATCGCTGCCGGGGTTGAACAGGATGAATTGCGTGAAGCCGCCAAACGAGTCCGCCATGTCATCGACATTAAGTCCGTTATCGGCAGCGAAGTTGAGCATGCCGCGATCGATCGCGCCGTCCTCGATACCTGCACGCAGCTTGCGGTGAATGCCCTTGATGCCGAATGTCCATAGATCAATGGTCTTCTAAAAGCCGAGGATGTATTCATCCTGACTCTGTCCCTTCAGGTTTTGGCTGACCAAAGTGCGCGGGTCCTGGATGCCCAACGGCGATACCTGGTCCTGACCGAAGAACTGCCCAATAATTGGCGTGTCATCGGCGTTGAGCCCATCCAGCAAGAACCAGTCGTGCAGGAATATCTCGGATCCGGCCAAACGCACGTTGGAATTGTTCGCCACACCGAGATGGGTACGGCCATAGAAGCCGTACACCCGGCTGGTGCCGTCGCCGAAGGTGTCGAAGGTGAAGCCGTTACGGAAGTCGAACTGGTTGTTCAGCGTCACGAATGGCGAGCCATCAATGGCGTTGTTGACCGAGTCTTCGGTCCGTACACCCAGGTTCAGGGTCAACCGATCATTGACCGTCCAGCGATCTTCCAGATACAGGGCTTCGTGCTCGGTGGTGAACGATCCGCCGGTGGTGCGGGTGCGGACACGCACCACGTCCTGCCCAGCCGTGGAACCGGTCGGGTCGAAACGCGAGGGAATGCCGTTAGCAAAATAGGCGTAGTAGACCCCACCCGAGTTGCTCGATGACTCTGTCGAGCCCAGGTTTTCGTGCTCGAAACCGAGCCGGAACTTGTGGTCGCCGAAGAAATCGTCGAGATAGATGTCCGCGTCGAAGCGGTACTCTTCGCGCTGGTCGTTGTTTTCCGGCGTCACAGTAAAGTTGGCCCAATCGCCGAGATCCTGCCGACTGCCACTACGAAAATCGATGATGACCGGGTTGCCGTCCTTGTCTGAGGTTTCATCGACTCGCGCATTGCTCTTGCCGTACAGGCCGGTAACCGTCAACCAGTCGCGGATCACACCGGTGTACTTGATGATGTCGGTGTTGCCGCCGAGGTTCTGCGTGATCACGCCGCGGGCGCTACCGACCACACGGGCATCGCGATCAAAATTCGACGCCATATCTTTGGTGCTGTGCGAATCGTCGATGTGGGTCCAGGTGAACGAATGACGTCCCCAATCGTCGCTGTCGTACAACACGCCATCGATGTTGAAGCCCCAGAACGGGTCGCCATCTTTGACGTCATCAACGGTCGTGTTGCTGAAGTTGGTGAAATCCTCAGAACGGAAGTTGACCAAGCCATAGAAAAAGAGACGATCCTTGATCAGCGCACCGCTGGCCCAGAGATTGGTCTCGACGATATCCACCTTGTCGTCAGAGCGGAAAACGTCTGTTGTGTCTGGCTGGTGCGCGCGCATGTTGTCGGGCGTGTAGTAAATGGCGGAACCCAGTTCCAAATCGTTGCTGCCGCTGCGCGTAACCACGCTCGTGATACCACCGGTAGCACGTCCGTACTCCGCTTGGAAGCCGCCGGTCTTGACATCAACCTGCTGGAAAAACTCGAACGGGATGTCGTTCATCAAGTTCAGGAAGCGGCGCGGGTCGGTGGCGTTGTAGCCGTTGATCAGGTATACATTTTCCGCGACCGACGATCCAGCGAACGAAGGCAGGTTGCCGAACGCGGTATCGCCCCGGCTGGTGCCAGGTGCCAACAAGGCAGCGTCAGTGATATTGCGGGACAACGGCACCCGCGAGTACACCTGATCGATATCGATATTGATGCCCGATTCCTGACTGTAATAATCTTTGGAAGTCGAGGTGGCGGCTTGACCGACGACCACGACCTGCTCCAAGGTCTTAGCATTTGCGTCGCCAGTTATGGTGAAGCCCAAGGTCTGCACCGTGCCCGCCGAAACCCTCACCGCGCGCGTCGCGTCGCCGACCGTGGCCATGTAATCGCCATTGGCCAAACGACCAAAACGGAACACGCCATCGCTGCCGGTGGTTGAGGTGGCGCGGAAGCCACGGCTGGACTCGGTCAGCACCACGTCGATGCCGGCAACCGGGTTGCCGCTGTCATCGTTGACACGGCCGAAAATTTCGCCCGAGGTCGCATCTTGCGCGCGCACCTGTTGCGGTGCCAGCAAGGCAACGCCAGCGGTGGTCAATAGCGCCATCGGCGCACTGGCCGCCAGCAGGGTGGAAATGGCGAGCGCCAGTTTGTTCCGGTGTGTTGCCGGACTGGTACCCGAAACACGCCCCGTGACGGAGCGAACAGCAAATCGAGAGTTCATCGGTGCTACCCCCAGGATCAGTGATGAAGGTCAACTTGGCCACTTACGCAACCAAGGTCACAGTTCGGACCATGACCACCGGACTATACGCCTAAACGAAAAGTAAACGAAAGTCCCGAACACCCCGGAATTCATGCCTTTTGGTACAGCGTTTTTCGCGCCGATGCCGTTCGTGCGCCGCCCGGGCGCTGGCGTGCCGACGTTTTCGCCAAAGCCCAAGATGCACGAATGCGGTTTTTGCTGGGAGTTCTTGCCAAGATGGCTGCACGTTTCCGTAGTGGGCAGAGCGCGGCGAAATCCATCACGACAGTCGCCCACACGGGAATCAGTGCCTTTGTGGGAGCTGGCCTTGCCGATTGTGCTTTTATGGAAGCCGACCTGCCGGCGAACAGCGTTGCGAAGCTTCGCGCGCAGGCGCGCTCCCACACAAGTCGATCAGCGTTCTTCGCAGGAACCCTGCCAGATCAAGTCTGAGGCAGGTTGTGTGAGCGACCAAGCGCAGCGTCGGGGCGCTGCGCAACCAAGAAATGCAGGCCCAGGTGTGACCTACGAAAGGCCAGGCTCGGCTGCGGTTGCTCAGTGCCCTGCTTCTTTTTGGTGCCCGAAGGCCAGCACATAAACCGCATCGTCGGCCAGCTCGTGGCGGTACAGCGCCACGTAGCCGCAGTCCCCGAACGCTATGACCAGTTCGCGCAGATCGATCAGCTCGGGTAACGGCCGGCCCATGTCCGGCGTTTTTTCCAGGGGCAGGAGTTGCCGATCAATAACCTGGCCGGCCCGCTTGGCCGTTTCGGGGGCCTTGCCGGTCAGGAACCGGCGACAGCGCTCCAAGCCCTGCGCCGCCCCTTCCGTGACGATTATTCGTAGCACCCAGGCGCTGTCTTTTCGTCATCGGTGCCCCACGTGTTCAACCAAGTGCGGACTTCAGCGCCGCTCAGGTGGCGCCCGGTGTCCTGATAGGCGGCCCACGACGCCAAGGCTTCCTGTTTGAAGCTCTCGCGCGCTTCTTCGCGCTGCACGTACTGTTCGATTGCTTCGAGCATGATCCAGTGCGCCGAGCGCCGACGCTGGCTGGCGAGCTGCTGGACGCGGCCTTTCAGGCCATCGTCGATCTTGAGCGATGTCGCCATGGCTGGGACTTTATTACACGGTAATACCTGACGCCAATGTAACCCCTGCCTGCTGCACGGTCCATTGGCGTGCTTGGCCCGCGCTAAAGCAGGCGCACGTAGACCTCAGCGGCGTTGCCGATGCCGCACCGGCGGCAGCAGAGGCCGGAACGGTCATGCCTGTGTGCCTGCCGTTGCGGGTGAGCGAAACCACGAAGGCCGCCTTTCGGCGGCCTTCGTTTCGAATGCATCACTGGACGCTGCGGCTTACATCGCCTTGATCAGCTCATCGCCAAACTCGGAGCATTTCACCAGCGTTGCGCCCTGCATCAGGCGGGCGAAGTCGTAGGTGACGCGCTTGTTGCCGATGGCGGTGTCCATGGCAGTGATGATGGCGTCGGCGGCTTCGGTCCAGCCCAGGTAACGCAGCATCATTTCGCCGGACAGGATCAGCGAGCCGGGGTTGACCTTGTCCTGATCGGCGTACTTGGGGGCGGTGCCGTGGGTGGCTTCGAAGATCGCGTGGCCGGTGACATAGTTGATGTTGGCACCCGGCGCGATACCAATGCCGCCGACTTGCGCGGCGAGTGCGTCGGACAGGTAATCGCCGTTGAGGTTGAGCGTAGCCACCACGTCGTACTCGGCCGGCCGCAACAGGATCTGTTGCAGGAAGGCATCGGCAATCACATCCTTGATGACGATGCCGGCGCCGGGTTTGCCGGTGGGGATCACATGCCACGGCCCGCCGTCGTGTTCCACCGCGCCGAAGTGGTCGCGCGCGGTCTGGTAGCCCCAGTCGCGGAAGCCGCCTTCGGTGTACTTCATGATGTTGCCCTTGTGCACCAGGGTCACCGACGGCCGTTTGTTGGCGATGGCATATTCGATGGCGCTGTGCACCAGGCGCTCGGTGCCGAGGAACGACACCGGTTTGATGCCAACCCCCACCTGTACCGGCAGATCGCGGTGCGGCGCGCCGATGCCTTCCAGCACCCGCTGCCAAGCGGTGGTTTTTTCAGCGGTGCCGAAGCGAATCTTGGCGAACGCCTGCGGAAACTCGCGCGCGAAGAAGTCGAGGATCTTCTGGGCATCAGCGCTGCCACTGGGCCACTCGATACCGGCGTAGATGTCCTCGGTGTTCTCGCGGAAGATCACCATGTCCACCTCACCAGGCTTCTTGACCGGCGAGGGCACACCTTCGAACCAGCGCACTGGGCGCAGGCAGACATAAAGGTCGAGCATTTGCCGCAAGGCGACATTGAGCGAGCTCATGCCGCCGCCGATCGGCGTGGTCAGCGGTCCCTTGATACCGACCAGATAATCGCGCACTGCCTGCACGCTGGCCTCGGGCAACCACTCGCCAAAGGTGTTGTTGGCTTTTTCGCCGGCGTAGATTTCAAGCCAATGGATTTTGCGTTTGCCGCCGTACGCTTTGGCGACCGCGGCATCGAGCACGCGCACGCTGGCGCGCCAGATGTCCGGGCCGGTGCCGTCACCCTCGATGAACGGGATGATCGGGTTGTTGGGCACCTGTAGCTTGCCGCCGCTGAGGGTGATCCTGGCGCCGCCTGCGGGCGCTACGGGGATGAAATGGGCCATGGGTTACTCCCGAGGGTGAACGGTGCCGCGCCGATGCCTCTGGCACGGTGGGATGCTGCGGTTGCCTTTGAAAAACGCTCTATTGTCGCGGTTCTTGCGCCCGAGGTGAAGCGGCAAACAACGACATTGCGTCGATCGAGGCAAGCGCTGAGTAACTGGGGTTTCGTCATTCCAGCGACAGGCTCTGGATTCCGGCTTTCGCTGGAATGACGCAAAGCGTGGCGTGGGTAACCGCCAACCCGTGTGCGGCGCCCCCACCTCCAGCCGCCGCGCTACAAGTTCGGCTTTCTTTTGCGAACGTTGCGACCTTTGCGGGCCACTCGCTGTCCCCGAGGTTACATCTTCAAAACGCGGTAGTCGTGTGCTGGCACCCGGACGCGTTATGCTTGTCGATTGCCTGCACGATTTTGTATCGCATGGACAGTCAGGAATTGCATCGCTTGTTGACGCGCGAGCCGTGGCGGCAGCACTTCGACCCATCACTGCTGCATCGCGGCCTGGATCTGGTGCGCGCCGGCGAAGTGCGGGTGCTGCAACACGTGGCTGGTGAGAGCGGCGATGATGTCTGGTTGGCGCGTATTGGCCGCAATGTCAGCAACAGCTTTGAATGCCAGGTCGAGGCGCCGCCTGCCGGCAGCCAGGCCGGCGTCCGCCTGTCGTGCGGTTGTCGGCGGCAGGCGCTGTGCGAGCATGCGGCGGCCTTGCTCACCTATATGAGCCTGGTCCCGGCGAGCAGTTGGTTTCATGCCGACGATGAATCCGCGATCTCCGGCGGCGCCACGCTGGCGCGCTGGGATCGCTGGTTCGACGAGGTGTCCACCCGCACCCGGCGGCCGGCGACTGCGGCCGCGCAGCGGGTGTTCGGGCTGATGTTGCGTGGCCAATCGCACCCTGAATATTCGATCACCGCGCCCTGGAAATCGCCCGAACCGCACTTGGCTTCGATCCCGCGGCTGTTGGCGGCGCCAGTGTGGCTGCGACCGGGCAAGCGTGGCGATGCACTGGTCGACCCACAGGGGTTGCACTTGAGCGAGATGGGTGCGGAACCGGCACCCGCGGAAGGTTGGCCCGACGAAGCACTGGGCGCGCTCAGCGTGCTGTTGAGCGATGCCGATGTCAGCCATGGTGCGTTGCGGCTTACCGCGATCACGGCGCGCCAGCACGAGCACGCCATGGAGCAATTGATGGCGCGCTACCCGGTCTATTTTGAGAAGGCCAGTGCCGGCGCCTTGCGCCGGGCCGAAGACCGGCAACTGCAATTGCGCTGGCAAGACCAGGACGACGGCAGCCAGCGCTTGGCCGTGGCCATCGCCGATGGCGACCACCTGCACCTGCTGCGCGCCGCGAACTACTGGTACGTCGATGGCAAAACCCGCTGCTACGGCCGTGTGCAGGGCAATGCCAATCTGCTGGAAGCACTCGCCGATGCGCCGAATCTGGAACCCGAGGAGGTCGCCGGTTTCAGCACCCATGTCGCCAGCCGTGGCGCCACGCTGCAATTGCCCGCCCCCAACCCGCGCGGAACGGTTGCACTGCTGGAGCAGCCGCCGATGCCGGTGCTGGTGTTGCGGCGGGTGCGCAACTGGCCGGTCAACAGCCACGGCCACATGGTGAACAAGCGCATCGAAGTGGGTTGCGCGCGGTTGTTTTTCGACTATGGCCCGGCTCGCGTCGACGCCATGGACTATCGTCCGGTAGTGCGCAAGATGCAAAACGGCACGGTCTATGAAGTCGTGCGAACCGCGCTTGCCGAGCAGGCAGCAAGCAAACGCCTGCACGACAGCAAGCTGGTGGATGCCGTCGAGCTGTATTACCAACAATCTGGCGGATATGCGGTGGTGGAGCACGGCGACTGGGTGTTGTCGCTCGGCGCACGCAAGCCGCCCGCGGCACCGGAAGCCTGGCAGCCGGTATTGCAGCAACTCACGCAAGCCGGCTTTCGCATTGAGTTTGCCGATGACTTTCCGCGCGATCGGTTGGTGCAAACCGGCGACTGGCATGCCGAACTGGCGGTCGATGGCAACGGCTGGTTCGACCTGCAGTTGGGTATCGAGGTCGACGGCGAGCGCATCGATCTGTTGCCGATTCTGCGCCGCGTGCTGGCCGATCCGGAGTTTCCGCAGCAACCTTACCCCGGCGAGAAGCCCGACGCCACGTGGCGAGTGCTGGTCGACGAACAGCGCAGCGCCGAGCTGCCGTTGCAACGCCTGCGCGAGCTGACCGAACCGCTGCTGGAATGGCTGCAATCCGAAACCGGCCCATCGCTGCGCCTGCACCGCACCCAGGCTGAGAATCTGGCGCGGCTAGCTGATCGCGATGTGCTGCACTGGCGCGGCGGCGACATGCTGCGTGCGCGTATCGACAGCCTGCGCGCAAGCGCACGCCGCGAAATCGACACGCCGGATGGGTTCACCGCGCCGCTGCGGCCGTACCAACGCGAAGGCTTGGCGTGGCTCGACTTCCTCGCCGATGCAGGCCTCGGCGGCGTGCTCGCCGATGACATGGGGCTGGGCAAAACCGTGCAAGTGTTGGCGCATCTGCTGCTGGAAAAACGCGGCGGACGCCTCGACCAGCCGGCGCTGGTGGTGTGTCCGACCAGCCTGGTCGGCAACTGGCGCGACGAGGCCGCGCGCTTCACCCCGGAACTGCGCGTGCTGGTGATCCACGGTGCCGCCCGCGCCGACGCCTACGACGACATCGGCAACAACGATGTGGTGATCACCACCTACCCGCTGTTGCCACGCGATCGCGAACGTTTGATCGCGCAGCAATTCAGCCTGTTGATCGTCGATGAAGCGCAGGCGATCAAGAACGCGCGCAGCCAGGCCGCGCAGGTGGTGCGCGAGATTCCGGCGCGGCGGCGTCTGGCGATGACCGGCACGCCGCTGGAAAATCACCTCGGCGAATTGTGGGCGCAATTCGATGCGGTGGAGCCGGGCCTGCTCGGCAGCGAACGCCAGTTCACCCGGCTGTATCGCACCCCGATCGAAAAACAGGGTGACAGCGAGCGTCAGCAGCGCCTGAACCAGCGCATCGGCACCTTGCTGTTGCGCCGTCGCAAGGAAGATGTGCTGTCCGATCTGCCGGCGAAAACCGAAATCGTGCGGCGCATCGAACTGGAAGGCGATCAACGCAACTTCTACGAATCGCTGCGCCTGGCGCAGCACGAGCGGGTGCGCGAAGCGGTGCGTGAACGCGGCCTCAACCAGTCCGGCATCATCGTGCTCGATGCCCTGCTCAAACTGCGGCAGGTATGTTGCGACCCGGGCCTGGTCAAGCTGGCCAGTGCCAAAAAAGTGAAAGCCTCGGCCAAGCGCGAGGCGTTGCACGAACTGCTCGAAGGCTTGCTCGGCGAAGGCCGGCGGGTGCTGCTGTTCTCGCAGTTCACCGAAATGCTGGGCAAACTCGCCGCCGACTTCGACGCACGAAACACACCTTACCTGATGCTGACCGGCGACACCCCAGGGCGGCTGCGCAGTGATCTGGTGCGGCGCTTTCAGGATGGTGCAGTGCCGCTGTTCCTGATCAGCCTCAAGGCGGGCGGCGTTGGCCTCAACCTCACCGCCGCCGATGCCGTCATCCACTACGACCCGTGGTGGAACCCGGCGGCCGAAGCGCAGGCCACCGATCGCGCCCACCGCATCGGTCAGGACAAACCGGTATTCGTGTACAAGCTGATCTGTGCCGGCACCGTCGAGGAAAAAATCCAGGCTTTGCAGGCGCGCAAATCCGACCTCGCCCGTGCCGTGCTCGAAGGCGGCGCCAGCCAGCGGCTGCGCTTCGACGAAGCCGACATGGCCGAGCTGTTTGCGCCGTTGCAGTGACTACACTCGATGTTGGCGGGATGGCGGGGCAACGCGCGCAGTGCGCCATCGTGCGGCTTGTCAGCGCGGGTCAAGCCGCGTAGCGGCGGGCCCGACCGTGCTAGCGTCGGCGGATCACCCTTGCGCCGCCAACATCCGTCCGGCGTACTCCGCAAACACGTTACGAATGCTCGTGGCCGAGGACAGCGCGCGGCTGCTGGCGCTGTTTGCGGCGCTCAGTTCCAGTGCCGCGGCGGAGTAGAGCTGGCGTTCGACCAGTCGCTCGCACAAAATCTGATAGCGCTGGGCGTAGGATGCAGCGCGAAACTCATCGAACACCCGGAAGTGCGGTTCATCGCAGCGTACGGCCGCGAGCGATGCGTCGCATTCTTCCAACAGCATCAGCCAGGCGAGAAACGGTGGCCGTGGGTCGGACTGCATGCTGGGGTTCAGCAGCGCGGCACTGGTTTCGCGAACGTGGTTGCGGCCGGGGCGAGGTTCGTCGCTATAGGCGCCGTGATGATGTGCCACCCACAGGTCGGCAGCGGAGCCGATCGCTTCTTCGCTGCGATTGTTGAAGTTGTTGCCGAAAGAGCCGACTTGCGATTTGAACTCGAACACCGCCAATAACCGGCGTTCGTGGATCACCAGTACATCCCAGTTTTTGGTGGCGCGAAAAAAACCGGGCAATACGAGTTGGGACTTGCGTGTGTACACGGCCGATGCCGGCAACCCGCAATGCGCGCTCACGTGCTCGACCAAGCCAACAAACCCATCCATGTTCTTGCCGCCGACCACGGCATCGCGCGCACCACCCTGTCGCTTTGAGATGGTGTTTTCCCCGCGTGCACGCCAAAACTGGCGCACGGCGTCGCTTACCCGCGCATCGAAATCACGGGGTAACAGCGAAGGTTAAATGCGCGTGCCTTGCGCCGCTGCACCGTTACCTGGGCTGTATCGGCAATCCGACGCACAGGCGCTGCCTCCGATGGGCTCACGCCGTACAGAGCGAAAACCGGGGCGTCGATGACGGCCTGATCTTGCGCGCTGGCAGCCGCAATCAATGCCATGCGCAGCGCCTCCGACACCTGCCCCACTGCGGCAATCGAATGCGCCGCAGGTACTGCGCCTGGAAGCGCAGGAAACCTCCCGCCATACGGGTGCAATAAGCGGCTACGGTCATGACCGTAATCGACGAACGCAGCACCGTCTGCAATGCGCGCAAGTCCCAGACATCAGACGTGATGTAGTACAGGTTGTGATGCGGGTAGTACCGTCCCGGATCGAGTACCACCATGGGTTCACCCTTGATGTCCGGAATCAGCAGCTTGTGTTGCTGCGCCAACGCCGGGTAGATGCGGTCAATGGTGCGATACCAGGCATCCCCACTGCGCAGGGCTACATGACGGACAGCAACGGCGCTTCGGTGCTGTTCAAGATAGGCGGCG
>PFJA01000175.1:11322-11464 GCA_002782905.1 Lysobacterales bacterium CG_4_10_14_3_um_filter_64_11
GTGTAAACGGCATTTCGGTTTATTGCTGAGGGAGTCGTCCCTCGAACTGGATCGTAAAGCGGTTCAGTGCAACTCCACCGCGCGCACGGCACGGCGAAGATCACTCAATGAATGACGCAGATCCGGAACATTGCGCTGATAC
>PFJA01000056.1:0-4839 GCA_002782905.1 Lysobacterales bacterium CG_4_10_14_3_um_filter_64_11
GGCGAGGTCGAAGTGCTCGGGTTCGATGCTGGCGATCGCCTGCTCGATGCGGGTGGCTTCGCTCATCGCCCGCACCAGCAGGCCGAGCCGGTCGACGCCGCTGCGGGCACGTTCGAGATACGGCTGCGACGGTGCCGGCAAGCTGTCGCCGGCGAGGTTGTCGAGCGAGCTGCGCACGATGGCGAGCGGGGTGTTGATTTCATGCGAGAGCTTGCTCGCCAGCGAGCGCAGGTAGGCGGTGTACGCCGCCACTTCATCGAGCAATTGCGCAAAGCTGCGCGACAGGTCGCCGATCTCGTCGCGGCTGTCGGTGCCCGGCAACGGTTGCACCGGGCCATCGCGATCCAGCGCACGCTCGGTGGCATCGCGCAGCCGCCGCACCCGCGCGCTGAGCCGGCCGGCGAACACGAATACCACCGCACCGGCGCCGAGCAGGGCGAGCAAGGTGGCGCCGAGCAAGCCGGTCAGGGCGCGGTCGGTGAGCAGCAATACCGATTCGCTTTCGCGCTCGATCAGCAGCGCGCCGTGATTGCCGGACGCGCCGGGCAGCGGCACCGCTACCCGCAGCAGCAGGCGTTCGCCGTCGGGGTCGCGTCGCCAGGACGCGCCCGGGGTGCCGGCCAGCGCAGCGCGGGTTTCGGCGGACTGGCTGCGAACCGCGGCATCGGCGGTATCGCCCGCGGCCGTGTCGTTATCGAGCAGCAGCCAGCGATAAACCCAGCGCCGCCACGGCGGCACCTGTTCGGCCGCGCCGTCATCGTGCAGCGCGCCGGCTTCGGCCAGCACCCAGCCGTGCGCGTCGGCCACCCGCGCGCGGGTGCCGGCAGGCAGCAGCGGCGTCAGCGCGGTGGCGAGCGGCTCGCTGGGTGTGCGCAGTGGCCACAGCGCATCCGTGGCACTGCCCACGCGCTGCATGCCGCCGCTACCGTCGGCGTCGATTGCCTGCACCGCCAAGGCGCGCACCGGGTAACCCTGCGGCAGGCGCAATTCGACCTGATAGCCATTCGTGGTTTCACGCCACACGCCGGTTACCCGCAGCGCCGGCGCGCGGCCGGCTGCATCGCTGACCACCAGCGCGCCGTCGGCAGCGTTGGCGATGCGCAGCAAGGCGCGGCCGTTGTCGCCGTCGAGCAGCAGCCGCACATGATCGCGCTGCGCGGCGTTGGCCCAATGTGCGTCGGCGCGGGCCGGGCTGGTATCGCGCACCCGCGCAAACAGATACAGCGCATCGCGTGCTTCGCCAAGCGCGAGCGCCAGTTCGGTGCCGCTCGCGGATTCAGTGAAGCGACGCAGATCTTGCGCCGGCTGCGGCCAGTCGGCATTGTCGCCATCGAGCTGCGGCGGCGCTGGCAGTTGTGGCACAAACCACGACGGCGCCGCCTCCGGCAGAACACCGGGTTGTACCGCCAGCGCGCGCACCACGGCTTCGGCGGTAGCGATCGCCGCCTGTTCCTGACCTTGGCGCAACAGCGTTTCCATCTGCCGCACGAACTGCCAGCCGGCCCACGGCAGGGTCAGTATCGACAACGCCACCAGCAACAATTTGGCGCGCAGTGACATCGCTCAGGCTGCGCCGCTCACGGCCGCCAGCGGTAGCCGGCGCCGTGCAGGGTTTCGATTTCGGCGAACGTGGCGTCGATTTGCTCAAACTTGCGGCGGATACGCTTGATGTGCGAGGTGACGGTGGCGTCATCCACCACCACCTGCGCCTCGCGCATCAGTTGTTCGCGCGATTTCACATGGCCCGGATGACGCAGCAGCGCGTGCACCATCCAGAACTCGGTGACGGTGAGCGGCACATCGACATCGTTGCAGGTGACGTGCATGCGCTCCAGCTCCAGCTTGACCTGGCGCAGGGCGACCACGGTTTCGCGCGCCGTCGGCATGCGCAACGCTTCGATCCGGCGAAACAGCGCCTGCACCCGTGCGGTGAGCTGCGGCAGGCTGATCGATTTGCTGAGGTAATCATCGGCGCCGAGGCGCAGGCCGGAGACCACATCGAGATCGGAATCGCGTGCGGTGAGAAACAGGATCGGCAAGCTGGCGGAGCGCGCGCGCAGCGCGCGGCACAACTCGAACCCGCCTTCGGGCTCCTCGCCGAGGCCGACATCAATGATCACCAGATCGGGCAGTTGCAGGCTGAAACTGAGCTGTGCCGATGCGCGATCGGCAAACGCCTGCACCTGATAACCGTAGCGCGCCAGCGCATCGCGGTAATTGGCGCGGATGGCCGGTTCGTCTTCAACGATGGCAACGCGATAGGCCATGGTTCGTGGGCTCGCAGCAAACGGCGGTATCGCCTTGGTGATTGCAGCATAGGCCGGCAGTGCGCGTGGCGGCAATGCGTTGCCCGCAAATCGCCACAAGCCATCGCATTGCGGTCATGGCTGGACATGGCCACGCCCGTTGCCCGGGTTGAACTGGTGCCGTGAGCGAAGGCGCCGATACGGACTCGGCAATGTTCACGACTGGCCCGGCAGCACCGGGTGCGCCGGCCCGCCCGCTCCTCCCCTGCGTGCGGCCGGCTCAGCGGCCAAGGAGAACATCATGCACGAGCGCGAAACCCGCAAACCCCGGTTCTGGCCACGCCATCGCAGCCAGCGGCATGCCGGCAATCTGCTGTTGCTGCTGCTGTTGGCCACGCGTCTCGTCAATGCCCAGGCATTCATTCCCGCGCTGCCGGCCGTCGCTTCGATGCCGAGCGGTTGTGCCAGCATCTCGATGCCGGCCGGCAGCCCCAGCGATCGCACGCCGCGCGAGGTGATCGTGGTGATCGAGCGTTCGGCCAGCATGCGCGGTTGGCGCTTCCGCCGCGCACTGCGCCAGGCGCAGCGCGAGCTGGCCAGCCTTGGCGCGACGGATCGCTTCAATCTGGTGGTGTACGCCGATACCACCGATGTGCTGTATGCACGGCCAGCGCCGGCGCTCGCCGCCAATATCGCCGAAGCGCAGCAGTGGTTGCTCGGGCTTCGCACTGGCGGCGACGCCACGCAGCGCAGCACTGCCTTGCATTACGCCGCGTGGGTGCCGGGTGCCGAGGGCTATGCGCGCGAGATCGTGCTCGCTGATGCCGGTTCGCCGTTCGCTGCGGCAGCGGATTTGCAACACCCGAATCGCGATGATGGATTTGCCGGCGCCAACGACATACGGTTGTAACAGCCGCTGCGCAAACTGCGTGGGTCAGATGGACAGTAACGGGCTTGACCAGGGATGATAGTCGGGGGCAGGGACGCCTCCACCATCATCGATTTGCCTTGGCCAACTCGGCGCGCATCTGGCGGATCACGTCGGTGTAGTCGGGCGCACCAAAGATCGCCGAGCCGGCGACAAAGGTATCGGCGCCAGCACGCGCGATCTCGCCGATATTGGCCACGCTCACGCCACCGTCCACTTCCAGCCGGATGTCACGGCCGCTGCGCGCGATCAGGGCGCGCGCCTGGCGCAACTTGTCGAGCGTGCCGGGAATGAACTTCTGGCCGCCGAAACCGGGATTGACCGACATCAGCAGCACCAGATCGACCTTGTCGAGCACGTATTCCAGGCAGTTCAACGGCGTCGCCGGATTGAACACCAACCCGGCCTGACAACCCGAATCGTGGATCAGTTGCAGGCTGCGGTCGATGTGCTCGCTGGCCTCGGGATGAAAGCTGATCAGGCTGGCGCCGGCGGCAGCGAAATCGGGAATGATGCGATCCACCGGCTTGACCATCAGGTGCACATCGATCGGCGCGCTGATGCCATGTTTGCGCAGCGCGGCGCAGACCAGCGGGCCGATCGTCAGATTGGGGACGTAGTGGTTGTCCATCACGTCGAAATGCACCCAGTCGGCGCCGGCAGCGAGCACGTTGTCCACTTCCTCGCCGAGCTTGGCGAAGTTGGCCGACAGGATCGAGGGTGCGATGCGATAGTCGGTCATGGTTTCAGCCTTTGCGACGAAGTTTCACAATCGCATCATGTGCCGCATTGATCGCGCTGGCGCGGCGCCCGGCCAGCTCACGCAATTCCTCGCCGGCACCAGCGACGCGATCGGGGTGGTACTGCGCCATCAACCGGCGATAGGCCTGCTCCACGTCGGCGTCGCTGGCGCTGGCATCGAGGCCAAGCACGCGATAGGGATCGTCCTTGCGCGGCGACAGCCAGTCGGCATCCAGCATGTGGCCGACCAGCAAGCCGATCAGCAGGCCGAACGGGCTGCGCAACAGCACCAACCCGAGCACCGCACCCAGCGCCTTGCCATACCACCTCATGGCTGCGGCCCGCACGCTGGCTGTGCGGCATACCAAGTCACCAATTCGGTGATTTCCTCGGGGCTCAATGCGCGCACCAACGCATTCATGCCATCGCCGTCGCGCTGGCCGGTGCGGTAGCGATGCAGTGCACGTTCCATGTAGGCGGCATTCTGGCCGGCCAGGTTCGGTGCAACCGGCGTTTTCGCGCGCCCATCCTCGCCGTGGCACAGCGCGCAGATTTCAAGTTTGGCCGGGCGCGTCGGCGCGGAAAGCACTTCAGCGGCGGCGAGCAGGGTTGCATAGGCAGTCATCATGGCGCGATTGTAGCCTGAGCAACCGCCAAGGCCAGTGCCCGAGCACACGCAAGCATGCCGCCGACTTACACTATGCACTTTGCTGGAGCCTCGCCGTGATCCGCACCCTGCATACTGCCGAGCTGCCCGGGCTGGAACTGCTGCACCGTGGCAAGGTGCGCGACGTGTTTGCGCTGCCCGGCGAGCGCCTGTTGATGGTCGCCAGCGACCGGCTTTCCGCCTTCGACGTGGTGTTGCCCGACCCGATTCCGGGCAAGGGCGAGCTGCTGTGCCAGATGTCGAACTTCTGGTTCGCG
>PFJA01000056.1:4865-11191 GCA_002782905.1 Lysobacterales bacterium CG_4_10_14_3_um_filter_64_11
CCTGACCGGCGATAGCGTGGCGTCGGTGCTGCCGGCTGGCGTCGATGTGGCGCTGTATGCGCAGCGCAGCGTGGTGGTGAAGCGGCTCAAGCCGCTGCCGGTAGAAGCGATTGCGCGCGGCTATCTGATTGGATCGGGCTGGAAGGATTACCAGGCCAGCGGCCGCGTGTGCGGGATCGAACTGCCGGCCGGCCTGCGCCAGGCCGAGCGTCTGGCGGAACCGATTTTCACACCATCGAGCAAGGCGGCGATCGGCAATCACGACGAAAACATCGGTTTCGATGCGATGGTGGCGCTGATCGGCGGTGCGCTGGCCGAGCAGGTGCGCGCCACCACCCTGGCGATCTACCGCTTCGCGGCGGCGTACGCGCAGCAACGCGGCATCCTGATCGCCGACACCAAGCTGGAGTTCGGGCTCGATGGCGACGGCTCGCTGATGGTGATGGATGAAATGCTGACCCCGGATTCGTCACGGTTCTGGCCGGCACAAGATTATCGCGTCGGAATCAGCCCGCCGAGCTACGACAAGCAATTCGTGCGCGATTATCTGGAAACGCTGGACTGGAACAAGACCGCGCCCGGCCCGCGCTTGCCCGCGGAGGTGATCGAAGGCACTCGGCTGCGCTATGCCACGGCGTTGGCAAAGCTTACCGGTACGCCGCTGGTTGGGTGAGTTGGCTGCTCTCGAGCGCGCATTCATGCACTCCGAACCTCGAGCCATTCCCCAGTGCCATCCCGGGTTACGGCCTGCGGCCTAACCCGGGCTACCGCAGCGCACGCAAACTGGTACCGCTTCACACCGAACCCCCGGTAGCCCGGGTTGAGGCGAAGCCGAAACCTGGGGCGCATCGCGCCCGAGCCCCGGCCCCACGTCGCACCCAACCCCGGCCTCCATTACACTGGCCGGCAAGCCACTGCCGTGCGGAGTTGCGCCATGAACGACAGCATCAACGACAACACGCCCGTTCGCCCGATCGATCGCTGGCTCGGGAATTATTCCGGCGATCATCGCAACCGCGCCAACCAGCGCATCCATCTGGTGTGCGTGCCGGCCATCGTGTGGGCGGTAATCGCTGCGCTGTGGGCGATTCCGGTGCCGCCGTCGCTCGGCCAGCCGGGGCTGTGGGCCGGCATCGCGCTGGCACTGGCGCTGGGCTATTACTGGCGGCTGTCGCGGCCACTGGCACTGGGCCTGCTGCTGGCGTTCGTGTTGATGGGGCTGCTCTGCCACGTGCTGTACCAGCGCCTGAGCGGCAGCGGGCTGGCGATGCTCGCCGGCGTGGTATTCGTGGTCGCATGGATCGGCCAGTTCATCGGCCATTACCTCGAAGGCAAACGACCGAGTTTTTTCACCGATCTGGTGTATCTGCTGATCGGGCCGCTGTGGACCCTGAGCAAACTCTATCGCCGGCTCGGTTGGGCCTACTGAGCCGCTATGCCCGGCAACAAAACCCCGCCTTGCGGCGGGGTTTTGCCTGGTACCGCATCAACAACAGGCTTCAGTAAACGTCATCCTGCGTGTTATGCACATTGAACTTGCCGGTTGGCGTGACGATGCGCGGATCGTTGATCACCGCCTTGAGCTTGCGCGTCTTGTCGTCCACCACCACGATCGCCGATTGTTGATCCTTGCCGTTCCAGACCGAGAACCACACCTCGTCGCCAGCGGCGTTGTACTCGGGCTGCACCACGCGCTTGGCGCCTTCGCCGAGGTTCGCCCATTGCGCAATCGGCAACACGGTGTAGCCCTTGTCGAGGTGGTTGATATCGAACACGGCAATGCTCTGGCTGATCTTCGGATCAGGATTCAGCGGCGAATCCACCCACAGGTTTGTCGATTTCGGGTGGGTTTTGACGAACAGCGAACCGCCGCCCTGGCCCTTGAGCACCTCGACCACCTTCCACGCATGGTCCTTGTGGTTCTCCGGGTCGGTCGCGATCAGGGTGATCTTTTCGTTGCCAAGCGCCGAAGTAACCCACACCGGCCCGAACTGCGGATGCACAAAGTTGGCACCACGCCCCGGATGCGGAATCTTGTCGACATCGATCAGAGCGGTCATCTTGCGCTCGCGCGAATCGACCACCGCGATCTTGTCGGATTGATTGGCTGCGGTAAGGAAGTAACGCTTGGTCGAATCCCAACCACCATCGTGCAGGAAGCGCGCAGCATCGAGCGTGGTGATTTGCAAGTTGTCGATGTCGGCGTAATTGACCAACAGCACCCGCCCGGTTTCCTTGACGTTGACGATGAACTCCGGGTGCTCGTGGCTGGCGACGATGGCGGCCACGCGCGGCTCCGGGTGATACTCCTGAGAGTCGACGGTCATGCCACGGGTGGAAACGATCTTCCTGGGTTCCAACGTCGCACCATCCATGATGACGAACTGCGGCGGCCAGTAGGCACCGGCAATCGCGTAGGTGTCTTCGTAACCCTTGTACTTGGAGGTTTCGACCGAGCGTGCCTCCAAGCCAATCTTGATCTCGGCGACACGATCGGGCATTTTCATCCACAGATCGATCAAATCGAGCCGGCCGTCGCGACCGATGGTGTAAATGTAGCGGCCCGAATCGGACATCCGCGAAATATGCACCGCGTAGCCGGTCTTGATGACGTTGATGATTTTTTTGCTGTCGCCATCGATCAATGCCACCTCGCCGCTGTCGCGCAGCGTCACCGCGAAGACGTTGTCGATGTTGTAGTCATTCATCTTCTTGGTCGGCCGCTGATCGACCGGAACCAGCACTTTCCAGGTCTCACGCATCTGCGGCATGCCCCACTCCGGCGGATTGGGCGGGTCGTGTTGCAGAAAACGCGCCATGATGTCGATCTGCTCGCTGGTCAGTTGCCCGGACGTGCCCCAATTGGGCATGCCGGCCGGTGAGCCGAAGTTGATCAGCGCCTTGAGGTAGTCGGTGCCTTTGGCGCGGGTGATGTCCGGGGTCAGCGGCTTGCCGGTAGCACCCTTGCGCAGCACGCCATGGCAGCCGGCGCAGCGTTCAAAAAAGATTTTGGTGGCCTGATCGAACTCCACCTTGCTCAGCGATGGCGCGGCGGGGTTGACCACCATCTCGACATCGCTCGATGCCAGCGTCGACGGCGCACCCTGATAGGTGCTCTGCGCACGCGGGGTGCCCGGATGCGATTCGCCCTGTGCCGGGTCGGAACTCACCGCCAGCCGCGAGCGAGCCGCCTTGACCTGCTTCTCGCTGACCGTGCCGCCGGGGTTGCCCCAGCTATTGAGAATGTAGGTGACGATATGCGCCACGTCGGCATCGGGAAGGTGGCTCATCGCCGGCATCACATTGTTGTACTCGACGCCGTTGACCACCAGCTTGCCACTGAAACCCTTGAGGATGCCGGCGATCAAGTCATCCGCGTTGTTCTTGGCAATGAAATCCGAGCCGGCCAGTGGCGGAAAGGCGCCAGGCAGGCCGCTGCCGGTGGGTTGGTGGCAGGCTGCGCAATTGGCCAGAAAAGCGGCCTGCCCGGCTTCATCGGGGTGCTTGCCCGGGCGTTCGTTGGCATCCTGCGCCAGCGCGGTGCCGGCCAGGGCCATCAGCATCGCGGCGGCAAGCAGGTGTGGTGTGCGCAATGCCTTCGGGATGGTTCGCTCACGCTGTGTCATCGCGGTTCTCCATGGGTTGCAATCGGGCCCACGCATCGGCGCGCAGGCATCAAGCAATAGCTTCGATGCTTTGCCGATGGCGGGCCGTGACCTGGATCAAGCCGAAGCCAGATTGCCACAATGTGCCGGCGAAAGCTGACCGCGATCAATTCCTGTTTACCGCGCGTCCCGTAGCCTGAGCGCAATCTTTGTTACGGAGCATCTGCGATGTCCACACGAAAACGCGCCGCACTGATTGTCGTGGCACTGGCGCTGCCGCCGGTTGCCATCGCCGTCGATGCCGGCAGCGCCGCAGCAACGCCGGCCATTGCCCTGGATCGGATGGTGGTGGTGGCCAGCAAGGTGGCCGAACCGATCCAGCAAGTGGTCGGCAGCATCAGCGTCATCGAGCGCGGCGAGATCGAGCGCACGCTGAGCCAGGATATCCGCGACATGGTGCGCTACCAACCGGGTGTCAGCGTGGTTGCCGACCCCGGCCGCTTCGGCTTGCAGGGCTTCTCGATCCGTGGCCTTGATGGCAACCGGGTCGGCATGGTGGTGGACGACGTGCCGCTGCCCAAGGGCTTCGGCGTCGGCAGCTTTTCGCGGGCCGGCCGTGATTTGATTGATGTCGAGGCGATCGAGCAGGTCGAAATTCTGCGTGGCCCGGCATCGACCTTGTGGGGCAGCGATGCCCTTGCCGGCATCGTCAATTACCGCACCCGCGAACCCACTGATTTTCTCGCACGCGGGGACGGCCGCGGCGCATTTTACGGTGCCCGGGCCGGCTACTCGGGCCGCGATGACAGTGTGTTGGCCGGTGCCGGCTGGGCTGCCGAATCGGGGCCATGGCAAGCGATGGTGTCGTTGGCGCGGCGCGAAGGCAGCGAAAGCGAAAACTCCGCCGATGATCCACGGCGCCACGCCAATCCGGCCGACACCCTGCGCCAGAGCGCGCTGCTCAAGCTGATCCGCAATGCCGGCGCGCTTGGCCGCTGGCGGCTGACACTGGATCACAGCCGCAGCGCGGTCGATACCGACGTGCAATCGCTGGTCAATGGGCCGGGGCAATTCTCCAGCACCACCGCCTTGATCACCGATGACCGCGCACGGCGCACCCGCATCAGTGCCGATGGCCGCATCGACACCCATTTGCCGTGGCTGGATTCGCTCACTGTGCTGGCCTACGGCCAGAACGCCAACACCCGCCAGCATGCCGAACAGCATCGTCGCCCGGAAGGGCGTACCCGGTTTTTCTCGCTGCGCGTGCGCGACTTCGCTTACGACGAAGATGCACGCGGATTCAAGCTGCTCGGCCAGCAACGCGGCGACTGGCTCGGCATCGCGCACTGGAACGTGGTCGGCGTGGAGTTCGCGCATACCCGTTATCGCGACCTGCGCGACGGCTTTGAAACCAATCTCGATACCGGCGTCAGCAGCACAACGGTGATCGGTGAAAGGCTGCCGGTACGCGATTTCCCGAACTCCACCGGCAACGAGCTGGGCGTGTTCTGGCAGGATGAAATGCGCTTGGGCGAACGCCTGGCGCTGATCCCGGCGCTGCGCTGGGAACGTTATCGGTTGAACGCGCATCCCGACGCGACCTACCGCGACGACAACCCGGATGGCGAGCCGGCCGACATCCGCGAATCGCGCCTCACCGCGCGGCTTGGCGCGCGCTGGAAAATCAACGCCCGCAGCAGCGTGTTCGTGCAGTATGCCGAGGGCTTTCGCGCGCCGCCGTTCGGCGACGTCAACGTCGGCTTCACCATTCCCGCGTTCAACTTTGTGGCGCGGCCCAACCCGAACCTTGAATCGGAAACCAGCAAGGGCTTTGAAGCCGGTTGGCGCTACGAGTCGCCCGAGCTGCGCGCCAGTCTGGCCGTGTTCAACAACCGCTACCACAACCTGATCGAATCGCGCGCCAACCTGGGTACCGACCCGGAGTCGGGTGCGCTGATATTTCAATCGGTAAACCGCGACCGCGCGCGAATCCGTGGCATCGAGGGCAGCCTCGACGTTGCCCTGGAAACCTGGAGCGATGCGCTGGCCGGCTGGCGCCTGCGCAGCGCCGCCGCCTGGACCGAGGGCGACGATACCCGTCGCAATCAGCCACTGAACACGGTGGACCCGGCCCGGCTGGTGCTCGGCATTGGTTACGACAGCCGCAACGGCCGGTTCGGCGGCGAACTGGTAGGCACCGGCGTGCAGCGCAAGACCGATGTCGACAGCAGCACCGCCGCTCTGTTCCGCAGCCCCGGCTATGGCCTGCTCGACCTGCTCGCGTGGTGGCGGCCAACCGACAGCGTGCGCATCAATGCCGGCGTGTTCAACCTGGCCGACCGCAAACATTGGGACTGGGCCAGCAGCCGCAAGCTGCTCGCCGATGCACCAGACCTTGAGTTCTTCACCGGGGCGGGCCGCAATGCCTCGGTCACACTGTATGTGGAGTGGTGAGCCGGCCTGCCAGCGAACGATCTGGCGACAGACCTTCGCGCGCAGGCGCGCTCCCACCTCGAAGCCATGCTCTGCACCTATGGGAGCCCTGACAGATCACGCCTGCGTCTGGCGCATCGCGTAACCTCGCTACATGACCCACAGATAGAACACGCCGAGCGGGTGGTGCATGCGCGCCACCCCCAGCATGTAGCCATAGGTCAGCAACGCCGCGACAAAACAAATCGCACGCACGCGCTGGGTTTTGCCGCGCGTGAGCGCCAG
>PFJA01000040.1 GCA_002782905.1 Lysobacterales bacterium CG_4_10_14_3_um_filter_64_11
GTCGACCAACAGCGCCGAGCCGCTTGCCAGCGCCAGCTCACCCTTGATATTGAAGCGCCGGCCGATGCCCTGAAATTGCGCCAGCGCCTGCGCGATGGCGTTCGCCTCGACGCCCAACTGCCAGCCGACAGCCGCTGCCGCCAGCGCATTCTGCACGTTGTGCCGGCCCGGCAGATTGAGCGTCACCGGCACCGCCGCGGCCTCGGGAAGATGCAAGGTAAAATGCGTTTGTGCGCCAACCTGACGCACCTGCTCGGCGCGCACGTCGGCGTTGCCGGCAAAACCGTAACGCATCACGTGGCGCGGCATGGTCTGCGCCAACGCCGCCACTTCCGGGTCGTCGATGCACAACACCGCCAAACCGTAGAACGGCAAGCGATGCAGGAACTCCGAGAATGCCGCCTGCACGCGGGCAAAATCGCCGCCGTAGTTTTCCAGATGATCGGCGTCGATATTGGTGACCACCGAGATCAGTGGGCTCAGCCGCAGAAAGCTGCCATCGCTTTCATCGGCTTCGGCGACCAGCCATTGGCCGCTGCCAAGGCGCGCATTGACGCCCGCCGACAGCAATTGGCCGCCGATCACGAACGTCGGATCCAGCCCGCCTTGCGCGAGCACGCTGGCGATCAGGCTGGTGGTGGTGGTTTTGCCATGGGTGCCGGCAACCGCGATGCCACGGCGAAAGCGCATCAGCTCGGCCAGCATCTCGGCGCGCGGCACCACCGGAATGCGCCGCTCGCGGGCGGCGCACAACTCGGGGTTGTCGCTGCGGATCGCGCTGGACACCACCACCACATCGACATCTGTCAGGTTCTCGGCGCCATGGCCAACGCGGATGTCGGCACCCAATGCCGACAATCGGCGCGTGCTGGCGCTGTCGCTCAGGTCCGAGCCGGTAACCCGATAGCCCAGAGTCACCAGCACTTCGGCGATGCCACTCATGCCGACGCCACCGATGCCAATGAAATGTACATGCGAGAACGCACGCGCCAGATCACCACTGTCGGCCAGACGACGGTTCATGGCGACGCCTGCGCGATGAGAGCTTCGGCAACCTGTTCGGCCGCACGCGGCTGCGCCAACGCCCGCGCCGCCTGTGCCATTGCCAACAGGCTCGCGCGGTCGCGGTGCAGACGCAGGATTTGCGCAGCCAGGTGGCGCGCGAGATCGGGCGATTCAGGTAGCAGCACGGCAGCGGATTGCGCAACCATGAACTCGGCGTTGCGGGTCTGGTGATCGTCGACGGCGTGTGGATAGGGCACCAACACACTGGCAGCACCGACCGCACACAACTCCGCCAGGGTCAGCGCGCCGGCACGACAAATCACCAAATCGGCCCACGCGTAGGCCGCTGCCATATCCTCGATGAACGGCTCGATGCCGGCACGCACCTGCATGCGCGAATAGGCGTCGTGGGTGGCATCGCGCTGGTTGGCGCCGCACTGGTGACGAACCTGATAGGGCACGGCCGTGCCCAGCCGCGCCAACACGATCGGCAAGGTCTGGTTCAGCACGCGCGCGCCCTGACTACCGCCGAGCACGAGCAAGTGCAGCGCCGCGTCATTCGCGCGCAGGCGCTGTGCCGGTAGCGGCAACGCGGTCAGCTCCGCGCGCACCGGGTTGCCCAGCCAATGGCAGTCGCGGCCCGGAAAGCTGTCCGGGAATCCGCACAACAGCTGCCGTGCCATGCGCGCCAGAATCCGATTGGTGATGCCGGGCGTCCGATTCTGCTCGTGCACCAGCAATGGCACTTTCAGCAGCCACGCCGCGATACCGCCGGGGCCAGCGGCGAAGCCGCCGAAACTGATCACTGCGCGCGGCCGGTGTTTGCGCAATACCGCCAACGCTTGCAGCACGGCGCGGGCAATCAGCCACGGCGAGGCCAGCAACCGCAGCACGCCCTTGCCGCGCAGCGCGCGCACGGCGATGGTTTCGATGGCAATGCCCGACGCCGGCACCAGCCGGGTTTCCATGCCGTCGGCAGAACCCAGCCACAGCACCGGCACCGCCAGTGCGTGCAGGGCGCGGGCCACCGCGATACCCGGGAAGATGTGGCCGCCAGTGCCACCGGCGAGAATCAGCACCGGCCGTGGCTCGAACGCAATGTAGCTCATGGCGCTGCTCCCAGCGTCGGTTCGCGGCGCGCTCGCCAGCCAAAGCGCGGCACAACCGCCACTGGTGCCGGCACGAATTCCGCGTGATCGGCCTGATCGGCACGCACTCGCGCCATCTTGCGTTCGGCGCGATCCAGCTCCAGGCTCACGCGCAGCAGCAAGCCGATCGCGGCGCAGGTCATCAGCACACTGGAGCCACCCGAGGATATCAACGGCAGGGTCAGGCCCTTGGTTGGCAGCACCCCCAGGTTGACGCCAATCGACACCAGCGCCTGCAAGCTGATCCACAGTGCAACGCCGAATGCGCAGTACGCCGAGAACAGCCGCCGCAACTCGATCGCGCGCAGGCCAATCCACAGCGCCCGACCCGCAAACCCTGCATACAGCGCGATCACCAGCATGACGCCGGCAAAACCGAGCTCCTCGGCGATCACCGCCAGGATGAAGTCGGTATGCGCTTCGGGCAGATAAAACAGCTTCTGCACACTGGCGCCGAGCCCGACGCCAAACCACTCGCCGCGACCAATCGCGATCAGCGCCTGGGTGAGCTGAAAGCCATCCTTGAACGGATCGGCCCAGGGGTCGAGAAACGAGGTCAGGCGCCGTATCCGGTACGACTCCGATACCGCCACCATCGCCAGCACCGGCAGGCCGATCAACACTGGCGCCAGTAACCGCGGCAGGCTGACGCCGCCAAGAATCAACATGCCGCCAACCACCGAGCACAGCAACATCGCCGAGCCGAAATCCGGCTGCAACAGCAGAAACGCGACCATCGCGATCAGCACACCGATTGGCTTGAGCATCGCGCGCCAGCTTTGCTGCAACTCGCTGTAATAGCGCTTGAGATAGCTGGCCAGCCAGACGATGAGCAACAACTTGACGGCTTCGACCACCTGGAAGTTTGCAATGCCCAGGGATATCCAGCGGCGTGCGCCGTTCACCGTGTGTCCCAATCCCGGCAGATAAACCGCCGCCAGCAGCGCAAAGCAGGCAATCAGCAACCATTGGCTGCGTTGCTCTATCCAACGCAATTCGGTGCGCATGATCAGCGCCGCCAGCGCGGCACCGGCAAGCAGAAAAAGCGCGTGGCGGATCACGAAATGGTACTCGCCAACCTTGAAGCTCTCGGCAACCGCGACCGAGCTGGATGCCACCATCACCAGGCCGAACGCGGCGAGCACCGCAAAAATCAGCAGCAGCCACGGATCGGGGCGGCCCGCGATGCTGTCGAGCCGCAGTGCCTGATCACCTCGCTGGATCGGTCCGAGCATACTCAGCGCACCTTCAACGTGGCCAGCCCAACCAGCACCAACACCACCGAAATGATCCAGAAGCGGACGATTACGCGTGGCTCCGGCCAGCCCTTGAGTTCGAAGTGGTGATGGATCGGCGCCATGCGGAACACGCGGCGGCCGGTCAGCTTGAACGACGCCACTTGCAGCATCACCGACACGGTTTCCAGCACGAACACACCGCCCATCACTACCAGCACCAGTTCCTGGCGCACGATCACGGCGATCGCACCGAGCGCCGCACCCAGCGCCAGTGCGCCGATATCGCCCATGAACACCATCGCTGGATAGGTGTTGAACCACAAAAACCCCAGGCCAGCGCCGGCGATGGCGGCGCACACGATGGCGAGCTCGCCGGCGCCGGGCACCGCCGGGATTTGCAGATACTGCGAGAACACCGCGTTGCCCGACACATACGCGAACACGCCGAGCGCGCCGGCAACCAGCACCGTGGGCATGATCGCCAAGCCATCGAGGCCATCGGTGAGATTGACCGCGTTGGAGAAACCGACGATCCAGAAATAGGCCACCACCACAAAGGCGGCACCGAGCGGCAGCGCGACATTTTTCAGCAGCGGAAGATAGAACGTGGTGTTGGATGCGGCATCGGCGGTGTGGAACAGCACCAGCGCCGCCAGCAAGCCGGCAATCGACTGCAACACATACTTCCAGCGCGATTTCAGCCCATTGGGGTCGCGCCGCACGATCTTGATCCAGTCGTCGTACCAACCGATCGCACCGAAGCTCAGCAAAACGCCCAGCACCACCCACACGTAGCGATTGCCCAGATCGCCCCACAGCAGGCTGGCAACGGTGACCGCCAGCAAGATCAGCGCGCCGCCCATCGTCGGCGTCCCAGCCTTGCTCAAATGCGACACCGGGCCGTCGCTGCGGATGGGCTGGCCACCGCGCAGGGCACCGAGCCGGCGGATCACCATCGGCCCGAGCGCCAGCGACAATCCCAACGCCGTCAGCGCGCTGAAAATGGCGCGCACGGTGATGTAACCGAACAGGGCAAAACCCTGATCCAGCCATTTCAACCAATGCGCCAGTTCAAGCAGCATGCGCACCCCCGTGTTCGCTGGTGGCGGGGCACAATGCGGCCACCACGGTTTCCATCGCGCTCGAGCGCGATCCCTTGACCAGAATGAGCAGCGGCACGCGCTGCGCCCGTTCGGCGAGCTGCGCACGCAACGCGTCGATCAGGCTGGTCTGATCGTGGAAATGCCGGCCGCCATCGCCGAACGCACGGCTGGCCTGCTGGCTCAGCGGGCCTGTCGTCCACACCGCCGATAGGCCGGCGCGGCGCGCGCGATCGCCCAGTTCGGCGTGCAGCACAGCACTGCCTTCTCCCAACTCAGCCATGTCGCCCAACACCAGCCAAGTCTCGCCTTCGGTGCTGGCAAGGCGATCGATGGCTGCTGCCACCGAGCCGGGATTGGCGTTGTAACTGTCGTCGATCACGGTCACGGTCTGGCTAAGCACGCGCACCTGCTGACGGCCGGCCACCCCGCGCGCGGCGTGCAGACCTTCGCCGATGATCGCCGCCGGCACGCCCGCTGCGTGTGCCATGGCGGAAGCGGCCAGCGCATTCATCACGTTGTGGCGCCCGGGCAAGCGCAGCCGGATTGGCAGTGTGGCATCAGGCAGCTGCAGATCGAAGCGGCTGCCTTCACTATCCAGCAGCACGGCATGCGCGCTGATGTCGGCACTGTGCTCCAGAGCAAAGCGCAGGCAACGGCGCGGCGCGGCAATGTCGGCAAAGAATTGGCAAAACGCGTCGTCGGCATTGATGATCGCCACGCCATCGCCGGGTAGCGACTCGTAGATTGCCGCCTTGGTTTGCGCGATGCCCAGCAGGCTGCCCATGCGCTCCAGGTGCGCCGGTGCGACGTTGTTGACCAAGGCGATATGCGGACGCGCAATCGAGCTCAGGTAGGCGATGTCGTCGGGCTTGCCGGCACCCATCTCGTAGATTGCATAACGTGCCTGCTCGGGCGCATCGAGCACCGCCAGTGGCAGACCGATTTCGTTGTTGCGATTGCCGGGGTTGGCACAGGTTGGCGCATGGCGTTCAAGGATTGCCAGCAACAGCGCTTTGACCGATGTCTTGCCGTTGCTGCCGGTGAGCGCCAGCACGCGGGTATCGCGCGTGCGTTGCACTGCCGCCGCGATGTCGCCCAGCGCTGCCACGGTGTCGGCACACAGCAGTTGCGGCAGTTCGCTTTGCACCGGCCGCGACACCAGCAGCGCCGCTGCACCGGCTTGCGCCGCTGGCAGACAAAAATCATGGCCATCACAGCGCTCGCCGATGATCGCCACGAACAGCGCTGCGGGCGCGACCTGCCGCGAATCGATGGCGATCGACTGCACAGACACATCCTCGCCGAGCAGGCGCGCGCTGCACCAGCGGGCAATCTGCGATGCCAGCAGCGGCTTCACGACACGTTCTCCAGTGCCGCGCGCGCCACCGCCAGGTCGTCGAACGGCAATCGCTGGCTGCCGACGTGCTGATACTGCTCGTGGCCTTTGCCGGCGATCAACACCGCGTCGCCGGGCTGCGCCATGGCAATGGCATCAGCGATCGCGCGTGCGCGATCACGCTGGATTATCGCGGTGTTGCGCTTGTCCAGCCCGGCAAGGATGTCGGCAACGATCGCGTCGCCGCACTCGCCACGCGGATTGTCGTCGGTCACGATCACCTGCTCGGCGCCAGCCGCGGCGACCGCCGCCATCTGCGGCCGTTTGCCACGGTCGCGCTCGCCGCCGCAGCCAAACACGCAGATGACCCGACCACGCGCATGGTGGCGCACGCTGGCCAGCGCCTGTTGCAGGGCGTCGGGCGTATGTGCGTAATCCACCACCACCAGTGGCCGCTCGCCGCCGCCAACCCGGCTCATCCGCCCGGGCACCGGCTGCAATTGCGGCAAAACCTTGGCGATGTCCTGCAGCGGCACGTGCAGCGCGTGCAGCACCCCGGCAACAGCCAGCAAATTATCCAGGTTGAAGCGACCGATCAGCACCGAGCGCACCGCGGCAACCGCGTTGCCGATGCGCAGCACAAACCGCAGGCCCTCGCTGCCGGTTGCAACCGCCTCGGCGGCGACCAGCGCGTCAGCGCGCCCACGTGAACTGGTGCCGATCCGCGTCAGCGTTGCCGGCAGGCGCGCAAGCAGTTGCGATCCGAACGCGTCGTCGAGGTTGATCACCGCCGTAGCCAGGCCGGCGCTGGCAAACAGCTTGGCTTTTGCCGCGCCGTAACGCGCCATGTCACCGTGGTAATCCAGATGATCGCGGGTGAGGTTGGTAAACACCGCAACCGCAAAACGCACGGCATCGACGCGCCCTTGATCGAGGGCATGCGAGGACACTTCCATGGCGACATGAGTGGCGCCCTGGCTGCGCATGTCATCCAGCAAACGGTGCACCTGCAGCACATCCGGGGTGGTGCGCTCGCCAGCGGCCAGTGCGCCGTGCAGGCCAGCACCAAGTGTGCCGATGGTACCCACGGTAAGGCCGCGGGTATGTAGCGCCTGCGCCAACAGTTGCACAATCGAGGTCTTGCCGTTGGTGCCGGTGACAGCGATCACGGTCATCGCCGCCGATGGCCGATCATGGAAGCGATCCGCGATCGCGCCCAGCGCCGCACGCAGCCCGGGTACCGCAATGGCGGTGGCCGGCGCGCGCAACGCAGCCGGCAGTGGTGGCTCGTACACCAGCGCAGCGGCACCGTCGGCAATGGCCTGGTCGGCGAATGCCATGCCATGGCCGCTGCCGCCGCTCAGTGCAAAGAATGCATCACCCGGATGCAGCGCGCGGCTGTCCAGGCACAGCCCAGTCACCGCTGTATCCGGCAACGGCGGCGGCGCATGGCCGGCGAGCAAGCGCGACAATGGCATGACGCGGCTCACAGTGCCGCCCCGGTTTTTGCGGTGCTGGCATTGGCCGCTGCGCGTGCGGCGATCGCAGGCGCGGATTCGGCGGGCATGCTTGCATACCACTGTTCGATGCGATCGGGCGGCACCGCCAGTACGCGCAAGGCACCGGTCATGATGCGGCGGAATACCGGCGCAGCCACCGCGCCACCGCCATATTCCTCGCCCTTGGGATCGTTGATGACCACCGCCATCGCCAGCCGTGGCCGCGATACCGGTGCCAGCCCAACGAATACCGCAACGTAACGCTTGTCGGCATAGCCACCGCCACTGGCCTTGCGCGAGGTGCCGGTCTTGCCGGCCACACGATAGCCCGTCACATTGGAACGCGTGGCCGTACCACCCTCGCCGGTAACCGCTTCCAGGATCGCCAGCATCTTGCCGGCAATGGCGCGATCGACGACCGTCCGCTGCGCCGGTGGCGTGCCCTTGACGAAGGTCGGCGTCGGCAATACACCGCCGTTGCCGAATGCGGCGTAGGCGCGCGCCAACTGCAACGCGGTCACCGACACCCCATAGCCGTAGGCAATCGTCTGTTTCTCGACCGGCCCCCAGGCACTGGCCGCTGGCAACACCCCAGCGGATTCGCCGGGGAAACCACTACCGGTGCTCTGCCCCAGTCCAAAGCGCCGATACGCACTGTATTGCTGCTCGGCGCCGAGTTGGTCGGCGATCTTGATCGCACCCACATTCGAGCTTTTGATCAACACCCCGGCCATGCTCAGCGTGCCGTAATCCTTGAAGTCATGGATCGTGTAGCCGCCGCGCAGCGTGGTGTAACCCGGGGAGGTGGCAATCAAGGTGTCCGGCGTGAACTTGCCGCTCTCCATCGCAGCGACGGCGGTGAACGCCTTCATCACCGAGCCTGGCTCGAACACATCGGTCAATGCGCGATTGCGCTGCGCATTGAGGATGTCGCTGTCGCGGCTGTTGGGGTTGTATGACGGCAGGTTTACCAGCGCCAGAATTTCGCCGCTGACGACATCGATGATCACCGCACTGCCGGCGCTGGCATCGTGCTCGCGCAAGCCGGCGCCGAGTTCGCGATAGGCCAGGTACTGCAGGCGGCGATCGATCGACAACACCAGATCGCGACCGGGCTCGGCGGCGCGCAACAGATCGACGTTTTCAACCACGCGCCCGAGCCGATCGCGGATGACGCGCTTGACGCCCGGCTTGCCGGTCAACCAGTCGTTGAAGGCGAGTTCCAGCCCTTCCTGGCCAACATCATCGATATTGGTGAACCCAAGGACATGCGCAGCAACCGCGCCAGCCGGGTAAAAACGACGGAACTCGCGCTGCGCTGCAACGCCGGGGATTTGCAGCGCCAGAATGGCTTGTGCCGCATCCGGGCTCATGTGCCGACGCAAGTACACGAACTCGCGCTCGGCACGCTGCGCAAGCCGCTGCAGCAAGGCATCGGGGCTGATAGCCAGCGCCTTCGCCAATGCCGGGATCCGGTCCGTGGCTTGCAACAGCTCCTGTGGATTGGCCCAGATCGAAGCCACCGGCGTGGACACCGCCAGCGGCTCGCCATTGCGATCGAGGATGCTGCCCCGTGATGCCGCGATCGGGATGTCGCGCAAAAACCGCGCATCGCCCTGGCGCTGATAAAAATCGTTGTGCAGCAGTTGCAACCACCCCGCGCGCGCCACCAATGCCAGCGTGGCCAGGGCCAGCACGCCGGCTACCGCCAGCAGGCGGCTGCGCGCGTTGACGTTGCGCGCATGCATCCTCATTGCAACACCACCACGCGTTGCTCTTCGGGCTGCGCCATCCGCATGCCGAGCCGCGCGACGGCTATCTGTTCGATCCGGTCGGTCGCCGTCAGGGTGGCCAACTCAAGCTGCAAGCGTCCGTATTCGACGTTCAATTCATCGCGCTGGTTTTCCAGGCGACTCAACTCGATGAACAGTTGACGATGGTGATGGCGCTGATACACCACGCCCAGCGCACAGGCCATCACGGCCAGCACCAGCACGGCAAACGCGAAGTTGAGCGCACTCACGACGCCACCTCGGGCAAGCGTTCGGCGGCGCGCAATACCGCACTGCGCGCACGCGGATTGAGCGCCAATTCGGCGTTGTCGGCGCGTTGCGCCGCACCGAGGCTGCGCAGGGTTGGCGTGAAGGGCTGCAACGCCGGCAGACGGCGATTGCCGGCAGGTGGTTGCGCCTTGTGCGCGATGAAGCGTTTGACGATGCGATCCTCGAGCGAATGGAAGCTGATCACCACCAGCCGGCCGTTTGCGCGCAGCGCCTGATACGCTGCCTCCAGACCCGTCTCCAGATCCGCGAGTTCACGGTTGATGTGGATGCGGATCGCCTGAAAACTGCGGGTAGCGGGATGGCGATCACCATCGCCGCGGCCAACAACCCGCGCAATCAGTGCCGCCAAGTCGGCGGTACGGCTGATCGGTTCGAGCGCACGTTGCGCAATGATGGCGTCGGCGATGCGCCGGCTGCGGCGTTCCTCGCCGTAGCTCCACAGCACGTCAGCGATTTCCTCGCGGGTCGCCTGCGCCAGCCATTGCGCTGCACTGAGCCCGGCGTCCGGGTCCATCCGCATGTCGAGCGGGCCATCCTTGGCGAAACTGAAGCCACGTTCGGCGATATCGAGCTGTGGCGATGACACGCCCAGATCGAGCAACACACCATCGAGCCCCGACTGCGCCAGCGGCCAACGCCCGATGTCGGCAAAGCTGCCGCGGCAGATCGCAACCCGCGGGTCCGCGCCGAAGCGCTGTTCGGCACACGCGATGGCTTCCGGGTCTTTGTCGATCACCAGCAAATGCCCCTCGGGTCCCAACTGTTCGAGCACACCCAAGGCATGGCCACCACGCCCGAATGTGCCATCCAGATAACTGCCATCCCTGCGCACCCGCAATGCATCCATCACTTGCTTGAACAACACGGGCAAATGCACTTGCGGCGGATGATCGGGGGTCGGTGCTTGGTCTCGCCCACCTGCCATGGCCTGCTACAGCCTCAGTTCGAGCATGTCTTGGCTGATCTCGTCTTCGCTGATCGCTTGTCGGATCTGCGCAAGGTGCGCCTGCTCGCTCCACAATTCGAATTTCGAACCCATGCCCAGCAGTACCGCTTTTTTCTCGATGCCCGCGGCGCTACGCGGGCTCGCCGGCAAGGTGACCCGGCCATTGCCGTCAAGCTCCAGATGGCTGGCGGCACCGACCAGCTTGCGTTGCAAATTGCGATGCACTTGCTTGGCATTGGGCAGTGCATTGACTTGATCGCGCACCGCTTCCCATGCCTTTTCCGGGTACAGCCAAAGGCAACCGTGCTCGTACGGGTTGTAGGTAACGACCAAACGGTTGCCACACAGACGCGCAACCGGATCGCGGTAGGCGGTAGGAATCGCCAGCCGCCCCTTGTCGTCGATCGTGATGGCCGTCTCGCCTTGAAACATTTCCACTAATCCCCACGGAAAACCAATTTTTCCCTCTATTGTCCACAGTAGACCGCTACTTGATCGCTGTCAAGCCATTGATGGGCTTGTTTTCGCTTTTTTTTTCAATACCTTGCAGCACTCTTGAGAATCTTGTTTAAGAAGTGTTTGCTATTGCATGAATTGAATGGAATTGCCGTTGCAGCCGGACACCGGGCTCGGGACTCGGCCGCTGCGCGCCATCCCGTGCGGTGCTCGCCGCCCCCGGAGGCCTGGTGATTCGCTCGGCCGCGACCCGGGGCGCCGCATTCGTTCACCGCGACCGCGCGCAACATCCCGGGTTACGGCCTGCGGCCTAACCCGGGCTACCAAACCACGCGCACCCCTCGGTAGCCCGGGTTGAGGC
>PFJA01000227.1 GCA_002782905.1 Lysobacterales bacterium CG_4_10_14_3_um_filter_64_11
AACCCGATCCTCAAGGGCTTCCCGATGTTCGATCTGGATCAGATCGAAGTGTTGCGCGGCCCGCAGGGCACCTTGTTCGGGCGCAATACGCCGGCTGGCGTGGTCAAGCTCGATTCGGCCAAACCGACGCAGGAAACCGAAGGTTACGGGCAGATTTCCTATGGCCGCTTCAATGCGGTCAATTTCGAGGGCGCACTCAGTGGTGGGCTGACACCGGTGGTTTCCGGGCGTGTTTCCGCGCTGTATCAGCGCCGTGACGACTATGTCGACAACACCTTCACCGGTGAAAACGACGCACTGGAAGGTTTCGAGGAGACCGCCGTGCGCGCCCAGCTT
Source organism: Lysobacterales bacterium CG_4_10_14_3_um_filter_64_11 (assembly GCA_002782905.1). Classification (GTDB taxonomy): domain Bacteria; phylum Pseudomonadota; class Gammaproteobacteria; order Xanthomonadales; family Xanthomonadaceae. The sequence goes on from PFJA01000227.1 coordinate 337, forward strand.
CTGTTTGAGCCGAGCGATGATTTCTACGCGCTGGCCAACGTTCATCTGCGCCACCTCGATGGCACCGCACGGCTGTTCCGCGCCAATATCATTCGTCCGGGCATTGGCGATCTGGTCGGCGGTTTCAAGCGCAGTGAAGTGGCCATCGATGGCGTCAACGACCAGGAACTGGACACCTATGGTGCCAACCTGAAGATGCGTTGGAACCTCGGCAACATGAACCTGTACTCGATCACCGGCTACGAGAACGCCGAAGTGATCAGCCGCGGCGATATCGACGGTGGTTTTGGCGCAGCGTTCCTCGGCGCAGGCAACTTCGGCCCGGGCTTTATCCCGTTCCCGGCCGAGTCGGCCGACGGCCTGCCCAAGCATGAGCAGATTACCCAGGAGTTGCGTCTCGAATCCAACGAGTGGGGCCGCTTCGACTGGCAGGCCGGCCTGTATTATTTTTACGAAGACATCACCGTCGACAGCTTCAATTTCGACACCTTCGCGCCCGGCCGGCCGCAGAACGGGTTTGCCCGCCAGCAGCAGGAAAACAATGCCTGGGCGGTGTTCGCCTCAGGCGATTACGACATCACCGAGCAGCTCAAGTTGCGCGGTGGCGTGCGCTATACCAGCGACGACAAGAACTTCACGGCTGAGCGCACGGTGTCGCCGTTTGGCGCACCGCCGACTGGCTTGATTACCGCCAACCCCAATGATACGGATCTGAGCTGGGATGCCAGCCTGGTCTGGGCGAGCAGCGAAAATGTGAGCTACTTTGGCCGTGTCGCCCGCGGTTATCGCGCGCCCAGTGTGCAGGGCCGTTTGCTGTTCGGCGACACCATCTCGGTGGCCAAGTCCGAGTCGGTGATCTCGTACGAAGCCGGTATCAAGACGCAACTGCTCGACAACCGCCTGCGCGCCAGCTTTACGGTGTTCTACTACGACATGAGCGATCAGCAACTGACCGCGGTCGGCGGTGGTGCCAACTTCAACCGGCTGGTCAATGCCGACGAGACGGTCGGGCAGGGTTTCGAGTTCGATCTGGAGGCCTACATCACCGACAACCTGCTGGTTACCTTCGGCGCCAGCCGCAACGATACCGAAATCCATGACCGCAACCTGACCACACAGATTTGCGGTTCGGGCTGCACGGTGACCAATGAGACCATCGTCGTTGACGGGGTGACCTTGGCCAAGCTGGATGGCAACCGTCTGCCGCAGGCACCGGAGTGGGTCACCAACATGACCGCGCGCTACAGCATCCCGATGGGCGATGGTGCCGAGATTTTCTTTTATACCGACTGGGCGTATCGCAGCGAGGTCAATTTCTTCCTGTACAACTCGCCCGAGTTCACCGGCGCGCCATTGCTCGAAGGTGGTTTGCGGGGTGGCTACAACTGGGATTACGGCAAGTACGAAGTCGCCGTCTTTGGCCGCAACATCCTCAACGAGAAGGAAGTGGTTGGTGGCATCGACTTCAACAATCTGACCGGTTTCGTCAACGAACCGGCGTTTTACGGGATCGAGTTCACTGCTCGCTTCTGATCGTTTTTGGTTACATCCCGGGTTACGGCCTGCAGCCTGACCCGGGGCTACCGCCGCGTGCGCAAACCGGCAGCGCTGCACGCCAAGAACCGACGTCACCGCACGCCAAGAACCGACGTCACCGCACGCCCACAAACCCCGGTAGCCCGGGTTGAGGCGAAGCCGAAACCCGGGGCACCGACGCCGTTCACCCCATCACTCAGCCATCAACCCGGCGCACGCAGCACAGCGACGAACTCGGCGGCGGTGTTCGGCACCGGCAGCCGGCGCAGCAGCGTGCCGTCACCGCTCAGCACCACCAGGCTCGGGAAATAGCGCACGTCATAGCGCTGCATGAAGCCTTCCGCATCCGGCGCGTCATAATCCACCCGTACCAGCACGTAATCGTGTGCCAGCACCTGTTTGACACTGGTGTCGGTGAACAAGGTCTGGTGCATCACCCGGCAATTGCCGCACCAGATAGCGGAAAAATCGACCAATACCGGCTTGTGTTCGCGCTGGCCTTGCGCCAGGCCGGCCGCGATGCCGAGGAATTGCAGCTCGGTCTGTTCGAGGGCGCGTTTGCCCATCCAGGTTTGCAACTGGACGTTGGCAACATAGACCACGGCGAGCAGGGCAGCAAAGCGCAGCCATTTGAAGATCACGGATTTCACGGTTTTCTCGGCCATCGCGCAAGCATAACCGCAGTTGCTGGTCGCCACCATGGCGGGGTGGTGTTTAACCTCAGCCAGCTTATGTTCAAAAAAACGCTCGCTTTACGATCCAGGACGCGCTATCCTGCGCGCACTGTGTTTGCTAGGGTCACGGTGGAATGTGGCCCGATGCGGTAGATCCAACGATCCGCTACATCGCTCGCTTCGCTCAACTCCTTGCAACCTCAGTCGCAGTTACCGGATGTCCGGGCAGCCGCGTAATTTCATCTGTTTCGAGGAGTTGTACATGTCGGATCGTCAGGGTGGTATCGTCAAGTGGTTCAATGACGCCAAGGGTTTCGGGTTCATCACGGCCGATGGTGGTGAGGATCTGTTCGTTCATTTCCGTGCCATCCAGGGCAGCGGTTTCAAGACGCTGAAGGAAGGCCAGAAAGTGACGTTCACGGTCGTCAAGGGCCCGAAGGGCCTGCAGGCCGATCAGGTCGAGGCCGAATAAGCCCGTACTGAGCCACGTTTGCAAGAGCGGCCTCGGCGCCAAGCGCCGGGGCCGTTTTTTTATGCCTCAACGGTTACCAGCAAGCCATTGAGTGCAGCATTGCCGGTCGGCCCGTCAAGCGCATCGGGGTCGCTCAGGTCGTTGTAGCTGATGCCAGCCAGGGCATCGGCGAGTTGTTGTTGGCTGCCGGCGCGGCCGTGGCCAAAGCCGTGCGGCAGGCAGACCACGCCCGGCATCAAATCGGCGTCGGCCAGCACCTCGGTGTGCAGTTCGGCAATCGCCGAGCGGATGCGCACCTGGCTGCCTGAGGCAATGCCGCGCGCCGCCAGATCATCCGGATGCATGTGCAATTGGTGCCGCGGCTTGCCTTTGACCAGGCGCGGCGCGTTGTGCATCCACGAATTGTTGCTGCGCGGGTGGCGACGCCCAATCAGGCGCAGGCTCCCCGCGGTTGCCGGCTGGCCCAATTCGGCGACCAGGCGTGGCAGATCCTCCAGCAACGGTGCCGGCGCACAGTGAATCTTGCGATCGGCGGTTTGCAGGCGATCGAGCAGGCACGGCGTCAATGGACCCAGATCGATGCCATGCGGTGCCGCCAGCAACGCCGTCAGATCAATGCCACTGTGGCCGCGTTGCAGGCCGCCGGCGATCAACTGCAATGGCTCGGGCAGCGGCGTGAAGGCGGTGCCCGATGCGGCGGCGTACGCCTGGGCAGTGGCGTTGAAAATCTGCCAGTCGCCACGTTCATCAGCGTGCGGTTCACGCAGCGGCACACTCAGGCGGGCCACCCGGCGCACCGCAAACGCATTGAAAATCAGATCGTAGTGATACTGGCTCAACGGCGACGCAGGCGGCAGGATCAGGTCGGCAAAACGGGTGGTTTCATTGATGCTGGTGTCAATGCTGAGCATGAATTCGAGTGTGCCCAATGCGCGCTCCAGGCGCCGGCCATCGGGGGTAGACAGCACCGGGTTGCCGGCACTGGTGATCAGTGCGCGGATCTGGCCATTGCCGGCGGTGTCGATCTCTTCCGCCAACACCGACACCGGCAGTTCGCCGGCGAACTCCGGCAAGCCACGTACCCGGCTGTGCCAGCGCGCGTAGTGGCCGGCGGCTGTGCCCGCGCCGGTGATCGGCATGGCCGCGTCATTGATCAGCGTGCCGCCCTCGCGATCAAGGTTGCCGGTGTACAGATTGAGCAACTGGATAAGCCATTGGCACAGCGAGCCGAAGCGCTGCGTGGACAGCCCCATGCGGCCATAGACGGCGGCACTGGGCGCTTGATGGAGCCGTTTCGCAATGTCGGCAATGTCGGCTTGCGCGATGCCGGTGTGGCTGCTGACACTATCCAGTGGCAACGCATTGATGGCCGCCAATGCCGTGTCCAGGCCGTCGAGGCGATCGCGGTAGTGTTGGCAACGGGGCGGGCCGAGGATTTGCAGTTGCTGCAACAGCGCGGCCAGAAACAGAGCGTCCGTTCCGGGGCGGATGAACAGGTGGCGGTTGGCGATTTGCGCGGTTTGCGTGCGCCGCGGATCGACCACGATCAACTGGCCGCGCTGGCTCAAGGCCTTCAGGCGCTTGCCGATGCCGGGCGCGGTCATCAGGCTGCCGTTGGACACCACCGGGTTGGCGCCGAGCATCAGCATGCAATCGGTACGGTCGATATCGGGAATCGGCAGCAGGAACTGGTGGCCGTACATCGCCCAGTTGACGAACTGGTGCGGCCACTGATCGACCGATGAGGCGGAATAGATGTTTGGCGACTTCAGCAGACGCAGCAGTGCCGGGGCGTAGGCGATCGAACCGAAGTGATGGACGTTGGGGTTGCCCAGATAGGCGGCGATGGCGGCAGTGCCGTGGGCGCTGGCTATCGCGGCCAGACGCTCGCCGGCCAGCGCGAAGGCCGTGTCCCAGGCGATCGGCTGCCAGCGTTCACCGAGCCGTTGCATCGGCTGGCGCAGGCGATCGGGATCGGCTTCCAGGTCGAGCAGGGCATTGCCCTTGGGGCAGATATGGCCACGGCTGAACGGGTCGTGCGCGTCACCGCGGATGGCGACCAGCGCGTCGTCCTGGTACTGCAATTCCAGACCGCAGATGGCCTCACACAGCGGGCAGGCACGAAACCGGGATTGGCGCGTCATCGGCAACTCCATGGCAACAACAGCAGGAACGGCGATGCCAGCGAATAGCGCCGCAACGCAGCCTCGATCCGGAATGAAAAGAGCGCAACCCATCAATGAAGATGGGAAGCGCCGAACGGGACTTGTTCAGCGCTTGGGATGCAGCTTGTGCGTCTGTTTGGCGATCTCGCGAGCGGCGGCCAGAATCACTTGTCCCGGCGCACGCACCTTGTAATCCGGATGCACATACGAGAATTGCAGGACGCCATCGCCATCGACGATGTACACCGATGGCACCGGCAAAACGTGATGGGTTTCGCCCGATGCCTTCTCCAGATCGATGCCACCAATGCGGTAGCGTGCGACCAGCGAATCCTCGACGGTGTAGCCGATACCAAACGCGCTGACCGCAGCGGTGCTGCTGTCGGACACCAGCGTGTAGTCGAGCTGGTCCTTGCCCAGAGTCTTGTTCAGTTCGGCCGGCAGGTCCGGGCTGATCGCGATCAACTGGTAACCGAGCGTGGTCAGTTCGGGATGAATCTCGCGCAGCTCGCTCAATTGCACGTTGCAGAACGGGCACCAGCCGCCGCGATAGAACACCAGCACCGCCGGCTTGCCGTCAACCACCTTGTGCAGGGTGGTGGGTTGATCGTCACGATCGCGCAAGGCCGGATCGGGCAGGGTGGAGCCGAGCAGGATCGGGCTGATCTCGGTGGCCGAGGGCGCGATCCCGGCGGCGCCGGCGGTCAGTGAGGAGAGCATCAGTGCGGCGGTGATCACTGCGCAGCCGAAAATGCGGGACATCGGACAACTCCTTGTGCAAAGCGAATGCGGACGGTGTGCGGCGTGCATCAGCGTGGTAGCGCGCGTAACTCGGTCTGTGGATGAAAGCTGGCCCAGGCGAACCAGAATAGCCGGATTGCCGGCACCACGCTGCCATCGGCGCGGTGGGCGTTGACCATGCCATCGGCAGCGCGTTCGATCAGCAACGTCTCGCCGGCCAATGCGGTTTCGATGCGCGGGTTGGCACGCAGATACTCGTCGGTTACCGCCAGCGAGGCGCCGTCGATCTGCATGCCGAATACGACCATTTTCGGGTGGATGCGGGTGTCGCGGTTGGATAGCGGAAAAAACACCTTTTCGCTGCTGGCGTAGTCGCCGTAGGGGTTGCCGCCGTAGGCGACAGCAAAACCGGTGTCGGTGGACAATACCTGGGTATCGGCGTGCGCATTGCGCCAGGCCTTCCACTCTACTTGCGTGAGCGGCAGCGCAGTCAGGCTTTCACCGCTGCGTGGGCCAACGATGCCGCGCCCGATCACCTGTGCCCACAGCGTGTTCGATGCACGGTCATACAGCACCAAGTCGCTGTTGTGCAGCACGCCGGACACGCCGAAGCTGGTTACCTCGCCGCCGATCCGCCGCGAGAATGCCGCACCGGAACCGCACAGCGGACAGTACGTGATGGCGATTGGCTGGCCGGCGATGGTGTCGTTGACGATTTCGTGGTGTGCCAGAATCGCGGTGGGATAGGCGCGGTGCACGCCATCGACCGAGATCGCCAGCACGATGTCATCGTCGGCCAGAAAGTCTGCTTGCGCAGCACTGACGAACTTCGGGTTTTCGATCGCCGGGATGCAATCCCGCGCCGGGCAGCCCTGAATCAACTCCGTCAACGGCACCTCGGCGGGGGTGCTGGCGTCGAAGCCGAAGGTTTCGCGTAGCACGTCGACAGGCCAGGTTCGCGCCGTGCGCGCCTTGGCTTCGGCATCGTCGGTGCGGGTGCCAGTCTGGGCGTGATTGGGGGCCGACACCAGCAGCAGAGCAATCACACAAAATATGCGAATAATATTGTACATGGCATTGATATTCCTGTAGTTTAAGTGCTGTGTTTATAGCCGTTTTGGGTTCAGGCGACGGTACATCGCACCCAGTGCGATGCCGAAAAACAGATGCGTGGCTAACGTCAGCCATGGCGTACCGTAACCGATGCTCAGGCCAAACAGGCCAACGCCCGTGGCGGGCATGATAACCAGCATCAACCCCAGCCACACTACGCTGGCGAACACGATGCCGCGCCAGACCGCTGCCTGGCCGGGCAGGCGGGTAAACAGCAGCGCGAATGCACTGCCGTAAAGCAATGCGCCAACGGCGGCGCAAGTCAGCCACGCCGGCGCGCTGGTGGTGGCGCCGATCAGCGGCTGCGAGACGAGCACGCTGAGGCTGAATACGTCAACACCACCCACGCCGCCTACGCCGTGCAACATCTGATCCACTGCGCCGGTGAGCAGGGCGGCGCTCATGCCGGCGAACATCCCTTTGCCGAGGTCGTTCATGGCGACTCCTGATTGCCGTGTCCCTGTACAGAGGGTGGCAACGGGAGAAAAGGTGCGCGGACGCGCCTTCGTGGCGATCAGTCGGTCTGCCCGGTAGCGAGCATCTGTTTGGCGTGGGTGCGGGTGGCCTGGGTGATCTCCACGCCGCCGAGCATGCGCGCCAGTTCCTCAACGCGGCCGGCACGATCCAGTGCCACGATGTGGCTGCGGGTGATGCCGCCGGTACTGTCCTTGCTTACCTGAATATGTTGATGGCCAAGTGCCGCCACCTGCGGCAGGTGGGTGACACACAGCACTTGGCGCTGGCTGCCCAGCGCGCGCAGTTTGCGCCCCACTACTTCGGCCACGGCACCACCGATGCCGCTGTCGACCTCATCAAACACCATCGTCGGCACGCTATCAAGGCCCAATGCGGCGACCTCGATCGCCAGGCTGATGCGTGCGAGTTCGCCACCGGAAGCGACCTTGCGCAGCGGACGCGGCGGCTGGCCGGGGTTGGCCGCAACCAGAAACTCGACCCGTTCGGCCCCCTGTGGCTGTGGGCTATCGCTGGCACTGGCCTCCACAAGCACGTCAAAGCGGCCACCGGCCATGCCCAGCTCGCACATCAACGCGCTGACCCGTTCCGACAACGCGGTAGCGGCCGTGCGGCGTTGGCTGCCAAGCGTTGCGGCCGCCTCTAGCCACGCGTTGCGATGGGCTGCCTGCGCTTGCTCGATGGCGGCGAGTGCGTTGCCGGCATCGGCCAACGATTGCACTTGTGCATGCAGGTGCTCGCGATGGGTGGCGAGTTCGGCCAGCGGCACGCGATGTTTGCGCGCTAAATCGTGCAGGCGGCTGAGCCGCTGTTCCAGTTCGCGCAGGTGCTCCGGGTCGATGTCGAGCGTGTCGCGGATGCGTGTCAGTGAACGTTGTGCCTCATCGATCTGGATAGCGGCTGAATCGAGCAGCGCGACGACCTCGCTCAGGGCAGGCTCGTGTTCGACCATGCGCGTGAGCTCCGCCGCCGCCTGGCCCAGCAGTTGCACCGGCGCCGCGTACGCATCGCCGGCCAGCAGCGCGTCGGCGCGTTCGCAAGCAGCGATCAACGCAGCGCCGTGGCTTACCCGGCGATGCTCGCTGGCGAGCGCCTCCAGCGCTTCGGGCGTCAGTGTTTCGCGTTCCAGTTCGGCCAGATTGTGGCGCAGATACTCCAGCCGTTCGCTGACATCGCCACGGCTCTCGATCTCGGCCCGCTGGCGCTCACCGGCAGCCCATCGTGCGGCGATGTCGGCAACGCGGGACAGCAGTTGCTGATGGCCGGCAAAAGCGTCGATCAGGTTCAGTTGGTGTGCGCGCCCGAGCAGGGCCTGGGCCTCGTGCTGGCCATGTACTTCCACGGTGTGTTCGGCCAGCGCCTGCAATTGCGCCAGTGCGGCCGGCCGGCCATTGACCCAGGCGCGCGAACCGCCATCGGCGCGAATGACGCGGCGCACCTGGCATTGGCCATCTTCGTCGAGCGCTTCCTCTGCGAGCCATTGCGCGGCCTGCACGCAATCGCTAAGGTCGAACTCAGCGGTGAGTTCGGCACGCTCGGCGCCGTGCCGCACCACCGTACTGTCGGCGCGCGCCCCGCCCAACAGCAGCAGCGCATCGACCAGCAGCGACTTGCCAGCACCGGTTTCGCCGGAAACCACGCTCATGCCCGAACCGAAGCGGATTTCGGCTTCGCTGACCACGGCAAAATCGCGGATCGACAGGGTACGCAGCATGGGCAACCAGCACCGTTCGGGAATGCAAAATGCTACCAGTTTGTGTTCATCGAAAACGCAGGTGGGCAACGCCGGAACGGCTGGCCGGCCCCTGATTGTGCTTTCCGGTGCGGCCGAGTTCACATTAAACGCTTGCCAGCAGCCCGTTTCACCCTTATCTATAGATCATGTTCCCGAGATCGTTGTAGCCCCATGGCCGTCATGCCCGAACTGGATCCGCGTGCCCGCAGCGTGCTGCGTGCCCTGATTGCGCAGTACGTGCGCGATGGCGAACCGGTGGGTTCGCGCACGCTGGCCAAGCATTCGGGGCTGGATGTCAGCCCGGCGACGATCCGCAACATCATGTCGGACATGGAAGAGTTGGGATTGCTGGCAGCGCCGCATGCCTCGGCCGGGCGTATTCCCACCGCGCAAGGTTATCGCGTGTTCGTGGACAGCCTGCTGCAACTCAAACCCATTTCCCATGCGCTGTTGCAGGACATGCGTGGCCGCTTGCCGGCGGGAGCCAGCACCCAGTCGTTGCTCGGCAATGTCTCGGAACTGCTTTCGGCGATGAGCCATTTTGTCGGGGTGGTGACGGTGCCGACGCGCGAGCAATTCGCGTTTCGGCATATTGATTTTGTTGCGCTCGATGGCAGCCGCTTGCTGGTGATTCTGGTGTTTGCCGACAACGAAGTGCAGAACCGCATCATTGTCACCCGTCGCCCGTACGGGCCATCGGAACTCGAACAGATCGCCAATTTCCTCAACAGCCATTTCGCCGGGCGCTCGCTGCGCGACATTCGTACTGCGTTGCTGCACGACCTGCGGCAGACCCGCACGGCCATGGAGCAGACCCTGCACAATGCCGTCGATCTGGCCGAACAGGCATTCGATGCCGATCCCGGCGACATGCTGGTGGCGGGGCAGACGCGGTTGATGGCAGTGTCCGACCTGTCCGATATCGATCGCCTGCGCGAGTTGTTCGAGGCGTTCGCGCGCAAGCGCGAGATTCTGCAATTGCTGGAAGGCTGCATTTCGGCGCAGGGGGTACGCATCTTCATCGGCGAGGAGACCGGGATGGCTCCGCTCGACGGCTGCACCGTGGTGACCGCACCCTATACCGCCAAGGGCGAGGTGCTGGGTGTGCTGGGCGTGATCGGGCCGACACGCATGGCCTATGAACGGGTGATCCCGATCGTGCAGGCAACGGCAGCGGTGCTCGGCGAGGCCTTGAATACCGGCGAGCCGGCCCAATAAAGCCGGGCAGGCAGGGTGCCGGGTACGTGCCATGCGATCTGCGCCCTTTCGGATTGATCAAACTCAGGATTGAACCATGCAAAATCAGACCGACCCGACCGCGGCGGAAACGTCCGCGGATAATCCGGCTGTCAGTGATGAATCGGCGGTTGCCGGCGATGAGCGGCTGAATGCGGCGCTCGCCGAATTGCAGCAGTTGCGCGAACAGAGCCTGCGCGAGCGTGCCGAACTGGAGAACCAGCGCCGGCGCATGCAGCGTGATGTCGATTCCGCGCGTCGGTTTGCCAATGAACGCCTGTTGGGCGATCTGCTGCCGGTGATCGACAGCCTCAAGGCTGGTTTGGGCGCGGATGTGGCCGATACCGCGCGGCTGCGCGAGGGCATGGAGCTGACCTTGCGGCAGTTGCTCAAGATGGCGTCCGACCACGGCCTGCAAACCGTGCATCCGGTCGGCTTGCCGTTCAACCCCGAGCAGCATCAGGCGATGAGCTTGTTGCCATCGCCCGAGCACGCTCCGGGCACGGTG
>PFJA01000103.1:0-10749 GCA_002782905.1 Lysobacterales bacterium CG_4_10_14_3_um_filter_64_11
CGCTGCGCCCCTTGACATACGGCGCGAGGCGATCGCGATTGCCTTTTTGATCGAAAAACCAGCCGGTCTTTTGTCCTTCATCCACGTCAACGGCAAATTGCAGCCCGCCTTCATGCACCAGTACCGGCTCACCGCCCAGCGCAGCACTGCCCTCGACGTAACAGGCCAGCCCCTCCTGCAGCCGCGCCGAGGAATCGTTCTTCCACACCAACACGCGCGGCGACAACACTTTTTCGATGGCCGCGCTGATCGGCTCGCGCAAACGCTCGATGCCGGCGGTGGTGGCCTGTGCCACCACCACCTCGCCGATGCGCTCGACGGTGAGGCCGGGCACGCCATCGCTCTCACCGTACGCCAACCGGTAATACGGTTCGTCGTAGCAGCGCTCGCGCAGGGCCAGCGCCACGTTGAGGCGATGCACAAACAGCGCACGATCCAACGCGTGGCCACCGCGATCGAGCAGGCGCGCGGCAATCAGCGTGCCCGGGTTGACGTAGCCGCTGCCCAGCTCGCGACCGGTGTAATCGACGATCCGGCATGGATCGCCGGCGGCAAAGGCCGTCAACGGCGTTTTTGCGACATCGACCTCATTGCTGAACACCCATAAATGGCCGGCGCGCAGGCGGCGCTCTTCGCCGCGCTTGAGTTGCAACAAGGGATACGGTTCGGCATTCACGGGCGGTATCCTGACAAACCGCTAGTCTACCGGCTCGCCGCCCAACAATCGGAAATCAGAGGTCCTCCGCAGTAACGCGGGGGGGCTATTTGCTCGCCATGATCGCCACTCGGATAGAGATGACCTTGTGTTTACCATCACGCGCTGAGGAATTGACATCGAATGCATAACCGCCTCGCACAATCGTCCAGCCCTTATCTGCGCCAGCACGCCGACAACCCGGTGCATTGGCAACCGTGGGATGCCGCCGCGCTGGCGCAGGCACGTGCGCGCGACCTGCCAATTCTGCTGTCGATCGGTTACTCAGCCTGCCATTGGTGCCATGTGATGGCGCACGAGAGTTTTGCGGATGCGCAGACGGCGGCGCTGATGAACAGCCGCTTCGTCAATATCAAGGTGGATCGCGAAGAGCGCCCGGACCTTGATCGCATCTATCAACTGGCGCATCAGGCGTTGACCGAACGCAGCGGCGGCTGGCCGTTGACGGTGTTTCTTTCGCCTCACGATCTGTTGCCGTTCTTCGCCGGCACCTATTTCCCGAAATCGCCACGCTACGGCATGCCGGCCTTCGCCGATTTGTTGCAACGCGTCAGCGCCTGGTTCGCTGGCCATCGTGAACAAGCCGCGGCGCAGAGTGCGCAATTGCAGGCTTTTTTGCAGCGCCAATATGCGCTGCCGCAACAGCAGGCCATGCCTCCGGCCACACGCGTCGCGGACGCCGAGCATGCGTTGCTGCAGCGCTTCGATCCGCACTGGGGTGGCTTTGGCAGCGCGCCCAAGTTTCCGCATAGCGGCGACCTGGAATTGCTGCTGGCCTCGGACAGTGAACCGTGCCGTGCGGCGGCACTGCACAGCCTCACACGCATGGCTGAGGGCGGCATTCACGACCAGCTCGGCGGCGGCTTCAGCCGCTACAGCGTCGATAAGCGCTGGGAAATCCCGCACTTCGAAAAAATGCTGTACGACAATGCCCTGTTGTTGCCGCTGTACGCCAAGGCGGCGGCGCTGAGCGGAGAAACACATTACCGCGCCACCGCCGAAGCCATTGCGCGCTGGCTGGAGCACGAGATGCATGCGCCCGATGGTGGCTATTACGCGGCGCTGGATGCCGACAGCGAGGGTGAAGAAGGACGTTTCTACGTCTGGGACAACGCCGCAGTGCGCGCTGTATTGCCCCCCGATGTCTACACCGTCGCCGCTGCCCACTGGGGCTTGGATGCCGCGGCCAACTTTGAAGGCCGGCACTGGCATCTGCACATCGCGCGACCGCTGGCTGAGGTGGCCAATGCGCTTGGCATCAGTCTGGCGCTGGCACAGCAGCACCTCGATACTGCCCGTGCGCGTCTGCTTGCAATGCGCCACACCCGTATTCGCCCCGCTCTGGATGACAAACGCCTGACCGCATGGAATGCGATGCTGGCGAGCGGCTACGCGCGTGCGGCGGCGGCGCTCGACCACCCGGATTGGATTCAGCGCGCGCGCGCCATCGTCGCTTTCATCGATGACAAGGCCATGCGCGATGGCCGGCTGCATGCCAGCGTGCAAGGCGGCGAAGCGCAATTCGCGGCGTATCTGGACGACACCGCCTGGCTGCTGCTGGCGCATCTGGATCTGCTCGCGGTCGATCCCGACCCGAACCATCTGCATCGTGCCATCGCGCTCGCTGATTCGCTGCTCGCCCATTTTGAAGATAGCGATGGCGGCGGTTTTTTCTTCACCGCGGATGATCAGGAAACGCTGCCGGTACGACCGCGCAGCTTTATCGACGAAGCCACGCCCGCCGGCGCAGCGATCGCCGCGCAAGCGTTGTTGCGGCTGGCGTGGCTGCTGGCCGAACCGCGTTATCTCGATGCCGTCGAGCGCTGTCTGTGTGCCGGCAACGACACCCTGCACAGCCAGCCGGCCGCCGCTGCAAGCCTGCTGTTGGTGCTGCGCGACTGGCATGCACCAGCAACGCAACTGGTGCTGCGTCTGCCGCACCAGCGCGGTCCTGTCTGGCAGCCTGCAATCACGGCGGCACACCGCCAAGGCATTGCCGTGATCCAGTTGCCATGCGCCAGCGCAGCCGATGACCCGCTACCGATGCACCCGGGCAAGGGTGATGGAATCGCCTACCTGTGCACCGGCAGCGCGTGTCTAGCGCCGATCAGCGATCCAGATGCGCTATTGCGTGAACTGCAAGGGCTCGCACGGCGCGAGTAAAGCTGCGCTTTATCGTGCCAAACACACGCACTGGATTGCTTCACGCTGCGCGTTCGCAATGACGGCATGGCCGGTCGCAGGCTTGAAAACATTGTTTGGACTCGGAACGCCACGGTTGCGAGATTTTGCTCGGACTGTTCGCTTTGGCTTTTCCGAGTCCCCAATCCCCAGTCGCAGCTTTACCGCGCGCCGCCAGATGGCCACAGTGCGCTGATGCCGGCGATGCCCTGCGCACCGTGCTGACGGGCAATGGCGAAATCATCCACGCCCATGCCGCCGATGGCGTAGATCGGCAGGCTTGTCGATTCGCGCAGTGCGGCAAATGCCGCCCAGCCCAATGGCTCCGCATCGGGGTGCGACGGCGTGCGCTGTACCGGGCCGAGCACGACAAAATCGACACCCAGCGCCTGCGCGAGCGCCAACTCGGCGGCGTTGTGACACGACGCCGCGACCGGCAATTCCGGTGGCAGCGGCCGGCGGTCGAAAGCAGCCAGTTGCGCAGCGCGCAGATGCACACCCAGCGCCAGTTCACGCGCCAACGCCACATCGCCGTTGAGCAACAGGCTGGCGCCGACCTCGGCGCACAATTGCCGAGCCAGATGCGCATATTCGCGCAGCGCATGGGCATCCAGGCCGGGCATGCGCAGTTGGATGCGCTGCGCGCCCTGCACCAAGGCCACCCGCAACGCATCGGCAAAGCCGCGCAACGGCCCTGCGCGCGCCGGCGTCAGCAGATACTGCTGCGGCTGCAGCAAGGCAGCGATTACCGGCAAATCGGCGGCCGGCATCGCGTAATCGCCCAATTTGTACATCGGTGTCCACGCCAGCGCCTGGCCTTCCCTGCCATGCGGCACGCCCTGCCATGCACTGACTCGATAAACGTCGAGCACGATCCGCTTGTGCGGATAGGCATGTGGCACCCGGATCAAGGCGCTGCAGTCGGCGGGGCGGACCCGAATTCCCAATTCTTCGTGCAACTCACGGCACAGCGCCTGCGGCGGCGTTTCACCCGGCTCAAGCTTGCCACCGGGAAACTCCCAGGCACCGGCGAGATCGCGCCCGTGGCTGCGCCGCGCCAGCAACACACGGCCGTGGGCATCGTGCAACACCGCCGCGCTGACATGTACCGGTTCAGCCGCCATCGCTCACTGCACCCGTCAGGTCGCCGCTGGCAACGCCCGCCAGCGGCGCACGGCGCACGGCTCGACCACCGCCATTGCGTCGCGCAACGGGTTGCGCAAGGCTCCGCTCAATTCAACTGGCCGTGGCACTGCTTGTACTTCTTGCCCGAACCACACGGACAAGGATCGTTGCGGCCAACCTTCGGCCCGGAGCGCGCCGGCTCGTGTGCCGCCACGGCAGCAGCGCCTCCCGCCGCCTGCGCTTGCGCCGCCTCTTCATCGGCCGAGTAACCGCCGGTTTCGGGATGCTGAAACTCCATCGGTCGGGCTTGCTGGCGTTGCCGTTCCTGTGCCTCGATCTGCGCCATTTCCTCTTCGCTACGTACCCGGATGCGGGCGAGGATGGTGATCACATCGACCTGCACCTTGGCCAGCATCTGCTCGAACAGCTCGAACGCCTCGCGCTTGTATTCCTGCTTCGGCTGCTTTTGCGCATAACCGCGCAGGTGGATGCCCTGGCGCAGGTAATCCATGCGCGAGAGGTGCTCCTTCCAGACTTGATCGAGCACCGTCAACATCACGTGCTTTTCCAGATGGCGCATCATCTCGGCACCGATCTGCGCTTCCTTGCCGGCAAAATGCGCCGCCGCGCCTTCGATCACGAATCGCGCGATGCCATCGGCATCGAGCTCGTCATGCGCCTTGATCTGGCCCTGAATGTCCAGGGTGACGCCAAACTCGTCGAGCAGCGCGCGTTCGAGCCCGGCGATATCCCATTGTTCATCGACCGAATGCGCCGCCACGAAGCGCCGCGCCACATCGAAGAACACGTCGTCGCGGATGCCCTCTATGGCTTCAGCAACCGAGTCCGCTTCCAACAGTTCATTGCGCTGCTGATAGATCACCTTGCGCTGATCGTTGGCAACGTCATCGAACTCCAGCAAGTTTTTGCGGATGTCGAAGTTGTGCGCCTCGACCTTGCGCTGCGCTGCCTCGATGCGCTTGCTGACCATGCCGGACTCGATCACCTCGTCCTCTTTCATGCCCATCATCTTCATCGCCTTCTGCACCCAGTCGGCAGCGAAGATGCGCATCAGGTTGTCTTCCAGCGACAGGAAGAAACGCGACGAGCCGGGGTCGCCCTGGCGCCCGGAACGGCCACGCAACTGGTTGTCGATGCGCCGCGATTCATGCCGCTCGGTACCGATGATGTGCAGGCCGCCGGCGGCAATCACCGTTTCGTGGCGCTGTTTCCAGCCTTTGCTCACCTGCTCGCGCTCGGCCTCGGGCAAGTCTTCGCCCAGACCCGCCAGCTCATGCTCCAGCGAGCCGCCCAGCACGATATCGGTACCGCGACCGGCCATGTTGGTGGCGATGGTGACCGCATTGGGCCGACCTGCCTGCGCCACGATCTGCGCCTCGCGCTCGTGCTGTTTGGCGTTGAGCACCTCGTGGCTGACGCCGGCCGCACGCAACTGGTCGGACAACATTTCCGAGGTTTCGATCGAGGTGGTGCCCACCAGCACCGGCTGCCCGCGCTGATGGCAGTCCTGGATATCTTCCAGCACTGCCTTGAACTTGGCCTGGCGATTGAGAAACACCAGATCGGGATGATCCTTGCGCACCATCGGCCGGTTGGTGGGGATGACCGCCACTTCCAGGCCGTAGATCTGCTGAAACTCGTACGCTTCGGTATCAGCGGTACCGGTCATGCCCGACAACTTGCCGTACATGCGGAAGAAGTTCTGGAAGGTGATCGACGCCAGGGTCTGGTTCTCGCGCTGGATCGGCACCCCTTCCTTGGCCTCGACCGCCTGATGCAGACCATCGGACCAGCGCCGCCCGGCCAGCGTGCGGCCGGTGAACTCGTCAACGATAATCACTTCGCCGTCGCGCACGATGTAATCGACATCGCGCTGATACAGCGCATTGGCGCGCAGTGCGGCATTGAGGTGGTGCACGATCGCCAGATTGTTGGCCGCGTACAGCGCGTCCTCTTCGTCCTTGAGGATGCCCGCCTCATGCAGCAGCCGTTCGGCATTCTCCATGCCGGCTTCCGACAAATGCACCTGCTTGGCTTTCTCGTCGACAAAAAAATCGCCCTCGCCGTCCTCGCTGGCCTGCTTGACCAGTTTGGGCACGATGCGATTGACCTTGACATACAAATCGGGCGACTCATCGGCCGGCCCGGAAATGATCAATGGCGTGCGCGCCTCGTCGATCAGGATCGAATCCACCTCATCGACGATGGCGAAGTTCAGTTCACGCTGGAAACGGTCGTCCTTGGACAACGCCATGTTGTCGCGCAGGTAGTCGAAACCGTATTCGTTGTTGGTGCCGTAGGTGATGTCGGCGGCGTAGGCGCCCTTTTTGTCGGCGTGCGGCATGCCCGGATACACCACGCCCACGCTCAGGCCCAGCCAGTTGTAAAGCTTGCCCATCCAGGCGGCATCGCGACGCGCCAGGTAATCGTTGACGGTAACCACATGCACACCTTTGCCGGCTAGCGCATTCAGGTACACCGCCAGCGTGGCGACCAGGGTTTTGCCCTCGCCGGTGCGCATCTCGGCGATCTTGCCCATGTGCAACACCATGCCACCGATCAACTGGACATCGTAGTGGCGCATGCCCAGCACCCGCCGCGAGGCTTCGCGGCATACCGCGAATGCTTCGGGCAGGAGCGCATCCAGGCTCTGGCCATCAGTCACCCGCCGCTGAAACACGGCCGTCTTGGCCTTCAGCGAATCATCGTCGAGCGCCGTGAGTTCAGGCTCCAGCGCATTGATGCGAACGACGGATTTTTGCAACTGACGCAGCAGGCGCTCATTGCGGCTGCCAAATACACGGGTAAGCAGGGAATTGATCATGGTGACCGGGTTGGATTGGGAAAGTGGCGCAACGCTATCGAGGGGCGGGCCAATCGCTTCGGCCTGCGCGATTCACGACCATCAGTGCACCTGGCGCCGACACGGTTCGCAAATCGGGCCACCCTCGGCGACCCAGCACACTACGCGCTGAGTCAGCCGATTACCGGACTGACCCGCAAAGGCGCCATTGTAACGTGGGGACGGCTCGTCGCGCTTCAAGCGCTCGCCGCAGCGGTCAGCCGCGGCTGCTTTGCAGAAACTGGCGCGGGTTGACCGGGCGGCCATCGCGCCACACTTCAAAGTGCAGGTGTGGGCCAGTCGAGCGGCCGGTCGAACCGATCAGCGAGATCCGGTCGCCGGCACGGACACGCTCGCCAACCTGCACGATGAGCCGGCTGTTGTGGGCGTAGCGCGTCATCAGGCCGTTGCCATGATCGATCTCGACCAGGTTGCCAAGGCCGGCATCACGGCCGGAAAATATCACCACGCCATCAGCGACCGCGGTAACCGGGTCGCCCAGTTTGCCGCTGAAATCCAGACCGCGATGGAACTGGCTACCGCCGCTGATCGGATCGGTGCGGTTGCCAAAATGCGAACTCATGTAGCCACCACGGACCGGCA
This sequence comes from Lysobacterales bacterium CG_4_10_14_3_um_filter_64_11, assembly GCA_002782905.1. Classification (GTDB taxonomy): domain Bacteria; phylum Pseudomonadota; class Gammaproteobacteria; order Xanthomonadales; family Xanthomonadaceae. The sequence goes on from PFJA01000103.1 coordinate 7,488, forward strand.
TGCCGGCCGGGGTAGCGCTCATGTCGACATCCTGATCGGCCAGCAGCGACTCGATCAGGCCGAGTTGTTCGCCGGAGGATTGCAGCTGGAGTTCGAGTTCATCAAGGCGACTGCGCACATCGGAAGCCGACTGTTGAGTCGCCGGATCGATACCGCCGACACCGGGCATCTCGATGAAATTGAACTCGCCGTCGCCCAGCTTTCCGGAGCGGGTGAGGCGCTCACCCAGCGCATTGAGCCGGTTGGCCTGTGCCTGTAATTCACCCAAACGCGCCGCCATGGCGTTGACTTCGCGCTCCGAACTGGCACGCACTTCCAGCAGTGCCGTGTCCTGCGCGTCGAGGCGCGCCTGCATCGCCTGCAACTGCGCGCGTGCCGGGCCATTGAGCCCACGCGCAAAAAAACCGAGGGCAAACCCGCAAACCACAATGGCGGCAAGCCCGGCGGCGGCGGCGGCAATCACCTTGGGGTCACGTAATGCGAAATTTCGCGGCCCACGCAGGAATTTCGCTACGATGATGACATTCATGAAGCATCACTCCGTCAATCGCCAGCACGTTGCCGCCCGCCCCGCCAGCGCACAGACCGCATTGGCGGCTGCCGGCAGCGCGCTCGGTGGCATCGCCCAACGTGCCCAGTGGCTGGTCACGCTCGACACGCACTTGCGCAAATCCTTGCCGCCAGCACTGGCCAACCATTGCACATTGGCCAATATCCGAGACGACACGCTTGTTTTTCTGGTCAGCTCACCGGTCTGGAAGGCCAAACTGCGTCTGTTCGGCGACACCTTGCTGGCTGCCGCAAACAGCGCCGGCATTCCGGCACGTGAGCTCACACTCAAGGTCGCGTCTTTGCCACTGCCTCCCCCGGAGACAACGCCGTGCGCTCCCCTCTCAGCGGCCGGCCGCGATGCGCTGCGGTCTGCCGCACAATCCATTACCGACCCCGAATTGCAGGCCAAACTGCTGAAACTGGCATCCCTGCCGTGACGTTGTGTTCGCCGATTCAGCGCGCAGCGCGCGCCCAACCACGAACAACACTGGCCGACCTTAGGCCATTTTGCCGTTGCGTTCCAGTGCCGTTAAGTTTCAAGCCCATCGCGCACCCAAAAACGTGACGCCAGTCACACTGCCCCGGCGCCCGCGAGCAACGGTATAACGGCAATCGATTCAAGGGGTTCACGCCGAAACCGGCGCCAGCAGACCGGCCGCAAACGGCAACGCCTGGGCGTCGTCGAAGCTGACCACCTCGTAGGCACTGGCATCGCTCAGCAGCGTGCGCAACAGGCGGTTATTCAACTCGTGGCCGGATTTGTGGCCATTGAACGCACCGATCAGGCCATGCCCCAGCAGGTAGATGTCGCCGATCGCATCAAGAATCTTGTGGCGCACAAACTCGTCGGCATAACGCAGCCCGCTCTCGTTGAGGATGCGGTAATCGTCGAGCACGATCGCGTTATCCATGCTGCCGCCCAGCACCAGATTGCGCTCGCGCAGCATCTCAATGTCTTTCATGAAGCCAAAGGTGCGGGCGCGGCTGATCGCCTTGACGAACGAGGTGTGGGAAAAATCGATTTCCGCCCGCGACTGTGCCTGCGCAAACAACGGATGGCTGAACTCGATGGTAAAACCGACCTTGAAGCCATCGAACGGCTCGAACCGTGCCCAGCGATCACCGTCACTGACCTGTACCGACTTGTGGATGCGCACAAACCGCTTGGCCGCGTCTTGTTCTTCGATGCCGGCGGACTGGATCAGGAACACGAACGGCCCGGCCGAGCCATCCATGATCGGCACTTCGGCTGCCGACAGCTCGACATAGACATTGTCGATGCCAAGGCCAGCCATCGCCGCCAGCAAGTGCTCAACCGTGGCGACCCGCACGCCCTCATGGACCAGCGTGGTGGACATGCGGGTATCGCCCACCGCTTGCGCATGCGCAGGCAACTCCATCACCGGATCGAGATCGACGCGGCGGAACACGATACCGGTATTGATCGCTGCCGGACGCAGCGTCATGAATACTTTTTCGCCGGAATGGATGCCAACGCCGGTGGCGCGGATCACGTTCTTCAGCGTGCGCTGTTTGATCATTGCATGCTTTCCCCGGCGCAACCACGGCGTAAAACCTTGGCGAGCATAACATAAAGTCGCGCGAACCCTGTCTTGACGGCGGGCCGGGACCCTATAAAGCCGGGAGCACGGGAGCACGGGAGCACCGGAAGAGCGTAACGCTTCCGGTTCGCAAGGGACGCAAAAAAGCGCAAAGGAGAAGCGCAACGTACATCCAAGTCCGGATGTCGGCGCCAGCCCTTCGCGCTTTGAGCCGACCTAAATGAGCACGATGTCGTGGGTTGCGAGGTCGCATCGCTGGCACGCGCAGGGTAAGGCGCCGGTGTTTGACCGAACGCGCCGCGCAGCGGCGAAGTAACCGCCTAGCGAGCAAAGCGAGCGGTGTCGCGCAGCGACCGAACACCGGAATGCGCGAGTGCGGCGCCGGCCTGCGATTGCCGAGCAGCGTGGCGGATCGGTGTGGCCCGAGCCACACCGCCGTGCGCCCGCCGCAAGGCGTTCTTGGTTGCTATTTCCGCAGTGAAAACGTGTCTCGCCGGCCGCGGGCCGGTGACAGCTTGGCTTTGGCCGACAACCTCGCCATGCCACAGCCGCGCGGAGGACGCGGCAGCGGCACGCAACCCATGCAACTCAGGGTAGCCGCATGGTGACTACCAACCGGTCAATCCGCCTGTCGCCGCAGGAACGCAGGGATGTCCAGATAGGTGTGGTCGACCGCCGTTTCGCTGCTCGCCACCACTTCGTTGCGAGCGTTCCCACGCAGGCCATTGCCGGTCAACCCCGGATTGAAGTCGTTGGCGTTTTCGATGGCACCGGTGCTGCCGTTGCGCACCAGTTTGATCGGCCGTGGCTGCACTACCGGCTCGCGCTCGCCGGAACGCACCGGCTGCCGCGCCGCACCACGATTGAGGCCGGTGGCGACCACGGTCACGCGCACTTCGTCCTGCATGTCCGGGTCGAGCGAGGTACCAATCACCACAGTGGCATCTTCGGAAGCAAACTCCTCGATGGTGCGGCCGATTTCGTCGAACTCGCGCATGGTGAAATCCGGGCCGGCGGTGATGTTGACCAATACCCCGCACGCGCCGGCTAGGCTGATGTCTTCCAGCAGCGGGTTGCTGACTGCGGCATCAGCGGCATCGAGCGCCCGCGATTCGCCACGGCCGCTGCCGGTGCCCATCATCGCCATG
>PFJA01000103.1:10788-11045 GCA_002782905.1 Lysobacterales bacterium CG_4_10_14_3_um_filter_64_11
ACGTTCACGAGACCGCGCACAGTGATCAGGCTCGAAATACCCTGCACTGCCTGCAGCAAGACTTCGTCGGCCCGCTTGAAGGCTTCCAGAATCGTTGTGTCATCACCTGCCACCGCGAGAAGTCGCTGATTGGGGATGGTGATAAGCGTGTCCACCGATGCTGCGAGGTTACGAATCCCCTCTTCAGCCTGGCGACGACGACGTCGGCCTTCAAAATGAAACGGTTTGGTGACCACACCGACGGTCAATGCGCCGAT
>PFJA01000221.1 GCA_002782905.1 Lysobacterales bacterium CG_4_10_14_3_um_filter_64_11
GCGCCGCCGCGGCAGGAGGGCAGTGCCACGTCGCTGGCCAGTTATCAGCTCGATGTGCTGAGCGACAAGAATCGCGAACTGAACCGCCGTCTGCATGAGCTGTTCGCTACCGCCCAGGACAACGAACGGCTTGCGGTGCGTACCCATCAACTCGCGCTGACCCTGATGCGCCAGCGCAGCGCGGCCGACACCGTGCGCGCGATGGTGGCGAGCCTGGGCGAGGATTTTCACGGCGATCAGGTCAGTGTGGTGCTGTACCACCCGGTCACCGGACTGGGCAACGAGCCGTGGTTGCAGATCATCGCTGCCGATGCGGCGGAGCTGGCACCGTTCGCGCAATTTGTGAGCGATGGCGAGCCGCTTTGCGGCCGCTTGCACAGCGACAAGCAGCAACGCCTGTTTGGCGCGAGCCACACGCAGATTCAGTCGAGTGCGCTGATGGCGATCCCCGAACGCGGCCTGCTGGCGGTCGGTTCGCGCGACGCCAACCGCTTCTTCCCGGGTATGGGCACCGTGTTCTTGCGCCTGATGGCGCAGTCGTTGGCGGCCGCTTTGGCACGCTACGACGGCGAGTAAGCGATGGACGAGCCTGTTGCGCTGAGCCTCGCCGTTGAGCAGTATCTCGCGCGCTTGCGAGTAGAGCGGCGCTGCTCGGCGCATACGCTGGATGCCTACGGCCGCGACTTGGGCGCGCTGGTGCAGTGGATGACGGCGAACGGACATGCTGCGTGGTGCTCGCTGACGAGCGAGGCACTGCGCACCTTCATCGCCAGCGAGCATCGCCGCGGACTAAGCGGCAAAAGCCTGCAACGCCGGCTCTCGGCGTGTCGCGGATTGTTGCGCGATCTGCTGCGCCGGGGCGCCATCGCGGCCGATCCCAGCGCCGGCCTGCACGCGCCCAAGGCACCGCGCAAGCTGCCGCAGGTGCTGGACGCCGATGAAATGGGTCGGTTGGTGGAAGTGCCAACCGATGTGCCGCTGGGTCTGCGCGATCGCGCCATGCTGGAGTTGTTCTATTCCTCCGGCCTGCGCCTGTCCGAACTGTGCGGCCTGCGCTGGGGCGCGCTCGACCTGGCTGAAGGGCTGGTGCGGGTTGATGGCAAGGGCAACAAAACCCGGATCGTGCCGGTTGGCCGCTTCGCGCGCGACGCGTTGCAGGCGTGGCGCGCGCAAGCGACGGTGACCGCCGAGACGCCGGTATTCCCCGGCCGTGGTGGCGCACCGATTTCAGCGCGCGCCGTGCAGTTGCGCGTAAAACAGCTCGCACAGCGGCAGGGCGTGTGGAAGCGTGTGCACCCGCATTTACTGCGGCACAGCTTCGCCAGCCACGTGCTGGAATCCTCCGGCGATCTGCGCGGGGTGCAGGAACTGCTCGGCCACGCCGATATCGCCACCACCCAGATCTACACCCATCTGGATTTCCAGCATCTGGCCAGGGTCTATGATGCGGCGCATCCACGGGCGCGGCGCAAACCCGGTAGCCCGGGTTGAGGCGAAGCCGAAACCCGGGGCCTCACCCGCTCGCTACGGTTGCAAGAGGCTTCCCTGGACAACAAGGCTCCCTTGTGTGGCGCGGACTTCGTCCCCATCAAGCCAGTTCAGGTAATCGGAGCCACACCATGGCGGAAACCATCCACGCCACCACCATCATCAGCGTGCGTCGCGACGGCCAGGTCGTCGTTGCTGGCGATGGTCAGGTCACTCTCGGCAACACGGTGATGAAGGCCAACGCCTGCAAGGTGCGGCGATTGGGGCGCGAGGGCCGGGTGCTGGCCGGGTTCGCGGGCGCCGCCGCCGATGCGTTCACGCTGTTCGAGTTGTTTGAGGGCAAGCTGGAAAAGCACAACGGCCAGTTGGTGCGCGCAGCGGTCGAACTGGCCAAGGACTGGCGCACCGAGCGGCGGCTGGGCAAGCTCGAAGCGCTGCTTGCGGTTGCCGACAGCGAAACGTCGTTGATTATTTCCGGCAACGGCGATGTGATCGAACCCGAGGACGGCTTGATCGCGATCGGTTCGGGCGGCCCGTTTGCCCTGTCGGCGGCGCGCGCCCTGCTGGCGCACAGTGCGCTCGATGCGCGCGGCGTCGCCGAGGAGGCGCTGAAGATCGCGGCCGACATCTGCATCTACACCAACCGCAACATCACGGTGGAGGTGTTGTGACTCGGGATTCGGGAACAGCGCAAAGCATTCGGGCCGCAAAGGGCGCGAAAAGTGACGCGCCCCGGTTTCGCCAGCGCGGTGTGCACCGGGTTGTACGCGGTGTGGTAGCCCGGGTTAGGCCGCAGGCCGTAACCCGGGATTTTGCGCGCGGCCATGGTGAACGGGCTTAGGTTCCCGGGTTTCGGGCGCGATGCGCCCCGGGTTTCGGCTTCGCCTCAACCCGGGCTACCGGGGTACTGCGCAGCAATGAGGTGGCCCGCAGTGAAA
>PFJA01000236.1 GCA_002782905.1 Lysobacterales bacterium CG_4_10_14_3_um_filter_64_11
TTGGCCTTGGCGCTTTCGATCAGGGTGTAGAAAATGCCGGCGGCATGGCCGCCGCGTTCGCTGCCAGCGAACAGCCAGTTCTTGCGGCCGACGGCGACCACGCGCAGGGCGCGTTCGGCAGCGTTGTTGTCGATCACGCACTGGCCGTGGTCGAGGTAGCGGGTGAATGCGTGCCAGTGGTTCTGGACATAGCCGATGGCGGCCATGGTCGGGGTGTTGGGCAGCAGTTGGCGTTGTTCGGTTTTGAGGAACTGGTCGAGTTCGTCGAGCCTGGGTTTGGCGTGTTCGGCCCGCCAGCGTTGCCGTTGGTAATGATCGAGGCCGGCTTCACTGGCCTGGCGTTCGATCTCGAACAGGGCGTTGATGCGTTCGAGCGCACCACTGGCGGTGGGCGTGTTGCCGTGCTTGGCAACCTCAAAGAACTTGCGTCGGGCATGCGCCCAGCAGGCAACCTCGCGGATGTGCGGGGATTGCGCGTACAAGCCGTCGTAGTTGCTGGCCGCGTCCGCTTGCAGGTACACCGGGTTTTCGGGATCGCCCCAGTCGGCGAGGCGTTCACGCACGTGGTGGCCGGCCTTGCTGAGGGTGAAGTCGTAGTAGATCAGTTTGACCGTGGTGCCGACGTAGGCCCAGGCGCGCGCCTTGATCGTCTTGCCCGGTGCTTGCAACGGCAGCACGGTTTCATCCACGTGCAGTACGCGATCGGCCTTGAGCGCGGCCAGCACGGCGGCATGCAGCGGTGCCAGCCAACTCGCGCAGGCCAGCACGGCATCGCTCAATGTTTGCTTGGCCAGATCGACGCCGCCGTCGCGGTAGTAGATTTCGCTGATCCGGTGCAGCGGCAAATGGTCGTCGAACTTGCGGATGGCCATGTCGGCCAGCACGCTCTCATCGAGCAAGCCGCCGTCGATGACCCGTGCCGGCAGCGGCGCGCAGCGCACGCCGTTTTCCGGCAACGCGGAATCGGCATACTTCGGGCGCACCGTGCGCTTGATGTAGAACCGGCCCGGCTCCACCGCCAGGCGGTCACTGGTTTCTTCGCCGATCTGGCGCAGCGGCGTGCCGTCGGTGCTGAGCTTGTCGGCCTCGGGCAGATCGAGCATGACCACTTCGACCGGCAGGTTCGGCGGCAGAGTCACGCGCGGCGGCGCCTTGGGCTCGCGGCTGGCCTTGTGCGGCGGCGCCTTGGGTGGCGCGCTGGGTTGTTCCAGCTCGGTCGGGGTACCGAACAGATCGCCCATCAGCACCGATAGCGCCTCGGACTTCTGCCCAAACTGCATGCGCTTGAGCATCGCTAACTGAAATGTCAGTTTCTCGACCAGCGCGCGCAGTTGCGCGATGTCCCGCTGCTGGCGCGTATTCTCGTCCCTCAGCAGGTCGATTTCGGCAATGGAAAGAGTCGCTGCGGGCATGGAGAGATTATCCGCGAAAATACGAATAATGTCAAGATAATCAGCGCATTATGTTGATATATTTTTCGTGTTTTTCGGCCCTCACGCCAACCGTTTCACCACCACCGGCTGCAACCGCCGCACCGACAAATCGATCCCCTCCAGCAGCAAGCGCAACTCCACCGCATCGAGCACCGCCGACCCCGGCAACACGAACCGGCCGCGCGCCAGGCGCTGATAGCACAACCAGAACCCGTGCCGGTCGTAGCGCAGAATCTTGACCTTGTCCAAGCCGCGGTTGAAGAACACGAACACATCGCTGAACACCGACGCCCCGGCCACCGCCTGCGCACGTAAACTCAAACCATCAAGGCCCAGACGAAAGTCCACCGGCGCCAGGCTCACCCGCACCACCGCCGACCCTGCCAGCACCGGTATCATTCCAGCACCTCGAAGCGCGGCAACGGCCCCAGCAAATCACGCAACCAGCGCAGCCGCCATGCCCGCGCCGTCGCATAGCTCCAACCCGCATACCGGCAATACGCCGACAACGACATCCCGCTGCATCGCCACTCGTGCAAGCGCATCGCCCACACCACCGCACCATACCGCTCCCGTTTCATCGCACCGTTCGCTCCGTATCAGCTACCGAGCGCCCATCAAACCGCACTCGGCCGCTGGCGAATAGATGGGCTGGGGCGGACGGTTACCACAAAACAGCCTCTTGACCGAATGGCACCGTTGGAACCGGAACCCTTGGGTTCGTCATTCCAGCGCAAGCTGGAATCCAGCGACTTCAGCTTTCGACCCGATGGCATACGG